>CAZOIS010000391.1:0-2785 GCA_964579865.1 uncultured Lentisphaeraceae bacterium | reverse complement strand
TCAAGGACGTGATCGTGGCCGCGCACATGCGTGACCGCTACAACGCGCTCGACTTTCTCTACGCGACCGGTCAGATGAATGCGTTTGCCCGGGAAGCCTTCGAGCTGTGAGAACGTCGAATTGGAGATCACATTTGTCCTAAACCCATCCGAAACTCGGACGTTTCGCATCTTCGGATGGCTGTTCAAAATCCTAACTCCTGTTGTTTCGCCACCTGGAACAACTTGGCCATGACGGGCGCGAAGGAGGGATACGAATCCGCACGCCATCGCCTTCCTCAGTAAAATGATGCATTTGTAAGTACTCATAGGAAAGAGTATTATCGAACGTAATCTGAACGGGCCATATTGCGACGGCGACGGGTAGCTAGGAGGGAAGAGGAGGGGCGGACGCTCGCAAAACCGTTGATCGCAACAGGAGTGTGGACGATGAGAACACGGGCGATGCTTTTGGTTCTGATGGCGGGCACATGGGCAGGCCCAACGCGGGCCGGGACGTATGCGTGGAACACGGGGGATGACACGTGGGATACGTCCTCCGCGAACTGGACGGGCGCGGGCACGACGTGGGTCGACGCGACGGGGAGCGATGCCTTCTTCACGAACAAGTCCGCGGTCACACGGATTGCCGTTGACGGATCGCGGACGGCTGGCATCGTGAAAGTCGGCAGCGCGACCAGCAACGCCAAATACGTCTTCACGAACGGCACGCTCGCCGCGTCCTCTTTCCGCGTGTTCGGCTACGGCGACCGGAGCGCCGGTGCCTCGACGCCCACGATGCTCAGCAACCTGACGCTCAACGCTTCGGGCAACATCAGCGCCGGCCGCTGGACGCTGGTGATCGGCGGTTCCAGCGTTGTCACCGCGGGCGGAGCCGTCGGCGGCAGCATCGACGGGACCGACGGCACGTGGGGCACGCTGACGATCCGGGACAATGCGGTTGTGACCGCCGTCGGCGGTGTCAACGCTGCCAATCAGTATTGGATTCTCAATCTGGACGGCGGCACGCTGATCACCAAGAGCATCGCGGCGTCCGACACCACGCGGTACGGCGGTGGCCAGGTCATCTTCAACGGGGCGGTCGTCAAGCCCACGCAAGACTCCAGCAGCTTCGTGACGCTGATTGGCGCGGTGGCCGATGGTTTCTCGTCGTCGGCTCTGATCGGTAACGGCGGGGCGATCTTCGATACGGACGGCAAGAACATCGGCATCAAGGTCAATTTGAAAACGTACGGGAACGGCGGCCTGACCAAACTCGGCGCGGGCACGCTGACGCTCTCAGGCACGAACACCTACAGCGGCGCGACGGTGGTCACGAACGGGACGCTGAAGGTTTATGCCAAAGCGTTGCCGTCCGCCACGACCCTCGTCGTCTCCGACGGGGCGGCGGTCGACCTTGCAGGGGCGAGCCACAGCCTCTACGGGCTTTCGGGCAAAGGCGCAGTCTCGAACGGCGCTCTGACCGTCACCGGCCTGCTCCAGCCCGGCGGCACTAACACGCTCGGCACCCTGTCGGTCCCCGACGGGACGGTTCTGACCGGCAAGCTGCTGTCGGACGTGGACGCGGACAACACGAACGACGTGCTGGCCGTGCAGGGCAGCATCAACCTTTCTTCCGCCACGTTTGCCACTGCTCCTTCGGCCACGCTGAACGCCAGCCGCGTCTACACGGTCCTGACCTGCACCGGCACGCCGCCGCACTTCGCGAGTGCGTCGCTGCCCGCAGGGTGGACGCTGCGCTATGTGGACGGCGCGGTCCGGCTGGCCGCCAGCAGCGCGGTCACGTACGGCTGGAACACCGGCAGCGGCACATGGGACACGACCTCCGCGAACTGGCTGGGCGCCGGCGCAACCTGGGTTGACACCGGCGACGCCTATTTCACCAACATGCCGGCGTTCACCGCCGTCACCGTCGACGGATCGCGAACGGCGGACGCGGTGAAGGTCGGGTGCGGAACCAACTTCGCGAACTACGTCTTTACCGGCGGCACGCTCTCGCTCTCCAGCTTCCGCGTGTGGGGATGGGGAAACCGGCTCGCCGGTTTCAGCACGCCCACGATGTTCAGCAATGTGACGCTCAACGCGTCGGGCAACATCAGCGTCGGCCGGTGGACACTGACGATGGGCGGCTTCAGCGTCATCAATGTGGCCGGCATCCTCGGCGGCACGACGGCCGAGGGGTCGGGCGTCTGGGGGACGCTGGTCATCCAAGACAGTGCGGTCGTCACGGCCGCCGGCGGCGTGAACGCCGGCGACTGGCATTGGCCCTGCTACTTGAACGGCGGCACGCTGATCGCCAAGAGCATCGCGGCTTCGGATACTTCAAGCTATGATGGCTCGCATGTCACCTTCAACGGCACGGTCGTCAAGCCCACGCAAGACAACAGCAACTTCGTCACGCTGATCGGCGGCATCAGCGAAGGCTATTCGTCGTCGACCCTCGTCGGCAACGGCGGAGCGATCTTCGACACGGACGGCAAGAACATCGGTCTCGGCGTCGGGCTGAAGGCCGCAGGGACCGGCGGTTTGACCAAGCTCGGCGCCGGCACGCTCACGCTGACCGCGACCAACCACACCTACACCGGCGCCACCGTGATCGGGGGCGGGTGCCTCGCCGTCAGCAACGACAACGCGGCCGCAGTCGCCGTGACGATCGCCAACGCCTCGTTTGAGACCTACGACGCGCCGGCGCTCGTCCCCGACGGCACCGCCAACGCCTATCGTACGGTGCCGGCCGGCGCAAGCTGGATCTTCACCGGAGGCGCCGGCATCACGACCAGCAACTC
>CAZOIS010000390.1:0-2788 GCA_964579865.1 uncultured Lentisphaeraceae bacterium | reverse complement strand
CAGCAGCACGCCGTAGGAGAGGTTCGTCGAGGCCAGCCGGAAGGTCACGCCCAGCATCGGCGCCATGTAGGCGAAGGTGCACGGCCCCAGCGCCACGCCAAAAACCAGACCCAGCACGAACGCCGCCAGCAGGCCCTTGCTCTGGATGCCCGGCTGCGCCGCGTTCGGCAGCGGCAGCCGGATCACCTCCAGCAGATACAGGCCGACCGCGAAGAAGATCGCGGCCACCGCGTAGTTGCCCCAGCGGCCCACGTCCCCCATCATCCGGCCCGCCGCCGCCGTGAGGGCCCCGATCACGCCGATGGTGATGAGGATGCCCAGCGAAAAGAGCAGCGAGATGGAAAAGGCCCGCCGCGTCGTCATGCGCCCCTGCTGACCGTTGATGAAGCCGACGATCAGCGGCAGGCTTGCCAGATGACACGGGCTGAGCACGATGCTCAAAATCCCCCACACGACCGCAGCCGTCATCGCGATCGCGGGCGTGCCCTCCACCGCCCGCGTCAGCGCAGCAAACAAATCACTCAACATCTTTGACTCCTTTCACACCGCGAGACGGGAATGATGGAATACTGGAAGAGTGGAATAGTGGAATGCTGAGGGATTAATAATCCGCAATCCGTTTCAAAACACTCTGCGTCTCCGCGTCTCCGCGTCTCTGCGTTAAACAACCGGGCACTGTCCTGTTTCAAGTTTCAAGTTTCCCAGCGCACGCTTCCAGCATTCCCTCCGTCCACTACTCCGCCCTGCCACTTCCTACGCCGAATTCCTTCCACTTACCGAGGATGTCCTCCTTCGAGTAAAACCCTTCGTGGCGGAACAACTCTTTGCCAGAGGCGTCGAAAAAGATCTGCGTCGGAATCATTTTGACGCCGTATTTCTTGCCTTCTGCCTCGTTTTCCCAAACATCGACAAACTCCGTCTTGAACGTCCCCGCATAATTCGCCATCAGGTCGTCCAAAATCGGCTTCATCATCTTGCACGGGATACACTTCCCGGCGCCCAGGTCAACGAGCCGCGGCAACGCCTTGTCCTGCGGGGCCGACGCCTCAACGGTCGCCTGCGCCGCCGCCCCAGCCGACTCCGCCTTTTTGCCTTGTTTCAGAAACAGTATAGCCGCCGCCGCGACGACGACCGCCCCGATAATCGCGAATTCTTTCACCTTCATTTCAATTCTTTCCTTCTTTTTTACACTCGTCATTGCGACCACTGAGTGGTCGCAATAAATCGTTCATCCCACCACAAGCATCTTCTTGATATCCTCTGAGCTCAGCACCTTGCCCGCGCTCTTCACCACCCCGTCCACCGCCAGGGCGGGCGTGATCATCACACCCATCTTCATGATGTCCGCGATCTGGTCGACCTTCTCGACCGTCGCCTCAATCCCCGCTGCCTTGACCGCCGCCTCCGCGTTGGCCATCAGCGTTTTGCACTTCGGGCAACCTGTGCCCAGAACTTGGATTCTCATGGTTTTTCCTCTCTCGTTGTCAGACACGTCAGCCCCGTCCGACAGGTCCGACTCAGAACACTTTCCCGAACGCCCACCCCACCAGCGTCGCCAAAACAATCACCAGCGACACGAAGGCCGCGGTTTTCTTCGGCCCGAGCACGCTGTTGATGACCAGCATGCTCGGAAGGCTCAGCGCCGGTCCGGCCAGCAGCAGCGCCAGCGCGGGGCCTTTGCCCATGCCAGAGCCCATCAGCCCTTGAATGATCGGCACCTCGGTCAGCGTCGCGAAGTACATGAACGCCCCCGCGAACGAGGCCAGGAAGTTCGCCCGCAGCGAGTTGCCGCCCACCGCCTTGGACACCCACTCCGACGGGATCATGCCCTCCTGCCCTACGCGGCCCAGCAAGAAGCCCGCCATCACCACGCCGATCAACAACAGCGGCAGGATCTGCTTCGCGAAGGTCCAGGACGACTCGAACCACTGCCCGCCCTCGCCTTTGTCCGTCGCCGTCAGCCACGCCAGCCCCAGCGATCCGACCGTAAAGGCCGCCAGCGGGTTTCCGCCCGAGGCCAGCGCCGTCAGCGCGGTCGCCGCCGCAACGAGGCCGACCTTCCAAAGCCGCATCCTGAACCACGCCACCAGCATCACTCCGAGCCCCGCCGCGAACAGCGCCGTGAGCACCCATTTCACTCCGTACAGCGCCGCCCACATGCCCTCGGGGTTCTGCGGCTTGCCGAAGTTCGCGAACACGAGGATCAGCACCATCGCGGCGAAATAGAGCGAGGTCTGCCACAGCGGACGGCCGCCCTCCTCCTCGGGCATCTGGATCGCCGCAGCGATCTTCGCCTCCTCCTCGCGCCGGAACAACAGGTGCATCGCGTAGCCGATCACCACGCTGAACACCACCGCGCCGACCGCCCGCGCGATGCCCAGCTCCGGGCCCAGTATCCGCGCCGTCATGATCATGGCGAGCACGTTGATAGCCGGTCCCGAGTAGAGAAACGCGCACGCCGGCCCGAGGCCCGCGCCCATGCGGTAGATGCCCGTGAACAGCGGCAGGATCGTGCAGGAGCAGACCGCCAGGATGCTGCCCGACACCGAGGCCACTCCATACGCCACCAACTTGTTGGCCTTGGGCCCGAGGTACTTCATCACCGCCGCCTGACTCACGAACACGCCGATCGCGCCCGCGATGAAGAAAGCCGGGATCAGGCAGAGCAGCACGTGCTCCTGCGCATACCACTTGACCAGATGCGCCGCCTCCAGCAGCGCATGGTCAAACCGCGCGACGCCCACCGGCAGATAGAAGCAGGCCAGAAAACCCGCCACGATCCACGCCA
>CAZOIS010000389.1:0-2811 GCA_964579865.1 uncultured Lentisphaeraceae bacterium | reverse complement strand
GCGGCGGCGGCACGGTCATGTTCGGCAACGCCTCGGGGTTCACGGGCCGGCTCTCCACGGGCTGCGGCCGCACGGTCATCGACTCGCTCGCGTTCGTGAAGAACCCCGCCGACCTCGTTCTCGGTCCCGGCACGCTGCGTTACACCGGATCGGGCGAGACCATCCCCGGGCTCACCGTCAACTCCGGCAGCGCGCGGGGCTCCGTCCTGGCCATCGACAACGACCTCACGATGCTTTCCTGCAGCCTCGGCACGGGGCTCTTCATCAAGTCCGGCCTCGGCACGCTCTCGTTCGCCGGCACGGGCTCCTTCCGCCTCGGCAACACCGGCGCCAATTACAACATCAACGACCTTGTCGGCTATCCCGCCAACGGCGATTCCGCGTCATCCGGCATTCAGAGCGCGCTGATCGCGAACGGGAAACTTGTGATCGGTGCAGCCGACGACGGCGCCAACGCGCCAAACGTCGTGGCCGGCGGCGATTTCTGGGCGGGAACGCACACCACCGCCACAGGCACCGAGACGACGGGCGAGCTGGTCGTGAACAACGGCTCGCTCGCTGTGGGCTCCACGTTCGGCGCGGGCTACTACAACGGCGACACCAACACCGCTCCGCAAGGGCTTGCGCCGAAAGTGACCATCAATGGCGGCACCCTCAACTGTTATAATTTCATGCTGGGGTGGGACTATCGCGGCGTTCAGACCTGCCGGCCGGAAGCGACCCTGAACGGCGGCACGGTCAATGTCGCCCAGACCCTCGGCGTCGGCGCCCATCCCGGCGTGAACGCCACCAACACCTTCGTCATGAACGGCGGCACGCTGAACGCGCAGTATATTTCCTGCGGAGTGAACGGGGTCAGCGGCATGACCAACTCGCCCGCCTATATCTATCTGAACGGCGGCGTCGTCAACTTGACTTATGACTTGCAGCTCGCCCGATATAATTCGGAAAGTTATCTCTACCTCAACGAAGGGGCGACGCTCTGCGCCAGGAACATCAACAGCGGCGGCGGCACGTCGGAGGCCCATTTCAACGGCGGCGTGTTCCGGCCGACGGGTTCCGTGAGCGGCATCACGCGCGCGTATGTCGGCGAGAAGGGCTTTATCCTGGATACCAGCGCCTATCCGACCAACGCGTTTAACGCCAGTCCTAGCTGGTGCGAGCTCACTCAGAGCTTGGCCACAGATCCGGCCCTCAACGGTGCGCCGGACGGCGGCCTGACCAAGCGCGGGGTGGCAGGTTTCTGCATGCGGCCGACCTTCGCCTTCACCTTCAACGGCCCCGTCCGCGTGGAACAAGGGATGTTCGGCCTTCAGGGTGCGGCCGTTTGCGACAAGGACGTGGAGATGCTGCCAGGCACCAATTTGCGCGCCAGCAATCAGGACCAGTGGATCGGCAGCCTCGTCCTCGGCGAGAATGGTGCGGAAACCCCCGTCCTCCTTGATCTCGTCAACGCGACGGCAGGGAACGGTTATGTGGTCTCCAATATCCTGAACGTTCTTTCGCCCGTGCAGATCGGCATGCATCCGGGCGGCAACACCGCCGGCTGTATGAGCATGGCGAACGGGCCGCACACGGCGCTCGTCTACCGGGCGTCCTGCGATGCGAATGTCGACGTTTCCAAGTTCAGTATCGTGGACGGTTTCCCCGCCAAATCGGGCGTGGTGGCCAAGGTTGACATCACCAGCGGCGATTATGCGGGATGGAAGGCGGTTGTCATGACCGTCACGGATGATCCCAGTCCCGACGCCATCACATGGATTTCTGAGTCGGCCGGCGGCGTGTGGGGCACGGGCGCCAACTGGGACGGCGGAACGGTCCCGGAAAGCAAACGTGACGCGCTGGTCGCCTTCAATCCCGCCGCAGGGGCGAATGTGCCTATCAACGTGGACGCGCCCGTCACGCTCGGCAACTTCGCCCTCACGGCGGCCGATCCCGCCTCCGGCTACGCCTTCTCCGGTCAGGCGATGACCGTGGAAAACACGGACAACGTCACCCCCGCGACGATTGCCGTCAACTCCGGCGACCACACGCTCGGCGCGCCGATCAACAACGAATGGATCGCCAACACGTCGGGCGATGCGGATTCCGTCGCGGTCGTCACGGCGTCCGGCGCCACGGCGCGCGTCGCCGGCGCCGTCTCCTGTCTGGGCACGCTCCGCGTCAACAAGTCTGGCAGCGGCGGCGGCACGACCATCCTTGGCGGCGCCAACACGTACAGGGATGGACTATACGTCCGTTCCGGCACGGCGGTCATTGAGACCTGGAACGACGCCGGTGCGGCAGGTCCGCTCGGCCTCTCCGGCAATCCGACGATCGGCCCCGGCACGTTCTACTACAGGGGCCCGGATGCCGTCACGACGCGCGGCATGACGCTCAATTCCGGCAGCGCCAACCGCACCTGCATCCTCCGCACGGACCACGACCTCACCGTCGGCGGCGTCTTCAACAGCACGAACGGCGGGTTCGTCAAGACCGGTCCCGGCACGCTGCGTCTCGCCAACACGGGCACCAACAAACTCTGCTCGGCGGGCGACAGCGCGAACTGGAACCTGATCAGGAACTGGCCGAACAACGGCGATTCGCCCGTTCCCGGCACGCAAACCGGTTTCGGCGCGGCCGTGGTCGATGAGGGCGAGCTTGTGATCGGCGCGCCGGGACAGGTGATGAACTACGCCACAACGGGGTCTTGCGACTTCTTTGTCGGCGCGCAGACGCGCGGCTGGGCGTACGCGACGAACGCGGCCACGCTCACCGTGCTGGACGGCCTGTTCAACTGCAACAAGTGGCTCTACATCGGCCATTGTTTCG
>CAZOIS010000388.1:0-2813 GCA_964579865.1 uncultured Lentisphaeraceae bacterium | reverse complement strand
ACTCCGTGCCGCTGGTCGAAAGCATGCTGGTCGGCTGCATGGCGCAGCGCATCCCGGGCAAGATCAGCTGGGACGCGACAAAATGCCTGTCCGATAACGCTCAGGCCAACACGCTCATCAAACCCTTCATCCGCGAGGGGTGGGCGTACTGAGGGTCACCGAAACGCCGGGGCAAGGCGGCGCGGAAGCGCCGCACGCCCCCGGCGTTCCACGCCCCGTAACAAAACAATCTGCCGGTGCGGACACGGATCTCCGCTGAACCGTTTCGTGGCACCCGTGGACAAGGAGACGATCATGCGCTTTCCGATCACGTGTCTGGCGTTGTCGCTGCTGTCGGCTGCAACCGGCTGTTGGGCCGCCGAGTCGCCGTTCACGCTCGCCTTACAGGCCTACACGTTCAAAGACCGCTCGCTGGTCGAGACCATCGAAGTGGCCAAGCGCCTGGGATTCAAAGCCATCGAGCTGACCTCTGTCCAGAAACTGGGCGGAACCTTCAAGGGGTCTTTCAAATATTCCGACATGTCGCTCGAAACGGTGGCGGCGGTGCGGGCGTATCTGGACAACTGCGGGGTGAAAGCGCTGAGCTACGGCGTCGTCAATGAAAAGGACGAGGCGGGCTGGCGGAAACAGTTCGAATTCGCGAAGGCCTTGGGCATCGGCATGCTCCTCACCGAGCCGCCGCCGGAGCAGTTGCCGCTCATCGACCGTTTGGCGCAGGAGTACAAGATCCGCATCCATCTTCACAACCATGCCAAAACCAACCCGTGGTGGGATCCGGCGTTCATGGCCGAAAAGGTGGCGTCCTGCAGCGAGTGGGTCGGAGCGGGCGCGGACATCGGCCACTGGGTGCCGGCGGGCGTCAGGCCCGAGGAAGGGATCCGCCAGCTGGCCGCCTCGCGTGTTTTCGCGCTGCATTTCGTCGACGTGAATGCCGACGGCAAGCCAGTCCCCTACGGCACGGGAGTCGGCCGTTTGGCGGCGGTGCTGGATACGCTGAAAAGCAAAAACGCGCCGGTGATCCTGACGCTGGAGTACGAGCAATGGGACGCGTTCACGGAGAAGAACGTCCGCGCCTGCGTCGAGTGGTTTGTGAACAACACGAAGTAACGCGCTCGGACGGTAGCGGGCGGCTGGAGAAAACACGTGAGCGAACGCGACTATGTTTCGGCCTGTAACATGCCGGCGAAGACGACCTATCTCCCCGGGACGGCCATCGAGATCGTGCGGCCGCGCGGATCGGATATCACGCCGAAACACGCGCTGTTCGATTTCGACGGCACCTTGAGCCTGATCCGCGAGGGCTGGATGGAGATCATGGTGCCGCTTCTGGCCGAGCATCTGCTGCGTTACGCGGCGAAAGGCGAAACGCCCGAATCGGTCACCCGTCTCGTCAAAGACTTCGTCACCGAACTCACGGGCAAGCAGACCATCTACCAGATGATCCGCCTCGCCGAGGAGATCCGCCGTCGCGGCGGCATCCCCGCCGATCCACAGCTCTACAAAGCCGAATACCACGACCGGCTGATGGCCCGCATCGACGCCCGCAGAAAGGGGCTTGCCGACGGAACGCTTTCTCCGACGGGCTTGCTCGTGCCGGGCTCGCTCGACATTCTGAGAGGGCTCCGCGAACGCGGCACCGCCATCTACATCGCCTCCGGAACCGATGAGCCATACGTGCTGGAAGAGGCCCGCCTGCTGGGTCTCAACGAGTTCGCCCCCGGCCGGATCTACGGCGCGCAGGCCGACCACGCGAGCTTTTCCAAAGAGATGGTGATCCGGCGCATCCTGAAAGAGAACGCGGTGAGCGGCGACGCGCTGATCGCGTTCGGCGACGGCTACGTGGAGATCGCCGATTGCAAGTCGGTCGGCGGACTTGCGGTCGCCGTGGCGAGCGACGAGGCCGCGCGCTCGGGCCGGTGCGACGCGTGGAAGCGCGAGCGCCTCATCGGCGCGGGCGCGGACATCGTGATCCCCGATTACGGCGAGGCCGCCGCGCTCTTGGCGCACATTTGGAGAACCGGCCCGTGATCCCGTCACTACGCACATTTTCCGCAGACCGCCTGGAAGCGCTCACCTCGCGCTTCGGAGACCTGCGCGTCGCGGTGTTGGGCGACTTCTTTCTGGACAAGTATTTCGACATCGACCCCGCGCTGACGGAAACCTCCGTGGAGACCGGGCGATGCGCGCATCAGGTGGTCGCGATCCGTCACGCGCCCGGAGCGGCGGGAACCGTCGTCAACAATCTGGCCGCGCTCGGCGCGAGGCGCATCGTCACGCTCGGCTTCACGGGCGAGGACGGCGAAGGCTGGGAGTTGCGGCAGGACCTGGCCGCCCTGAACTGCGACCTCACCCACCTGCACGCCGAGCCGGAGTGCGTGACGCCCACCTACCTCAAACCGTGCGATCGCACGCGGCCGGGGATCGCGGGCGAACACGACCGCTACGACGTCAAGAACCGCCGGCCGGTCCCCGCACGCGTCGGAGCGGCGCTGCGGGCCTCGCTGGACGCGGTGCTGCCCCGCGTCGACGCCCTCATCGTCATGGACCAAGTGCCGGAAGAAGGCCAAGGCGTCATGTCCTCGGCCCTGATCTCGGCGCTGGCCGAACGCGCGCCGCATTTTCCAAAAACCGTGTTCTGGGCTGATTCGCGCCGCCGCATCCGTCAATACCGCAACGTGATGGTCAAGCCGAACCAGTTCGAGCTGGTCGGCGAAAAGAATCCGCGCCCCGGAGCCAGCGTGCCGGACGACGTCCTGTCCGCGGAAACGGAGGCGTTTGCCGCAGCCGTCGGCGCGCCCGTCTTCGCCACCGCG
>CAZOIS010000387.1:0-2816 GCA_964579865.1 uncultured Lentisphaeraceae bacterium | reverse complement strand
CGCCCTTGCGGATGGCGTCGCTGACCTCGTTGGCCTTGCCGAAACCGAAGCCCACGCGGCCTTCGCGGTCACCCACGACGACCACGGCGCTGAAGCTGAAACGGCGCCCGCCCTTCACGACCTTGGCGCAGCGGTTCACGAACACGACGCGCTCGTCGAACTCGCTCTTCGACTCATTACGGGAGTATTTTGCCTCTGCGCTCACTTCGCCTCCTCTGCCGTTTCAGCGGCACGCTCAGAGATCTTCAAGCCGGCGGACGTCGCCGCCTCCACGATCTGCTTGACGCGACCGTGGTACTTGAAGCCGCCGCGGTCGACGACCACGATCGAAATGCCCTTTTCCTTCGCCACGGTGGCAGCCTGTTCGCCGACCAGTTTGGCGGTTTCCAGATTGCAGTGCTTCGACTCCTTCAGGGTGGAGGTCGAAGCCAGCGTGTGCATGGCGCTGTCATCAATGAACTGCACGTACATGTGCTTGTTCGAGATGCAGATGGCCATACGCGGACGCGCAGCCGTCCCCTTGACCCGCTGACGCAGGCGCAGGTGGCGGCGAGTGCGTTGTTCTTTACGGTTAAAACTCATGTTTATCAGCTCCGTTCAGGCGTTACGCGACAGTCTTGCCCTGCTTGCGGCGGATCTGCTCGCCAACGTACTTGATACCCTTGCCCTTGTAGGGCTCGGCCGGATAGTAACTACGGATGCGGGCCGCGGCCTCGCCAACGAGTTCCTTATCGATCCCCTCGATCGTCACGTTCAGGCCCGTCGGGTCGACCGTGATCTTGATGCCGTCAGGGATCAGATAGTCTTTGGGGGATGCGAAACCCAGCGACAGACTCAGCTTCTTGCCCTGGAGCACGGCCTTGAAGCCCGTGCCCTCAATGCTCAGCGCCTTCTTGTAGCCGTTGACCACGCCCTCGATCATGTTCTTGACCAAGGTGCGGCTCAGGCCGTGGCAGCTCTTCTGCAGGCGCGTATCGTCCGCACGCGAGACCAGCACCTTGCCGTCCTCGACCTTCACGGTGATCCCGCTCTGGAACGTCCGGCTCAGTTCGCCCAGCTTGCCCTTGACGGTCACCGCGTTGTCCTTGGCGGTCACGGTGACACCCGCGGGGATGGCGACCGGTTGTTTACCAATTCTCGACATCGTTGAAGCCCTCTTACCAGATTGTGCAGATCAGTTCGCCGCCAAGCTTGCGCTTGCGGGCTTCCTTGCCGCTGACCACTCCACCCGACGTGCTCAGGACCGCGGTACCCATGCCGCCCAGCACGTTGGGAATGTCCTGCACGCCGCAGAACTTGCGGAGCCCCGGCTTGCTCTCGCGGCGCAGGCCGCGGATCGCCGGTTCGGCATCGTCGTTATACTTCAGTTCGATGCTCAGCACACGGGGAACGGTGTTGGTCATCGTGAAGTTCGTGATGTAACCTTCGTCCTTCATCACGCGAGCAATCTCACCCTTGATGCGGGAGCCCGGAAGCTCGACCGAGGGCAGACCAGCCTTCTGCGCATTACGGATGCGCAACAGCATGTCAGAAATCGGATCCGACGTCATTATTCTCTCCTCACCAGCTTGCCTTGGTCACACCCGGGATCATTCCCGAAACAGCCAGCTCGCGGAAACAGATACGGCAGAGCTGGAACTTACGGATGTACGCACGCGGACGCCCGCAACGGGAGCACCGGTAGTACTTGCGCGAAGAAAACTTCGGCGTACGCTTGGCTTTTTCCATCAGACAGGTTTTGGCCATTGTGGAAATCCTCCTTATTTGCCGGCGAACGGCATGCCCATAATCGCGAGCAGCTCGCGGGTGCCCTTGTTGTCCTTCGCCGACGAGACGAAAGTGATGTCCATGCCGACATCGTTGCCCTGCACGCCGGAGTCGACCATCTCGGGGAAGATCGTGTGCTCTTTCAAGCCCAGCGTGTAGTTGCCCCGCCCGTCGAACCCGCGGTTAGGTATCCCGCGGAAGTCGCGGATACGCGGCAGCGCGCTGCAGACCAGGCGCTCCATGAAATCGAACATCCGCTGGCCGCGCAGGGTCACCTTTGCGCCGATCACCATGCCTTCGCGCAGCTTGAAGTTCGAAATGCTCTTGCGTGCCTTACACAGCACCGGCTTTTGGCCGGTCAGCTTGGTGAGGTCGTCGACGATCGACTTCTGCACGTCCTTCTCGACGATGCCGAAGCCCATGTTGATCACCACCTTCTGGAGGCGGGGAATCAACATCTTGTTGGTCACGCCCAGCTTCTCCTGAAGCTTCGGCGCCAATTCACTCGCGAATTTTTCTTTGAGATTGGCCATCTCCGCCCCCCTTAGTCCAGGTTCTTTCCGGAAGCCTTGGATTTGCGCACCATTTTATCGCCCTCGCGGACTTTGCTGATGCGGACGCCCTTTTTCTTGTCCGGGTCATAGGGCATCAGGTTCGACAGATCCATCGGCGCCTCACGGTCCACGAAACCGCCGTTGGGGGCGGTCTGGGAACGGCGGACGGCCTTCTTCACCATGTTCAGGCCCTGCACCACCACCCGGCCCTTGTCGGCCATCACGCGGAGGACTTTGCCTGTCTGTCCGGCGGACTCGCCAGCGATGGCGATCACCGTATCGTTCTTCTTGATTCTAGCAACACTCATGCTGTTTCCTAACTCGTAGCCGTTTTGACGCCCGCGGGCCTAACCCCGGCATCATCAGCGCCACGGTCGATCACTGGATCAGACCACTTCCGGGGCCAGTGAGATGATCTTCATGTAGTTCCTGTCGCGCAGCTCGCGGGCGACAGGCCCGAAAATACGCGAACCGACCGGGTTCATCTTGTTGTCC
>CAZOIS010000386.1:0-2820 GCA_964579865.1 uncultured Lentisphaeraceae bacterium | reverse complement strand
CGGCCAAGAAGATGAGCGTGGTCTGGGCCAACGGCGACACCGACGGCGCGGACGGCCTCCTCGACCAGCCCTGCGAAGTGCTGATGCTCGACGCGGACCGCGCCCTCGTCGTCAACATCGACGCGCCTTCACCTTTCATGATCAACACGAAGACCGACGCCGTCCACACTCTCAGCGTGATTTCCTTCGGAGCGCGGTGAGCCGGGTTCCAACGGTCTGATAACCTTTTTTCCCGGTTAAGGGCGCTCCAGCGCATCCGCCAGCCGCGAACGCGCGGCCCGGACTTTTTCCGGAGACCGCTCGAAGTCGGTCATGCCGCGGGCCAGCTCCGCCGCCACGGCCTCGGCGGCGGCGCGCCCTTTCTGCCGCTCCAGCTGCTGGAGCCACTCGTAGTCTTCGATGCCGTCTCGCACGTTGGCCAGGCGGATCGACGGCAGCGGTCCCTCCGTGCCGGGATAGAGCAGCTGACCGTCGCCCGGCATGCGCAGGGAGTTCTCCGCATCCCACGCCGACAGGAAGGGGTCCGCCGTCTCGAGCGGCGGACGGTCCGGCCACAGGTTCACGTGCCAGAAGAGCAGCCCGTCGGAGTGATACCGGTAGGTGAGCCAGCCCAGCAAACGGCCTTCGACAAAGGGATATTCGATCGACGCGAAGTTCGCCTGCGGCCAGGTCGGCCCGCAGCAGACGTACCACCACACCTGCCGGCCCTGCGCCCGCAGCCGCTCCGAAAGCGCGGGATCGTAGACGCTGGTCAGCGGACAGAACCAGTCGGTGATGTCCTGCTCCGGATAGCTCTTGCCGTCGCGCATGTCCCGGTACATCATCGCGGTGGTCATCACCGGAATGTCCGGGAAATCGGCCTTGAGCTTGCGCCACAGCTCGCCGATGGCGGGGTAATACGCAAACGGACGCTCGTCGAAGCCGTAGAGATAGGCGGATTTCTCAAGCCCGTGCTTCCTCAGTTCCGCGACGTAAGGAGAGAGACGAGCCTTGAGCTCCTCGTAGAAGGCCGGCGTGTAGGCCGAGAGCGGCGAGTAGCAGACCCACTTGCCCGGCTTGGCCGGCTTCGGCACGAGGTTCAAAATGTTGAAGCGGTTCATCCCCTTCCCGCGGGCGTACAGCAGATCCTCGATGCGGGGCGGCTCGGTGCGCGAAATATCGTCGGGGTTCAGGCGGTGGCTCAGCATCAGGTCGTGCGTTTTGCGCTTCATCTCGTCGAAGCGCTCCGGATACTGCGCCCGCGTGAAGCCGTCCATCACGCAGAACGCGGTCGGCATCCCGAAGGTTTTGGGATTGTTGAAATCCCGCACGCGGAGCGTCATCGGAAAGATCCGCAGCGGCAGTCTTCCTGCTTTCACGACAACCTGCCCGCGGTAAACGCCGGGCTTAGCGTCTTCCCCCGCGCGCGCGGTGAGCCAGACGCCCTGCGTCGCCGAAGCGCGCACCGTGAAGGGCGCGGGCGGCAGCAGCGGGTCGGGCAGCCAGTTCTCCTCGGCAGACACGCCGCAGGGATGCGGATGGCAGGGGCGCTGGCGGCGGATGTACCCCACCCGTTGCCACGTCACCTCGCCGTCGAAGCGCGTCCCGCCCGCATCCGAGAAGGCCGCCAGCTCCACCGTGACGTCCGCCACCGGCCCCGCGTCGCCCGCGGTGACCAAGACCTGGGCGCTCTCGCACTCGTTCCGCGCGAGTTCCAAAACGATTTCCGGAGATGACGCCTCGGCCTCCGTCGGACCGGTCAGCGGCGTCACGCGGCGCATGGAGTCCGCCGTCCAGACGGCACACCTTTTTTTCGCCGATTTGCCGCGCGCCCCGGAAAACGCGGGAAGCACGTATGACTGCTCGAACGTTTCGTTTCCGGCTTTGGCAGAAACGTGAAGCATCGTTCCCGGCCCACCCTCGGCCGCCACCACGGCACGCGTCCCGCTGCCGGAGAAGCTTCCCCGCTCGCGCCCGTCCGCGCCCACCACCCGGCAGCGCCACTCCGCCCGCTTCCAAAACTCCAACGTGGCCTGAACCCCGTTCCGCGTGACGGGGAAATCGGAGACCGCCCGCATCGTCTTGACGCCAAGCGCAGGCTGGCGGCGTTCGAGGAACAACTCGTCGAACCAAACCCGGCCCGCGCCCTTCCGCAAAAACACGAAATACTGGATCTTCTGAATCGGTTTCTCGGGATAAAAGATCTCGGCGGCATACTCCCAATCGTGCGTCGGCTGCGACCAGTCGGTGGTCACGCCCCACGCGTTGCCCCCGCCTTCATACCAGATGTCGAGATAGACGCAATACTCCGAGGCCGCCACACCGTCGGCCTTGCTCCAGCCGCCGAACAGCACCGGCGACTTATCCGGTTTTGCGTAAACGATCTCCTGCATCACGCCGGCAGCGCTTTTGCCGTCCGCGGGCTCGCACCGGATCGCGCTCGCACCGGAATGAACCGTTCCCGTCGTGCACACGTAAGCGTGGCACGCGTGCCACCCCTTGACCTTCCCGTCCGCCACGTCTTCAAATCCGCCGTTCACCAGCGTTTGAGCCCCCAGCGCAACGCCCGCCAACAGCGCCCCGATCAGCAGCGCAGTCACTTCTGAACAGTCTTTCATCGCCCCTCTCCCGCTATCTGACAGCATGAAGAATACGCTTAAAGTCGATTACAGCGCCGGATAATGCTTGCGCTTGGCAGCGGCGAAAAGGCGAATGCCGTCCTTGAGTTTCCGGCTCTGTCCTTCGAGCGTCATGAACCAGGGGGCGGTCAGGAATCCCTTGAGTTGCGCCGGATCCACTCGCCGCTTGCAGAACCCGATCATCGCATCCGCCGCCTCATCG
>CAZOIS010000385.1:0-2827 GCA_964579865.1 uncultured Lentisphaeraceae bacterium | reverse complement strand
ACGGCTTCTTGTTCATGCGGTGCATCACCGCAGGCACTTCGTCAGTCGCCGCATCCCGCCGAGCCTGCTCCAGACTCGGGTAGAGCCGTAGCGCCTCGACCCGCTTCACCTCCAGGTGCAGGCCCGGCAGGTCGCCGGCCAGGTCCGGCGACTCCGGCCCGCCGTGGTACTGCCGCCCCCGGTGGAACTTGGTGCCCAGCACCTCGTTCAACTTCTCGGCGGCCTCGCGTTCGCCCTCGGCCCCTTTTCTGCGTGACATCATACCCATCGCACCACCTCCAAGTTCATTCCGAATCCCCCCGCAGGTCAGCCCCCCCCTCTAAAAGCGGAGTGCATGCGGATAGGGCGCACTTTGATTTTTCGTACTCGAAAAAGCTCGTGCGCATCATCCGCATGTCGGAGCGGCCACCATGTTGGCCAGCAGCGCGTCCAAGTCCGACGCCAGCACGCCCGCGCACCGCACGCCGCCCGGCATCTTCGCCTTTCTCAACACGCCGCGCCGTGCCAGCAGATGCACCGTTCTTGTCGTACGGTTCAACCGCTTGGCCGCCTCCTCGAACGCCACCAGCTTGTCAGCCGGCCGCGCCGCCTCAGCCCCGTCCATCAACCCCAGCGTCTTCATCAGCAGTTCCTTGTCCGCACGCGTCCGCGCCGGATCGCTGTCATAGATCGCCCTCATCGCCGTCAGTGTCGCTGTCTTCATACCGTCTCCTTTTCGTCTTGGTTGTTGTTCCGCCATCCGGCGGATATCAAAGCGGGCAAAACTTCTTTCCCTCTTTCACCCCCTCCCTCGCGTACGCACGCAAAAACACGCGTACGGGCATCGCGCAGGGGGGTGGGGGTGAAAGGGTGAAACATGTAGGGAGAGAAGTTGTTTCTTTCTATACATGAACAATTTACGCTTCCAACTTCTTTCACCCGCACGGGGTGAAAGAAGGGTGAATGAAGGTGAAAGATGGTCAGGTTCGCGCTCAACTTCTTTCACCCCCCGGACTTGTTTCACCGGCTTCTTTCACCCCCTCGGCAAGCCGGTAAGACCGCATGGTTCGGCCGGGCGTTGATCCGGTAATGACCTCCACATCACCCTGCTCGCAAAGCGTGTCGATCAGCGCCGCAAAGGCCTTCGTGTCCAGCTTCATTCGCTTGAGCAGCACGCTGTGCGGCAACTCGTTGCCCGGCGCGTTGCGCAGCTTCTCTACGGCTTTCAGGCACTCGGCGTGGAACGGGTTCTCGGCGACGTGGCCCGCCGCCATGAAGAGCATCCGCCGCGTCTGGTGCATCACGAACGCCGACGCCCACTCGACCGCCGCGAGCCCGATCCTCGGCGCGAGGTGGTTCTCGCTCACCGCGTACAACAGCGCCAGCTTGCGCGTCTGTTCGCTCACGCGGCCCCAGACCGTTGTCCCGACCGAATCGCCCTTGCTCTCGGCGGCGGTGTACTCGGCCTCGGCCCGCTCGCGGGTCTCGACGAGCAGCCGTTTGGCCTCGTCCGTGTGGTCAATCACCACGGGCACGGGGTTCCAGTTCTCCAGGTTGCCGGTGCCCGGCCGGAAGTCGGCCCACCACTTGGCTGTCGCCAGCACGCCCGGCGGCAGATCCCGGATCACCGGCTCCTGCCCTTTGCCACGCGGCCCGGCCTCCAGAATGATCATGCGGGCGAAAAAACCGTTCGTGAGCATCCGTTCCGAAAGCGCCTCGTAGTAGTGGTTCGGGATCGCCGTGCCGAAGATCACAAGGTTCGGCTGGTTGATCACCCCCGGCGCTTCTTTGCCCGCCTTGCGGCGCATGGGGAACACGCTGTTCGCCGACGAGTACATCGTCAGCAGCGTGGACATCACCGCCTCGTAACGCGCGTCCTTGGCCTTGTTGATCGACTGCAGCATGCCGTCGATCTCATCCGTCTGGAAGAGCATGCCGGGCGTCTGCAAGAGCGCGTCCTGAATGCCCTCGCCGCTGGCGAAGCGTTCGCCGAGGCACCCCGCGAGCCCTGCCTGATGCACAATCCGCGTGTTGACCTTGCGCGGCCAGTCCTTGCCCGCCGCCGAATGCGCCAGCCCGAGCAGATACAGGTTTGTGCGGTTGTCGCCCGAGTCGCGCACCTTGCGCCCGGCCAGAAACGCCTGAAGCGCCAGCGCCCCGGCGAACGCCATCACGGGGTTCGGGTAGGGGGCCGTCGCCAGACAATAATCCATCACCTCGCCCACAAACCCCGGCATGCGCAGCAGCCCGTCAGGCATCGGGCCGGGATCAGGCACCTCGGACGCGCGCGCCGCCGCAGGCGGTCGGCATGCCGCCACCAGAGCCGAAATGTCAGCGCCGCCTGCGGCGGGCCCCGCGTCGCCATATCCCTCGCGCCGCAACTCGCAGGCCGCCCGTTCGAAGTCGCCGCCGTGCGTCAGCAGCGCGTAGACCGAGAACGGCGCATAGGCATGGTTCGCCTCAAACGGCGCGGCGTTCGCGCTGAACACGTAGAACACGCGTGCCTTCAGCGTGGCCGACCAGCCCTCATTCTTGCCCGGCCGCCGCCAATATTCGTTCTCGCCCTCGCGCACCCGCACCCAGCCCGCCCGCTCAAGCACCGCGCGCACATCCCCGCGCCGGTTGAAATCATCGCCGGGCCGTTCGGCCTCGCCGTGGCTTGGCTTTACCCGTTCCCCTTTTACGCTCCCCATTGCGTCCACTTTGTGGTCGCAAGAACCCCCGCCGACCGGCTCCGGCACGTACTCGTTCAGCTCCCACGCGGCTGCCAGCAGCGCGTCCCGCTCCGCCTCTGTCAGCAGGGGAGGTGCGCCCAGGTCGCCCTGCACCGCCTCATACCCGGCCGTCG
>CAZOIS010000384.1:0-2851 GCA_964579865.1 uncultured Lentisphaeraceae bacterium | reverse complement strand
GCGGCTTCTTGTCCGGGATAGGTCTGGAAGTCGTCGTCGAGAAGATTGTCCACGCCCATGTTCAGCGTGAACTTCTGCGCGCGGGGCAAGCGCCATTGGATTTCCGCACAGGTGTTCACAAACCAGTCATCGTACTGGCGTACCGGGTTGTCCTCATATTTCGAAAGGCCTTGACGCAGCCGGAAGAGCAGGGCGCGCGTGAACCGGTGACGCAGCGTCACGCCGGCTGAGGCGAGGGGGTAGTCCATGGCGTAGCGGCTGGCGTAGAAGTCAGCGTCGCAGGATTTGGCGAGCGCGAGCAGGTCGAGCCCGATGTCGGAGTCGCCGTCCAGCGAGATCCGCCCGTCCGCCGTGTATCCCCAGCTCCGGATCTCGTCGAGATTGTTTGCTGTCCAGCGGCTGCTCGCTTCGTCGCGGATCCAGTCGACGATGTTCTCGCCTTCTTCGTAAAAAAAGGCCGTTTTCCATGTGAATCGGTCGGTCTGGCCTTTCCATCCCGCTTCCGTGGTGCGCGTCTGCTGGCGCTCCAGGCCCGCGTTGCCGAGCGAAGAAGGGGACTCGTAGTTGAGCTCCGTGTAGGAAGGTTGCCGGACGGCCTCGGTAAAGGTGAGGAAGAGTGCCTGTTCGTCGGAGACCGCCCATTCGATGCCGGCGGCGGGAAGCCAGGCCGGGGAATCGTCGGTAAAGACGTCCAGCGAGCCGCCCGCCGTGAAGGTCAAGCCGCCGGACGAGAGATTCGGCAGGACCGCCAGCGAGCCGTGGCTGCGGGTGTGGTTGCCCAGCGATGTGCTGTCGATCGTCTCTCGGTCGCCGTCCGCACGCAGGTCGACACTGAAGGCGTCGGAGAAGGTGCGGCGCGTGTCGCCGTGCAGCGCCAGGAAATCGGTGGTGTGGTCGTTCTCGTAAAAGTCGTGATCGTGGCGGTCGAGCCAGTAGGTGTCGTCGGTCCGGCGCCACGCGGCGGTGCCCCGGGCCGGGTTCAGCGGATCCCCGGTCCATTTCAGTGAACCTGACACGAGTGCGTCCTGAACACGCTCTTCGGCGGGATATTTCGGGTCAGTGCCGTAAAAGCCGCGCGCGCCGAACTCGCGCCATGAGGTGGCGGTGACGAAGTCGCCCTGCAATGCGTCGCTGACGGCGCCGACGCGGGCGCCGGCGGTGGTCCGGCTGAGGTCGTTGTCGCGGTAGCCGTCCGTCTGCCCGGACTGTTCATAGGAGAGAAACGCCGAGGCCGCCGCCGTGCCGCCGTCTGTGAGCGGGGCGGTTTCGGTGACAAGCGCGTTGCCGAAGAGGAGGTTCTTGTTGCCCGCGCCGAGGGTGAGGGCGTGCAGGTCTTCGGTCATGGGCGCGAGATCCAGGCTGACCGATCCGGCGGGGTGTCCGGACGCGGCGCGGAAGCGGTCGAGGCCCGTGAGTACGGACGGTGTGCCGAACCAGACTTCGGGCGCGGGCAGATCAGCGTGCCAGTGTTCGGTTTGCGCGTTGCGCAGGCTGAGCCCGTTGAGCAGAAGGCCGGAACTGTTGAAAGGGCCGCCGCGGATGGAGAGGTCGGCCTGAGGTCCGCCGGCACCCTGGTCCCGGAGCTGGAGCCCGGGGACGTCTTTGAGCAGCGACGGTCCCGGGCGGGCGGTGGGGGCCAGCGAAAGCGCCTCGACGTTGACGACAATGTTGGAGGGAGTATCTTGCGCAGACGTGGCGCTGCGGGTAAACACGACGACGGTCACGGCAAGCGCCGCAAGGGACCGCAGAAAAACGTAAAACTGGCGCTTGTCGTTCGAGGTTTTGGTGGACATAAGGCGCATGAGGATACCCGGACGCCCGCAGATTGTCAACCAGAGACAGGATTGTTATTTACAATGAGAGCCGGACTTCATATGAGCTCTTTGATGTATTTGTTTTTGAGAAGCCGCCAGAAGACCACGATGAACGCGCTCAAAGGAATGGCGAGCAGGACGCCGAGGATGCCTTTGAAGATGATGCCCCAGAAAAGCAACGAGAAGATAATGGCTACATCGTTCAGGCCGGTTCGCTTGCCTTGTATCCGCGGCGTGATAAAATATCCGTCCAAGATCTGCACCAGGGCGAATACGGCGAGCACCAGGCCGAGACGCAGCCCGCTGCCGCCTTCGCCGAAGAAGGCCATCGGGAGCGTGACGGCGAGTCCGATGACGTTGCCGAGGTAGGGCACCAGGTTGAAGCAGCCCAGCGTGAACCCGATGAGCAGGCCGTAGGGCAACCCCACGATCCAGAAACCCAAACCGAAAAGAAGGCCTTGGATAAAGGCGATGGTAACTTGGCCACGGAAAAATGCCACGATGATGGCGAAGAACTCGTCGATCAGGTAAGAGACGTCTCGGCGCGTATCCGGCTTGAGGAAGGGCATGAAGTTCTCGGCATCTTTGCCCGAGAAGGGCTTTGCGGTCAGAAAGTAGATCAGGTAGACCGGGACCACTAGCCAGCCGATCAGCGAGACGAGGTACCTGATCGCTCCCATGCCGTATGAAAGCGCCATGTCGCCCATGTCGCCAAATGAGATCGAGTCGATGAACGAGGCCAGGAAGGCTTCGGGATCAGTGAGAAGCGGGACTTTCTCTTCGAGCCCGAACTTGGTGAGGAACGTCTGCAGGTTAGGGACGGCGGCGGTCAAGGCTTCCGTGATGCGTTCGAAAAGGGTTGGCAGATATTCGAACAGGGCGATGAGCTGCCCGACAAACAGCGCGCCGAAAAAGAAAAGCAGCGCAGCGACCGGAAGCAGCAGCGAGAGGAAGAGGACCGGCAACGCCAACAGATGCAAGCGGCGCAGGTGCTGGTAGAGCCACTGGTAGTACGGCTTGAAAATCAGCGTCAGGAT
>CAZOIS010000383.1:0-2876 GCA_964579865.1 uncultured Lentisphaeraceae bacterium | reverse complement strand
CGGATCGTACGCATAGCCGTATGTGTCGTCGCCCATGACCGCCTCCGTGACCTCTGTTCTTGGATTATACCCGAAAAAGTTGGTGACCGACAAGCCCGGTGCCGTGTCGGCGCAGGCATCGTTGAACGCCGAACCTCGAAAAAAGAACGTTGGGGCTGCCGACAGGCACATTAAGCGCCCCTCCCCGCCTCAGCGTCCTTGCGTCTCTGCGTTTTCGCTCCGGCTTGCCGATCCGGCCGCGGCGGAACGTGTACACTTCGTCGCATTTGCAGAGGTGCCACAATGATCGAGAACCTCATGAGAGCGGTGCCTGACACATCCTTATTTGCTATTTTCCGGCACGTCCCCGTTACCTCTTAATGCGAGGGTTCGCACATCCAGTACCCATATCGTTTAACAATTTTTTCGACGATAGGAACCGCTTCGATGAACTCCATAGGGGTTCGGCGTGGCAATTGGTGAAAAATAATCGTCGATGTTTTGTATTCGTCATCGCATTTCTTTTCGACGATGCATTCGAAAAGGGTTGCGTTCTTTTCGTCTCCTGTATAACGAATCGGTCTTTGGGAATCGTCTTTAAACTGGTTAATCAAGGTTTCGGGAAACACCCGCGCGGCTGGCCATATTGATTCTCGCAGATAAACGAGCATTTCCGCAGAAGGTGGGGATCGATTGACGATCACAAAAACCACATTTGTCCACCCAGTCGGCCTAAACACATGTTCCAGCACACCGATTGGCAATCCGTCAATCAGTTTTTCCTTACGGTTTTTGCGCTTGGAAAGTAAAAGGCAGATGTTTGTTGATCCATTTTCAAAAGCCATGTCAATCAGTCGGCAGTTCAAGGATTTCCGTTCAGGGTCGGCCCCGTTATTCAACAGGACTTTAACCATTTGTTCATTCTTATTGAGTACCGCCGTGCCCAACAGGGTCTTGTCACGATTTCCAATCGGTTCGTTTATTTGGACACCGGCATCAAGAAGAGCCCTGAGTAGTGTTGTGTTCGTGGTGATTACCGCCCATTCCGCGGCAGATGCAAGTTCCACGTGGCTGTCGGAGGGTGCGGCATATAAACACAATGGCATATTGGAATGAAACATCAAAGCAAGGCAGCTGAAACGGATAAAAGGCAATATCCGTTTCACCAGCAAGCGGTCAACGGTTTTGTGTCCGACGTGCATTGTCACGGTGTCTCCTTATGCGATCAGAACCAGACAAGGTCGATATACTGGTAACGCTTGCCGAAGATTGGCATATCACTGTATGCGCTGTCACCTTGCCTTTTATCCGAGTGTTTTTCGTTGCGCTTATCAAGAAGTTCCCTTAGGGTGCGCTGAGCCCATTGAGCATTTTCTTTTGCTTCGGACTGACAACGATTTTTGGTTTTTGCCGCAATGTTTATTCTGAGACGTGGAGATATCACCTTCATTTCGATAAGCTTAATTGCACCATTGATATGGCGTTGCTCGTGTCCCACAATACCTTCACGGCTCAATAAACGATCATACTCGATGCCATCGTGGAGAAAAGAAGGAATGTAGATTTTTGCGCCCCATTTGACAGTATATTTGACGGAGAAAGAGACATCTTCCCTTTTCTCATTTTTCTCACATGAGCAAGAACCACTTACAGTCATGTCTGTGTAGTCTGTCCAGCCTAGCGTTTCAGTCTGTGTGATCAAGCGCGTAATCTGGAAATCAACATTCTGGAATTTGGAGTCGTCTACCGTCACTGAAACTCTGGCGGGATCGGGATGGTCATGCTTGATATTAATCGTGAAGGGTAACATTCCCAAGTTGTCGAACTTGTTCAATATGTCATTTCTGCCGATGGCGTACAGATTGAGTCCTCCTAACTCATCAATCGGGTCTCTGGAGAGCCACTTTCCCAGCGGGGGGCTGTAGGGACGGAGCTGATACATGACAAGGCCCGTCTCGGCGTCGAACGGCTTGGTGGAGAACCGGTGGGTGAAGATGTCGGCCATGTCGCCGGACTGAGTCGTGATCTCGCCAAACGGCGGGTATTCGTAGTGGGCCACGACCGTGCCGTTGGCGGAGAGGTACTCCGTAACGTTTCCGTTAGCGTCGCCAAGAGCGTAGTAGGTGTTCGTTGTAGATGCGGTGGTTTTCGTTTCCGCCAGCAGCCCGCCGACGCCGCCCGCGCCATGCAGCGTGCCGGACAGGTCGGGACCCCACGTGTAGAAGGTGGCATTGGTCGTGCCCGCCACGGCGTCGGCCGCGGTTTCCGCCACGATGTTCCAGCCGTCCCAGACGCGGCGGGCGGAGGCGGCGGGGAGGCCCCAGCGGATCTCGTCCAGCAGCATGCCGCCGTCCTCGCGGTAATACCGCCGCTGGAGCTGCTTCGCGACGCGGCGCGACCTGTGGTCGTACACGTTGCGCACGCGGATACGGAACCCTGCGGCGTCGAAGGTGAGGCGCTCGGACGCGGCGAGCCGGTTCTCCCCGTCCCAGGAGAAGACCCACACGCCGTCCGGCAGCGTGCAGGAAGTCAGGTTCCCGTCGGCATCGTGGGTGGGGTTACTGATTACCGATTGCTGATTGCTGATCGCCGTGTACTGGTTCAGCGCGTTGGCGGCGTAGAGGTTCGTGGCGGCGTTCTCCGCCGACCAGACGCGGTTGCCTATTGAATCGTAGCCGTAGCCGTATGAAGCGACGCGCATTCCCGCCCCCGTGATTTCACCGCGGGCATTGTACGCGAAATCGTTGGTGGCCAGCAAGGACGCGGTCCGGTCGACGCGCCGCGCGCGCCTGCCGAGCGCGTCGTTCCCGTAATCGAAGGCGGAGATCAGGGACTGGTTGAAGCGGTTGGAGACGGCGGTCACGAGGCCGCGGTTTTGCTCGTGCGCGCGCTGCCAC
>CAZOIS010000382.1:0-2879 GCA_964579865.1 uncultured Lentisphaeraceae bacterium | reverse complement strand
ACGAGTGGGGCGAAGGCAGCTACATCGAGCCCGACAAGGAATTCGGCTTCGCCTTTCTCGACCGCGTCCGCAAAGTCTACACCGGCGCGCCGGAGGCGCACACGGACCTTGTGCCGAGCGCGGCCAAAATCGCGTCCTTCAGCGTGCTCAACGCGGAGGAGCGCGCGCAGGCGCAGGCCTTGGAGAGCCAGCCCTACCCCGCTCCGCCCCTCGCCGTGCGCACGACGCGGATCACCGCGGACCAGCCGCTGCCGCAGGCCGCGCCGCTCCTGGCTTGGGAGTTCGACGGCGGCGCTCAGAACTGGGGCGCCTATCAGACCGAAAAGCTCCGCGTCGAGAACGGCGCGCTCGTCGCGCGCGCCACGGGCGACGACCCGCAGCTCCTGGCGACGGGCCTCAACGTCGACATCGGCGCGATCGGCGCGATCGCCCTACGGCTGAAGGCGCCGAAAGGCCTGCGCGCGGGCGAAGGCTTTTGGGCCACCGGCAAGGAGCCCGCGCTCAGCAGTGCCAAGTCCTTCGGCATCGGGATCCAACCCGACGGCGAGTGGCACACCTACCGGATCACCAAGCAAGTCGAGGGCAAATGGAGCGGCTCATTGCGCACCTTGCGCTTCGACTTCGGCACCGCCGGCGACACGGTCGAGATCGACTGGATCCGGATCTACGGGAAAGAGGCGCCGTGACCGCATCAACCACAAACGGCGGTTTCGGAAAAACCGCCGGGCCGCCCGGCAGGACGCGCTCCCCGAGCGCGGAGTCCTTGTCGTCAGGATGCAGGGCAGGCCCATTTTTTTATTGTTGTAGGCGCCGTTTTGCCGGCCATCGGCGCGCATCAAAGGCAGAGGGTGCCGGAACAGGATCGGCGCAAGCCGAAAAGGGGTATGCCGCGATGAGGACGACGCGACGCATAGGGTTTCAAAACGCGCTGAGAGTCGCCGCGCTGGCCTGCGGCCTTCCGGGCTCCGGTTTTCTCGCCTGTGCCCAAGAACCGCCCGCCCCCTCCGCTTTTCTGGAAAACGACGCGCTGCGGATTTCGTTCGCCGCCGATCCGCAAGCGGGGACCGGCGTGCGCTTCGACGTTTATGACAAGCGCGCCAAACGCCTGTGGAAGCAGCTGGAGGCCGACGTCAAAGCGACCGGCTTCCAGATGTCGAAAGACGTCGCCTCGTTCGATCTGACGCTTCCCGGACACACGAACGCCTATCGCGCGACGGCCCGACTGGAGCGGGACCTTCCCGAGCTCATCGTCGAGCTCAGCGGGCCCGCCGACGCGGAGATCAGATCGCCGGTCCTCTATCCGCCCGCCTTCGCGTCCGCGCCGGGCGACCGGATCATCGTTCCGATCGGCGAGGGCATCTCTTACCCCGCCGAAACGACCGACGCGCCGCCCGGCAACCGCCCTTACTATAGCGGCCACGGCGTCACCATGGCGTTCTTTGCGGCGATGGAGGACAAGGTCCTGCCCTCCGGCGAAGTGACCGGCGGCGCGGCGTATCTGGCGATCAACGAAACGCCCGACAACTCGGGCATCGAGCTGCTGCGCGCCGGCGGCGGCAAAGGGCTGCTGACGGTCCGGCAGACGTGGGGCGCGGACCGCGGTCGGTTCGGCGATGCGCGGCGGATGCGGTACGTCTTCTTCGACGGCGGCGGTCACGTCGCGCTCTGCAAGCGCTACCGCCGCCACGCGCAGGAGCGGGACCTGGTCGTGTCCTTCACCGAGAAGATCCGGCGGAACCCGGCGCGGCGCGCGAACCTCGAGAAGCTCTTCGGCGCGGCCAACGTCTGGGTGCTCTCCGGCGAATTCCGCGGCGAGCACAAGAACCTCTATGACGAGATCACCGGCAGTTACCGGCCGTCGCCCGAGACGCAACGGTTCATGGACGCGCAGCTCGCGATCTACCGCGACATGCGCACGAACGGCTTGGACCGCCTCGTGATCGGCGCGGGCGCGGACGCGGAGCACGTGCGGCAGATCAACGCCATCGACGGCGCGCTCGCCAGCCGGTACGACATCTACCAGGACGTCATGGATCCGGCGCAGTACGAAAACCTGACCGCGGTCAAAAACGAGTGGCCGAAAGAGTCGTTCCCGCACGACCTGCGCCGCGATCGCGACGGGAAACCCGCCCGCGGCTGGAAAGTGCCGCTGAAGAATCCGGTCGTCGATGGCGGCAAGACGAACGCGTGGATCGGCTGCTGCCAGCTCTGTGACCGCCAGGCGCTGCCCTACACGCGGAAGCGCATCGCCGAGGAGCTGAAAGCGAAGCCGTACACCTGCCGGTTCATCGACGTCACCGCGTGCTCGACGTGGACGGAGTGCTGGTCGCCTGCGCACCCGACGTCGCGTTCCGAGAGCCGCGCGTTCAAGGCGGACCTGCTGGCGCTGCCCGGCAAGGAGTTCGACCTGGTCCTCGGCTCCGAGACCGGTCACGAGGCGTTCGTGCCGGCCTGCGACTACTTCGAGGGCATGCTCAGCCTGATCGTCTGCCGCGTGCCCGACGCGGGGCGCAACATGGCCCAAATCTGGGATGAGGTTCCCGCCGAGGTCGCCAAGTACCAGACCGGCGAAGCCTACCGCCTGCCGCTCTTTGACCTCGTCTACCACGGCTGCGTGGTCTCCACCTGGTACTGGGGCGACGCCAACAACAAGCTGCCCGCGCTCTGGAGTAAGCGCGACCTCTTCAACGCGCTCTACGGCGCGCCGCCCATGTACGTCGTGACGCCCGACAACTGGCCGTCGTTCCGCGAACGGATCTTCGCCAGCTACCGTGTGGCAGCGCCGGTCTCCAAGCTCACGGCCCAGTCCGAAATGACCGGCCACCGCATCCTGACCGCCGACCGCACCGTGCAGCAAACGACGTTTGACAACGGCGTGC
>CAZOIS010000381.1:0-2886 GCA_964579865.1 uncultured Lentisphaeraceae bacterium | reverse complement strand
ACGCCCAATCTTGGTTTGCCTCATGCGGCTACACTTTAAATTAATATGCTCTAGCGCGGGTTAATTTATTCTGCGGCCGCTTGTCTGAACGTTGCGTCCCGCGCGAAACGGCTGTGTTTCTCATGGGGAGCGAGGCTGCGCCGAGCCGATCATGGGCTGAACAATATTGTAAAACCGCTCTGACGCGGGCGTTTCCCGCCGGTCGGGCGGTTTCTCCAAAAACCGCCGCCTGTGCGCTAATCGCGGGGTCCGTCGAAAAACGCGTGGCTCACGTCCAACAGCTCGCGCGTCCACGCCTCGCCGTAGTAGCTGTGGCCCGCATGGGCGATCGTGTGGACGCCGTGCGGGATGCCGTGCGAGCGGCAGTAGCGTGTATAGGCTTCGCGCGAGCCGGCCGCGTCCGGGTCCGAGCCCCCGAAAACGAACTGGATGGGGTTGCGGTAGCTCCTGAACGTCCGGAGGACGCCGTTCTCCCAGGCCGCCTCCTCGGGGCTGCGCGTCTCCTGCTTCACCAGCGCCTTGGTCACCATCCCGGTTTGGACTTTGCCGCTCATGATCTTTTTCCACGTCTCGGGGCGCGTCAGCTTCCGCGCGTAGGTGGCGAGCGTGCCCCATGTTTTCCGGAAGCCCGTCGCGGCGCTGCGCAGCGCGCCCATGGATTCGGGCGACCAGAGCAGAAGTTTGGCCAGGTCCGGGTTGCGGGCCGCCAGCGTGATCGCCACCTTGCAGCCTGAGCAGATGGCCACCGCCGCCACGGGCGCGCCGGGCGGCAGGCGTTGCCGCAGCGCGTCCAGGGCCGTCTGCGCGTTCTCTGCCATGCGGGCGATGGAGGCGTCGTCGGCCCCCCCGTCGCTCAGTCCGCGGCCAATGAAATCCGGACGCAGGCAGAGATGGCCGCGCTGCGCAAGCGCTCGGGAAAACCGCGTGAACAGGCGGTGGGGCCCCGTGCGGTCCCCAGACCAGCCGTGCAGGAAGAGGATGCCGGACCGCGGGGCCTGCGCGGGCGTGTCGAAAATGGCCCGGATCGTCGCGGCCGTGCCGAGGGCCGCGAGCTCGCCCCACGGGACCGCCGCGCGGAATGCCGGGCACGCGGCGCCTTCCGCAGGGGACGCGTCGCCGAACCGTCCGGCGAGCCACGTCGCGCTTTCGCCGGCCAAGGCGGAAAGGTCCACATGCCCCACGGTGTTCCAGAAAGGCGGGAAGCGCAGGGGGTGCGGGGCCGTGCCGGCGTCGTGCGGCATGCAGGCGGCGGCTGTCTTTTCGTCGTGGCCTCCCGGACAGACGAGCGCCGGGACGTTTGCGGGCTGCGGCGTGAGCCCCTGCAGCCAGGCGTAGAAAGCGCCCGAAACCTCATAGCCGTCCAGGTCGACGGACTCGCCCTGGCTCAGCCGCGCTTCCAGGGACGCCCGGCTTTCCCGCGCTTTCCCGTAAGCGACCATGTCGTTCACCATGCGGCGCTGCAAAAGCTGCCGCACGAAATCGGCGCCCGCCACGGGCGCCCACAGAACGAGCGCGGCCGCGTCGGGCTGCCGGCTGGCCAGGCGCGTCGCCAGGATCGCGCCCGTGCGGAGGCCGGCCAGCCCCCGCGGGACGGCCGGGAACGCGTGCGCCAGCCAGCGCCAGGCCGCGTCGCAGTCCGCTTCGAAACACGCGGGCGGCGTCTCGCCGAACGCCCCCTCCGAGTCGCCGCAGCCGGAGAAATCGAAAAGCAGGGAGGCGATTCCCCTTTCGCCTGCCGCGCGGGCCGCCTCGACAAAAGCCGGAAGCGCCCCCTTCCGCTCTTCGCAGAACGGCGGCACAAACAGGACCGCGCCGCGGACCCGGTCCGGCACAAAGCAGGTGGCCGACAGCGCGCGGCCGTCGGCGTCCAGAAAGAAAGCGGTTTGCGATAAAGTCGTCACGTCGTTCTCCGTATCGGCGGATAAAGCACAGAGTATAGGCGAAGCGGTCGAGGTTTACGAATAGGAAAAACGAACCCGTTTTTGTATAATTCGGCGCTGAGAAAATGGGGTGAGGTTTAAGATGCCGTTGTACGAGTTTTACTGCGAGCCGTGCCATACCGTATTCACGTTCCGTTCCGCACGCGTCGATACCGTCACCGTGCCCTCCTGTCCGCGGTGCGGCAAGGCGCTGAGGCGCGAGGTCTCGCCGTTCGCGCACATCGTGCGCGGCGCGGTCAAGGCGCCCGGCAGCGAGCCGTTGCCCGGCTGTGGCGCAAGTCAGATGGAGGAGGCCTCGGCGCGGCTGGGCGAGCGCCTGCAGGCGTTGGAAGACGACGGGGCTGATCCCGGCGACGCCGTGAGGGCCATGAGGGAGCTGGCCGCAGCCGAAGGGCTCCATTTCAACAAAGAGGTGCGGGAGGCGATGGCGCGGATCGAGGCGGGAGAGGATCCCGAAAAGATCGACGGGGAGTTCAGCGAGGTGTTCGACACCGAAAACCCCTTCGCGGACGGCGACGGTGAAGAGCAGAAACGGGGTGCCTCATGGCTGCGGCGGCTGCGCGGCCCGGCGCGCGATCCGAAGTGGTATGATCTGACGCCGCCGTCCGGTGACGGCGGATAAGCGCGGTTCCCGCGCCTCCCCGAGGGCGCATCCTCGTTTCATTGACTCAATCTCTGAAGTGGTTCGGCGCAGCAGCGAGGGCGGCTTCCCTTGCCCTGCGGGACGGACATTCGCTCATCTGCGTTCCATTCGGTTCAGCCGGCGGTTTCACCGGCATGCCGTCCGTGTATCCGCGGGCGAGGCATCCGGGTGAAACCGCTTCTCTGCGGCTTTTGCGGAAAATGAACCCTGCAGGTCAATACAACGTAGACGAGCCTTCCCGAAAAATGTTGGCGACTTGCAAGATCAAATGAACGTTTTTAGGCTGCGAGTTTATTGAGTTGC
>CAZOIS010000380.1:0-2914 GCA_964579865.1 uncultured Lentisphaeraceae bacterium | reverse complement strand
AGCACACGGCGAGCGGCATTTACGTGAAGGAAGCGCGCGGCAACCGCATCGCCGATAACCAGGTCTCCTGCTACGCCGGAAGCGCGCCGAACGGAATCCTGTGCGAGTCGACGTCCGACAACCTGATTCTGAGAAACGTGTGCTCGGGTCACACGAGCAATTTCAACATCGCCACGAACGACACATACGGGCCGGTGGTCAGCAGTGCGGGGGCGTTGGCCACGTCCGGCACGTCCGCCCATCCGTGGGCCAACTTCTCCCGCTGAACATCGTCTGTCAACCGGGAAAAGTTTGAAAAAGTCGCCCTTGAGAGTAGGTGCCACAGCGATGCTGGACGCATGCGGGAGGCGGCTTCGTTGGCGGTCGGCCCGCTTTGGGGCGACGGCGGGTATGGACTCATCTTGCCCGGTTCACTTCGCCGTTCACTCGCGTTGAACAGAATACCCTTTACAGGACGGCACCCTTCTCGCAAAATCAGATTCCATAAATTTTAGATGAGTGGCCTGTTTGACAAAGGAGAGCTTCATGACCTTCAGAGTGTGTGTTCGGGTAGCCAGTGTGTCGGCGATGGTGTTTTCGCAGGGGTTTGCGGATACGATCAGTTGGCAGAACGGGACGGGAAATTTTTCTGACGCCGGGCACTGGGTCGGCGGGGCGGTTCCCGGCCTGGCGGACACGTGCGTCTTCCCCGACAATGGCGCCTACGCGGTTTCTTTCACCGGAAGCGTCACCAACGACAAGGCCAGTTTCACCTCGACGGATGGCGGCGAGGTCGCGTTCAACCTGGGCGGGCACCTGTGGGGCCTTTCCAAGGGCTTGTCTTTCGAGGCCGGGGGGCTCAACGGCCAGGTCAGCATGGACGCCGGGGATGTGTGGGTGGATGGCGACGGGATTGTTCTGAGCTGTTTCAATGATGCGCAGCCTTCGTCGCTGACGCTCGGGCCCAACACCGGCAGCCAAATCAGCAAAATCAGGCTGGACAATGCGTTTCTCGCCATCAAGGGTGGCACGCATGCGGTCACCAGCGAAGTCTATCTGACATCGCAGTACAGTACGGGCAGCAAGCTTTCTGCGCTGACGGTCTCCAATGCGACCGTGGTTGTGAGGTCTCACCTCTGGTGCGGTCAGGGCAACAATGCGACCGGTCTCCTCGCGTTAGCCGGTGGCGTCATGATGGTCAGCAACTACTTCAGCGTCGGCGATGCGACGGCGGCCTCCGTCGGCATGGTGAACATAACGGGCGGCGATTTCTTCACCTACGGGCCCAACTGGCTGGGCAACGCCTATGGGGCGACGGGCATCTTGAACCTGGAGGCGGGCACCTTCACCAGCCGCAACCGCTTTGAAGTGGGACATCGGGCCGGCGCCAAAGGCGTGCTGAACCTCTTCGGCGGAAAGTTCACCTCGAACGCCGACATGGTGGTCGGCAATTTCGAAAACGGCTTGTGCAACACGACCGGACGGGTCACGGTCGCGGGAGGCGAGCTCGAGGTCAAGTCGTCGCTGACGATGGGCCTCAGCACAAACTGCTACGGTTCGTTTCGGGTGACGGGTTGCTCGACGTCCACGTTGCAGCTGGTGAGCGTCGGAAACGGGCCGCTCGGTTACGGCGAATGGTATCAGACCAACGGCTGGGTGAGCCTGGCCGGCGACCTGGAACTCGCCACGCACGCCCGGGCGACCGGGCTGGCGACCCTCGACGGCGGCGTGTTTTCGAATAAGACGGGGAACATCCAGGCGGGCATGCGCGGCGACGGACGGATGGTTGTGAACGGCGGCGAGGCGTTTTTGAACAGCCTGATCTACGTCGGCCGGTACGGGGGGAGCCGTGGCGTCTTCGAGATGAACGGCGGCTCGGTCTCGTGTAACAACCTGACGGTCGGCGACGAGGCCGGCGCCAGCGGCATCTACGTGCAGCGCGGAGGCGTGCTGTCGAACAGGACGGCCACCTGCGCGATCGGCAACGCGGCGGGCTCAACCGGCAGCCTGTCAGTCGTGAACGGCGCGCTGCATGCGGAAGCGACCTTGTATGTCGGCAATTCCGGCTCAGGAACGATGACGGTGTCGAACGGGTTTGTCCGGTTGGCGAACGGGCTGTATGTCGGCAACAACGCGTCGAGTACCGGAACACTGGTTTTGGCGGGGGGCGCTTTCACGAACCGCTCGGACGCCTTCTGTGGCTCGTCCGGCGTCGGCAACATGGTGATATCCGGCGGAACCAACTTTTTTACCGGGTCCCTGTACGTCGGCGACAACAAAGACGGTCATCTGACGATCTCGGGCGGCGAGACGTATGTGACGGGACAGCGGTTGGCGACGACGCGTAATGTCGGGTCCGTCGGCAGAATCGACATGAGCGGCGGCTATTTGAGTGTGACCCCGAGCGGTTATCTGGATGTGGGGTCGAGAGGCGCGTGCGTGCTGGAGATGACCGGCGGCCAGATCGACACCTACATCTTGAGAATGGTGTGCAACAATGCGACGGCTTCGTCGCCGGTTTCAAAAATCATCATGAACGGCGGGCGACTGAACGTGCTCAGCACGCAATATCTTGTCGATATCGCGGGCGCCACAGGCGAAGTTCATCTCGTCAACGGCGTGCTTTCGCTCAAGCAGCTCCGCGGCTGGTGGGGCACGTTGAACGTCTTCTTCGACGGGGGCACGCTTGAAGCCCGGCAGAGCAACAGCGACTTCATCATGAACAACAATGGCGGAACGCCTCTCGGGCATGAGCTGACTGCGCGCGGCTTGGTGCTCGACTCGAACGGGTACACGGTGCAGACGGGTCTTGAGCTGCCGGACGCCCCGGGCGAGAATGGCAAGCTGACCAAGAAAGGGTTGGGCATCCTCATTCTTAAGGGCGTCACCTCCTTCACCGGCCCCATCGCGGTTGAAAAGGGCGAGGTCGAGCTGG
>CAZOIS010000379.1:0-2953 GCA_964579865.1 uncultured Lentisphaeraceae bacterium | reverse complement strand
GCGGTCGGCGTCGCTCCACGGCCACTCGGTGCCGTACCAGCCCCAGTCGAGCTGGAGGTAGCGGAAGCCGTTGGTGTGCGCCACGTCGATCACCTGTTTGAGCTCGGGCATCTTGAGCATGCAGTTGTAGTGGTCCGAGACCGTCAGGCCCGGCTTAATCCACGAGGGGTCGGCGACGGCGCAGGGCGGATTGAGGTTGAGCACGAGATACTCGCGTTCGACGAGCTGCGCCTCGTTCGTGGCGACCAGGACCGCCCGCCACGGCGTCGTGAACTCGCCGCGGCCTTCGGCCTTGCCCTGCAGGGCGATGCCGAGCGCGCCGCCGTCGCGCTTCTCGATCTTGCAGCGCGGATAGCCGACCACAAAGGCCTCCAGCACCGACGCGTAGCGCCCGTCCGGCAGGCGCACGGTGAAGGGCGCCATCGAGGACTTGGGCACCTCGGCCAGCGGGATCGGCTCCTGCGGGAAGGTGTCCTCCGTGCCCGCGATGGCGAACGCGGCGCTGCCCTGCGGGAAACGGAACTCGGTGGCCTCGCGGGCGATCGCCCACGCCGCCTCGGCCGCGAACGGCAGGCGGCAGCGGAAGGCGAGCCCCTCGTTGTACGCGCGCAGCTCGATCTCGCAGACGCGGCCGCGGGCGTCCTTCTCCTTGAGCGCGATTGTCATGCTTCTGTAGCGGTCCGGGATCGAGGCGCGCTCGCCCCAGACGGGCTTCCACTCGCTGTCGCCGTCGCCGAACCCGGTCTCGTCGGCCGTAAACCCGCCGCGGAAGGCGTCCTTCAACTCCACGCCGAGCGGGGCGGACTCCAGGACCGGCTTGTCGCCGAACGTCAGCGAATACACGGGCTGGCCGTCGCGCAGGTCGAACAGGACTTTGACCGCGCCGTCGGGCGACACGAGCGTCTGCGCCGCGAAAAGCGAAGAGGTCAGGAGGAAGGCGAATCCGGACAGCAGAAAGAGGGACGAGCTTCGGGCTGTTTTCATGCGCGCCAGTATAGCACGGCGCACGCGCCTCCGGAAAGGACCCGTTGCTTCTGCGTCGAAACGCCTGCTATAGTGGGGGCCAAACCAAGCAGGGAGGGATCAAATGAAACCTGACGGATGGACCGGGTTGTTTCTCATGTGTGCGGCGGTGGGGGCTCTGGCGGACGGCGATCCGCTCTGGCAGGAGGTCCCTGGCGTGCCGGCGGACCCGACCGCGGCGTCGCTGTTCCTCTCCTCGAAGACCGTGGACGACTTTGAAACGGCGGACTTGAAGTGGCGCGCGTCGAAAGGCAAGCAGAACGCCGCCGCCGCCGTCAGCCGCGACACGTCCGAACCCCGCCGCGGCGCGGCGGCCCTGAAGGTCGCCTACACGTTTGAGGGCAACCGGGACTTCGAGTATGTGCAGATCGAGAGCCAGGTGACCGTCGAAAAGACCGGGATGGGTCTCGGCTTCTGGCTCAAGAGCGACGGAACGCCCTTCCATTACAAGGTCCGCATGATCGACCCGAGCGGGGAGACGCACCAGCTCGACCTGCTGTGCGAGCCGCGCAAGGCCGGCTGGCAGTTCGTCGCCGTGGCGCTCAACACGCAGAGCCTGGCTTGGGGCGGCGACGGCAATCAGCACCTGGACTATCCCTGCCGGCTGGGCGGCATTCTGATCGACCGGCCCGCGCGCGAGTTCAGCGGACAGGGCGCGCTGTGGCTGGACGACGTGGCCGTGCTGGATAAGCGGCGGCCGTCGGGCGACTTGCTCAAGCTGCAAACCGTGAACCCGGTCTTCGGCAATGTTTACGCGGCCGGAGAGCGGGTCCCGCTGAAGGCCAGCGGCGCCGGCGAGCGCATCCGCTGGCGCCTGGAGGACTATTGGGGCACCGGCGTGGCTGCCGGGCAAGGCCGCGCGGCGGGCACGGAGGCGAGCTTCACGCTGGACAGGCCGGGCTACTTCCTCTGGACCTTCGAGCTGCTGTCGGGCGACGAGACGCTCGAGACGGTCACCTTCCCTTGCGCGGCGCTGCCGGGCGGGCGCGTGGCGGCGGCCTCCGACTTCCTGGGGATGTGCACGCACTTCGGCCACGGCTCCTACCCGCTGGAGTCGATGACGCTGCTGCGGCGCTACGGCATCGACCAGTTCCGCGACGAGATCTCGTGGCGCGATTTCGAAAAGACGAAGGGGCAGTACGCCATGCCCGAGCTCGCGGCCAAGTTCCTGCGGCACGCGCAAACGCTCTCGATGCGTCCGCTGCTGATCTACGACTACGCCAACCCCCTCTACGACAACAACGGCTTCCCCAACTCCGACGCGGCGATCGCGGCCTTTGCGGCCTATGCCGTGGAGCTCACGCGCGCGACGCGCGGGCAGGTCAGCCAGTTCGAGGTCTGGAACGAGTGGTGCGGCGGCTGCGGCATGCGCGGCCGCCCCGGCGTGCACGACGGCCCCGCCTACGGCCGCCTGCTCAAACCGGTCTACGCGGCGGTGAAGCAGGCGTTCCCCGATGTGACGGTGGTCGGCATGGGCGGCGAATACGGCACGCACGTCGTGGAGAATCTGGTGGGCGCGGTCGGCACCGCGGGCCCCGACGCGATGGACGCGTGGTCGATCCATCCCTACCGCTACCCGCGCCCGCCGGAGGAGTCAGACCTGGCGGGCGAGGTCAGCCGGATCGCGGAGCGCCTGGCGGAGGCCGGCGTCAAGAGCCCGGCGTGGGTCACGGAGATCGGCTATCCGACGCAGCTCGACGCGCGCGGGAGCACGCCGTCCGAACAGGCGCGCCACGCGGTGCGCACGGCCATCGGCCTGCAGGGCTGCGGCCGCGTGGGCAAGCTCTTCTGGTACGACTTCAAGGACGACGGGCTGGACCGCGGCTACAACGAGAACAACTTCGGCGTGGTGCGGCACCAGCGGCTGAACTGCGCGCCCAAGCCGGCGGCCGTGGCGCTCGCCACCTGGATCCGCCTCACGGACGGCGCG
>CAZOIS010000378.1:0-2965 GCA_964579865.1 uncultured Lentisphaeraceae bacterium | reverse complement strand
ACACGCTCTCCGAGGACGCCTTCGACGACCAGTGCACCGGCGCGAACCCGCGCTATCCGCTGATCCGCGAGATCAAGGAGCTCTATCTGAAGGCCTATAGCGGCAAGTAAAAGAGACGCTCATGAGTTCATTAGCGCTTGGCTGCGCTCGTGTTCCAGCCCGCACCGAACAGGGTCATGAACGCCGGCCTGCCATCACTAATGAACTCATGAACTCATGCACGACCGAACTTCCATGTCCACCCCCACCTCCATCACGCTCTGCATGGGCAGCTCCTGCTTCTCGCGCGGCAACGGCAAAAACCTGCCCCGCATCCAGGAGTATCTCAAGGCCCACAACCTCGACGCGCAGGTGACGCTCAAAGGCTGCCGCTGCGGCGGCTGCTGCGCGCACGGCCCCAACATCTGGGTCGACGGCGTCCTTCGGCCCAACCTGGCGGGCCCCGCCCTCGACGCGTTCCTAACCTCCCTCCCAACTCCTCCTTCCTAACTCCTCATTCCTAACTCCTCATTCCTACCTTCCCCCTCCTAACTCCTAACTTCCCCCCCCTTCCCCCCTCCCGCCATGACCTCCCCCGTCTACTCCGTTGACGCCCAGTGCCGCGACTGCTACAAGTGCGTGCGCCACTGCCCGGTCAAAGCGATCCGTGTGGAAAACGACCATGCGGCCGTCACCCCTCAGACCTGCATCCTCTGCGGCCGCTGCGTCAGCGTGTGCGGGCATTCCGCCAAACAGGTCCGCGACGACCTTCCCCGCGCCCGTGCGCTCCTGCGCCGCTGCCGGACCGTCCACGCCTCGCTGGCCCCCTCCTTTGTCTCCGAGTTTCCCGGCGTCCGCCCGGCCCAGCTCGCGGCCGCCCTGCGCCGCCTCGGTTTCGCCGGCGTCCACGAGACCGCCGAAGGCGCGGAGCGCGTTTCGCAGGAGGTTGCGGCCCTGCTGGACCGCGCCGGATCGGGCCTCTTCCTCTCCACGGCCTGCCCGGTCGCCGTGGAGCTGGTCACCCGCTACCGCCCCGCTTTCGCCGCCGCCCTCACGCCCGTCATGCCGCCCATGCTGGCCCACGCGGTCCAGCTCAAGGCCCGCTTCGGCGCCGACGCCCACGTGGTCTTCATCGGCCCCTGCATCGGCAAGAAGCGCGACGCCGACCAGAGCCCCGCGCTGATCCACACGGCCCTGACCTTCGAAGAGCTGCGGCGCTGGCTCACCGTCACCGGCATCAACCCCGGCGACATGCCCGACGCGCCGGACTTCGCCCCGACCGGCTCCGGCGCCCTCTACCCGCTCGAAGGCGGCATGAACCAGACCCTCCGCGCCTTCCTGCGGCGCCGCGACATCGACGACGCCCTGCTGACGGTCAGCGGCCTCGACCACATCGCCGCCACGCTCGACACCCTCGACCCGCACCCCGCGGACCGCCCCCTTTTCATCGAGCTGCTCGCCTGCGAAGGCGGCTGCATCGCCGGACCCAAAATCACCGCGCGCAACGCCATCGCCGCCCACCTCCAAGTCCTGGACCACGCGCGCGCCGCCGTCGACCGCACGCCCGCGCCGGCCGACATCGCCCAAACCTGGCGTCCCGATCCGGTCGACACGCCCGCCTTCAGCCCGCAACAGGTCGCGGCCACCCTGCACGCCCTCGGCAAATACCAGAAGGAAGACGAGCTCAACTGCGGCGGCTGCGGCTACGACAGCTGCCGCGCCCTCGCCCAGGCCATCCTGCAGGGCGTGGCCGAGCCGCAGATGTGCGTCTCGCACATGCGCCAGCTCGCCCAGAAGAAGACCCACGCGCTCGCCCGCGCGCTGCCCTACGGCCTGGTCATCGCCGACGCCCACCTGCGCATCATGGAGTGCAACGAGCGCTTCGCCAAGCTGTTCGGCGAGGCGCTCGCCACGGCCTACGAGGCGCGCCCCGGCCTGCGCGATGCCGACCTCACCCGCATCCTGCCCTTCCCCAGCCTTTTCAAAGGCGTGCTCGAGTCCGGCCACGAGATCATCCGCAAGAGCGTCCGGCTCGACGGGCGGATCTTCAGCGTCACCGTTTTCAACATTGACCCCCGCGCCGTGGTCGGCGCGCTGATCCTCGACGTGACCGACACCGAAGAGCGCCGCCAGCAGCTCATCGAAAAGTCCCGCACCGTCATCCAGAACACCACCAAGACCGTGCAGGAGATCGCCTACATGCTGGGCAAAAACTCGGCCCAGTCCGAGCTGATCCTGAACTCCGTCATCGACATGTTCGCCGCGGAGGACCCCGACGAGCCGGAGGACGCGCGATGATCTTCATCGACGTCGACACCTGCAACCGCCGCAAGTTCGGCAAGTCCTGCAGCGGCGACGTGTTCGTCTCGCGCCGCGCCGCGGACGGCGCCAGCGTCTGCGCCGTGCTGGCCGACGGGCTCGGCAGCGGCCTGCAGGCCAACGTCGCAGCCTCGCTCACCGGCACCATGGCGCTGGAGTACATCACCGCCGAGGTCGAGCTCCGCCACGCGGCCGAAATGATCATGGACGCGCTGCCGCTCTGCCCCGAGCGCCACATCTCCTACTCGACCTTCACCATGCTCCGCGCGGACATCGACGGCACCGTCCGGCTCATCGAATACGGCAACCCGCTGGCCCTCCACCTGCGCGGCGCCGCCGCCCTCCCGATCCCCCGCGAGACCTTCACGCTGCCGCGCTGGGACGGACGCGAAATGAGCTACGCCACCTTCCGCGCCGAACTCCACGACCGCATCGTCTTCTGCTCCGACGGCGTCACCCAGGCCGGACTCGGCACCGACCGCTACCCCTTCGGCTGGGGCGTGGACAATCTCGCGGCCTTTCTCGGCGAGCGCCTCGCCGCCGCGCCGGAAACCGGCTCGGCCGACCTCGCCCCGCTCGTCGTCGCACAGGCGCTGCAGCAGGACAGCGGCATCCCCGGCGACGACATCACCTGCGCCGTGCTCCACTACCGCGAGACGCGCACGCT
>CAZOIS010000377.1:0-2974 GCA_964579865.1 uncultured Lentisphaeraceae bacterium | reverse complement strand
GGGATCGCCCTGTTTATCCTGCTGGCCGCAACCGGAATCTTTTCAAGCTCGTTCTGCGACCTGCTGGACCGCACGCTGGACGAAGGCCTGCAAATCATCATCCTGCGCGAACTGGCACGCCACTTCAATTCCTATGAGGCGTTCCACGGCGTCCGGTCCCGGCGCTCGGGCAGCCACGTGTTCATCGAAATCTTTCTGGAATTCGACGGGGAGAAAAAAATGAACGCCGTTCAGCCGGTGATCGACAAACTGCGCCACGGCATCGAGAGCCATATCCCCCACAGCCGTGTGACCGTGGGGCTGACGACTGAGCCGATCAAATGAACGGAATGCGTTTCCCGCACCTCGCCACCCTCAGCCAATAACGGAACGGCCCGGCGTTTTTATTCCGGTTGTTTCCCGGCCGAAGCGGCTTCCTCCTTCGCGCGACGCTGAATCACGTCCAAATAATTGTCGGCTTCTTCTACGCTGGCAAAAATGTTTTCGGCGGGCAACGCGTTGGCGATATCGATAACCGCACGGATCGGCGGCTGAAGGTGCGTCAGGAGACATCTTCCTCCCATCGAAACCAAGGTTTTGTTGGTCTTCATCAGCACCCGAAGGCCGAGGCTGCTCAAATAATCCAGTTGCGCGAAGTCGAAAACCAACACGCGTTTCGGAGTCAGCAACGGCTGAAGCCGCTGTTCCAGTTGCGCATGCGTTTGTGTATCCAAACGCCCTTTCAAAGAAACCCGGACAAGCCCATCCGTCTGCTTCTCAACCTTCGTCTCCAACATGATATCCCTTTCTGTTCAACGCCCAAGCCAAAGTCTGTTACACTTGTAACAAAGCCTTTACAGTCCCGTCAAGCATTCACGGCGCGGCTCGGCATTCCCTCCGGATTTTCACCCGATCATGCCCAACCGTTTCACGCGGCGCCTAAAAGCGCACCGCGTCAACAACCACGTTCTCCGTCGGCGCGGTCTTCTCCACCAGATTGGTGCAACCGCCGTATCCGACGATGTTGCGCAGCACCGCGTTCTTGAGCGGACCCTGGATCCTCACGCCAACCTTGCCGCGCGTCAGCACATTGTCCACGAACACGTTGTAGGTGTCTCCCAGCCGGCACTGCGACATCGACCAGTAGCGCAAGTCACCGATCTTCACGCCCGCCTGCACGCGCGGATCATCAGAGCCGGACGCGTCCATCACATCGCTGATGAAGATGTTGTAGAGTTTGATCCCGTCTTGGTTCAGCAACCGCACGATGTGGTGGCCGCCCGCCACCTTGGCCCGCACGTTTCGCACCGTGATGTTGTAGATGTCGTCGTTCTCGCGCGGCGCAGAGCCGCCCACCTGCATGGATTTCCGCTCCGGCTGAGGCGGCTTGTCCCGCCTCAGCCCTGTCAGCGCGACCGTGTCGTCGCCGGTCTGGCCCGTGATGTTCTCAATCAGGATGTCGTGGCACCCCTTGCGGATGTCGACCCCGTCCTGGTTCGGATACTTGTTTGTGTTGCGGAACTCGAGATTCGCGATGCGTCCGTCGCAGCAGCCGTTCTCCACGGAGACAGCCCACGCCTGCGTCTCCTCCATGGCAAAACCTTCGATGGTGAAGCGCCGCACGCCGCACAGCAGCACGCCGATCGTGCGCCACCCGCTCTTGTCGCCTGGCGGATCGAAATGCGCCTCCACCCCTCCGCTCAGCACCGCGTTTCCCACGCCGAGGATGCGGATGCTCTCGTTCGTTTCCATCGGCTCCTTGGCCGTCCCCGCGTTGCGGATGAGGTTATCCTGCGTGCCCGGCGCCAGCCGCACCAGGCAGTCCCGCAGCACCAGCGTGAAGTCAGAAGGCAGCAGGATCGCCCGCCCGATCAGCCACACCGGCTGGCCGCTCTTGGCGTTCATCCGCGGGATCTCGACCGACCGCTCGCCCGTTTTCACGGCCTGAGTGATCGCAGCCTCGATGCGGTCGCTGTCCGACCCCTCCAGAAAGTCGTTGGGCGATACCGCGCCCCGGCTGGCCCCCGCAGCCAAACACGCGCACAACAGAAGCACATTCTTCATATTCCGCCCCTTTTCCTTTAATCATTTTTGCCGAAACAACACCGCAACGCCTCACTCCAAAGGGCCCCAACACATTGAATCACCATGAGAACCCGGCCTCAGCGCAGCGTGAAACGGCCGACCGCGTAGCGGCGGGCGCCGTCGTCGCCGCCCATCGGCAGCGCGATCTGCGGCGTGCCGTCGCGCCGCCCGACTGAGATCCACGCGGTGCACTCGCCAGGCCGCGTCGCCGGCGCGATCCAGCCCGCGCGGAAGCGGCTGGCCAAGGTTACGGCGGAGGCCTGACCCGGTGCGCCGACCGGCAATTTACGCACGTCGAAGCTTTCGTCTGTCAGCACGGCCACCAGCCCGCCTTTATCGTTCTTCAGCGTGAGCGCCGGGAAGCCCCCGCAATAGCACGGCGCGACACCCGCGTTCGCCCACGTCCACGACACGTTGAACCACCCCCCGACTTTGACCTCTTTCGGAAAGGTGATCTCGCGCAGCTCGAGCCGGTAGCCCAGGCGTCGGTTGATCGCGTCGACCGCCGCCCGGTTCTTCTCGAGAAGCTCTTGCGGCCACCAGTGGATCGAGAGGTAGCTCGCGTGATAGTCCTCCACCGACTTGAGCAGCCGTGCCGGATCCCACGCGTTGCGCTGCACCGACGGGCCATAATGCTCGTGTTCCAGAATCACCGGCATCGTGGGCCAGTAGCGCTGAGCCTGGTCGTCGTGGTACCACGAGCGCGGCGGCGGCTGCACGAGGATGCTGTCGTCGCGCAGCGTCACGCCTTTCGACCGCGCGTAGTCGAGCAGCGGGTAGTTGCCCGAGCGGTCCCCTGGGCCGGAAACGTCGTCGCTGATGCACAGCAGCGTGTTCGGGAAACACTTCACGTGCAGGTCGATGTGCCGCTTCACGTCCGCGTTCATTTTCTCCTGCGGCACGCGGCTGC
>CAZOIS010000376.1:0-2974 GCA_964579865.1 uncultured Lentisphaeraceae bacterium | reverse complement strand
GGCGACGATCCCTACCGATATTACCGCTGGTAGACCTTCCGGCTTGTCACCCCCGAACGCTTGTGGTGTAATCAATACGCGATGGAAATCAAAAAGAATTCGTATACCTTCGTGCTTACGAAGGAGCAGCAGGAGGCGCTCAAGATCCTGCTCAACATGGGCAATTACAAGCGCAAAGAGGTGCCGCACACGCTGATCGCGGTCGAGGCGCAGGATTGCGTGGTCAATCTCTATAAGAGCGGAAAATGCCTCGTGCAAGGCAAAGGCGCCGAAGATTTCGTGCTCTTTTTTCTCGAGCCGAACGTGCTCCAGTCCGCAACCGTCGGGTATGAGGAAATCCTGAACCCCGACCTCGTTGCACCTCACATGGGCATCGACGAGAGCGGCAAAGGCGATTTCTTCGGGCCTCTCGTGGCTTGCGCGGTTTATGTGGATCCCGACCTCGCGCACGCCATGCAGGACCTCGGCGTGAAGGACTGCAAACTGCTCACCGACAAGGCGGTTTTTTTCATCGGCAACAAGACACGGCAGCTTCTCGGCCCCAAGCGCTTTGCCATGGTCGCCATCGGCCCGGAGGCCTACAACCGGCTCTATGCCAAGATGCGCAACGTGAACACCCTTCTGGCGTGGGCACATGCCCGCTGTATCGAGAACCTGATGGAGTCTGTGCCGGACTGCCCGCGCGCGGTGGCCGACCAGTTCGGCGCGAAGCAGGTGATCGAACGGGCGCTGATGAAAAAGGGCCGCTCGATCAAGCTCGAGCAGCGGCATAAGGCGGAATCCGACATTGCGGTCGCCGCGGCCTCCGTGCTCGCCCGCGAGGCGTTTCTGCGCGGCCTTGTCCGCTTAGGTGAGACGTACGGCATCCAAGCGCACAAAGGCGCGTCAGAGCAGGTCAAGGCTTCGGCCATCGAACTGATCAAGAAGGCCGGGCCGGAGGTTCTGATCAAGACCTGCAAGTGCCACTTCCGCACGGCCGATCAGGTGCTCGCCGCCTGCGGCTCCTCGCGGGCCGCGCTCGGCCCCGACGGCCAGGCGGTGTCGCGTCCGAAGGAGGCGTGATGCGCAAACGCTCAACGTCTCGCACGGAATGTTGAACGGGGTAAACAAAAGGGGCAAGCCGGTCGCTTGCCCCAGATTGGAATCGTGCCAAGCCTAGCGCTGGCCGATTCGAATCTCGCCGATCACCGCGCCTGTTCACGGGTCACGGCTGCACCCATTCACGCGTGCGTCTCACTTCCCAGCGTCCCGGCTGCCATTGCTTGATGCGGCGCCCGTATGCGTCGAAGGTTTCGATCCAGCAGCCTTCGACCCACACGCGGCTCTCGCGCTCTTGCCAATAGCCGCTCGGAGCCACGACGACAGGCGCCGGCGCGGCCACGACGACAGGCGCGGGCTCGGCCACCACGACGGGCGGCGGGGTCGGCGTCGGCACCCGCAGCGCGCCCATGACAAGACCGACGACAGCTCCTTCGGGGCTGGGCCCCGGTCCCGGTCCGGGCCCGAAAACAGGTCCCCTCGGAGCGTGCGGAGAGCCTCCGTGGTGATGCTCGGGGCCAGAGCTGAAGCCGGGGCCTCTCGGGGTTTGATGGCCGCCGCCGGATGGGGGGGTGCCCCCTCCCGGTCTGACCGAGTTGCCGCCGGGGGCCTGGGGGCTGCCGCCAGAGTGCTGTCCCTGTCCTGCGCCGCCGCCTTGATTTACCTCGGGGCGTTGTCCGGGCCCACCTTGAGGCCCGGGGGCTGCCGGCGCCGAACCCGCCGTTATCACACATGTCGCCGCAATCAATCCCCATAAAACCGTTTTGTTTGTGTTTTTCATGGTGCTTCCTTTCTGACGCGCCGGAATGGCTCCTTCCATTCACTGCCGCATCTCTTAAACAACCGCATTAAACGGTTGCTTAATCACTTTATTGCCTTGGACCGTTTATATTATTCATCTTTTTTGAAGAGTCCGCAAGAGGGGGCGTGATATTCCAGCCAAAAGGAGATTTTGGACCAGAGAATGGCGAGCATCGGATCGAGATTGCTTATTGCCGACGCCGGCGGTTTTTGGCTTAATACGCGGCAAAGCAAAGGATTTGATGTATGGCAGAACTGATTGTCGCTCTCGATGTCTCCTCGACCGCCGAAGTCGAAAATACCGTTGACCGTCTCGGCGCGGCGGTTTCATTCTACAAAATCGGGCTGGAACTTTTCAGCGCGGAGGGGCCGGATGTCGTCCGCGCCGTCAAAAGCCGCGGCAAAAAGGTCTTCTTGGATCTGAAGCTGCACGATATTCCGCGCACCGTGGAGCGCGCGGTCAAAGCGGGTGCGGCGTTGGGCGTAGACCTGATGACCATCCACGCCTCGGGCTGCAAAACCATGATCCGGGCGGCCAAGGACGCGGCTCTTTCCTGCGGCCCGGACGCGCCCAGAATCTTGGCTGTGACCGTTCTGACCAGCCTCGACCAGTCCGATCTCGGCGATCTCGGGGTTAGCCGCGAGATGAAGGCCCAGGTTGAGGCATTGGGCTTGCTCGCGTGCGGGAACGGCGCGGACGGCATTGTCTGCTCGCCCAAAGAAGTGGCCAACATGCGCGCGGTGCTCGGGCCCCGGGCGCTGCTGGTGACGCCGGGGGTGCGTCCGACTGGAGCCGCCGTCGGCGACCAGAAACGCGTGGCGACGCCCGGCCAGGCCGTGGCGGACGGGTCAACGCATTTGGTGGTCGGACGCCCCATCCTCGAGGCGGTCGATCCCGCCGCCGCCGCGCGGGCGATCATCGCCGAGATGGCGGGCGTGTGACGGGTTTAACGCATCAGCAGCAGCCAGACGAAAAGCACGCCCAGCGAGGCGAGGGTAACCGGCACGCCCGCGCGGGCGTGTTCCCTGAAACTCAGCGACACGCCCTGCCGCTGCGCCTGCTCGATCACGATCAGGTTTGCGATGCTGCCGATCGTGATGAGGTTCCCGGCGAACGTGCTCGACAGGGCCAGCA
>CAZOIS010000375.1:0-2993 GCA_964579865.1 uncultured Lentisphaeraceae bacterium | reverse complement strand
GGGCCAAGTGGCTCGCCGAGCGGCAGGCGAAGGAGCCTCAGGCCTATGCCGGCATTCCGGCCACGCTGCCCGGCAGCATCTACGAGAGCAACCGGCACACGACCGCGTTCGTCCTTTTCCTCAAAGACACCGAAGACCGGATGATCACGCGGCTGAAGGTTTTCTTGCGCGATGAGATCAACTGCCGCGCGCTCGTCACCGACCGCAGCGCCTGGACCAACCATGCCTCGGACCAGGTGCCGCGCAGCGAGCTCTTCGACTATGTGGACGACCACTTTTACGTCGACCACCCTGAATTCATCGAACGCCCGTGGGCCCTGCCCAGCAAGTGCGCCAACGTCAACCCCATCAGGAACGAAGCGATGGGCGCGCAGAATGTCGTCTTCACGCGCCTGCTGGACAAGCCCTTCACCATCACCGAGTACAACTACTCTGGCCCCGGGCGCTTCCGCGGCGTCGGCGGCATCGTCACGGGAACGATGGGCGCGCTGCAAGACTGGTCCGGCATCTGGCGCTTCACCTTCAGCCACAGCCGCGAAAGCCTCCTCCAGCCGGACGGTTACGCCATGAATTACTTCGACATGGCGGCCGACCCGCTCTCGCTGGCGGCGGAACGCGCTTCGCTCTGTCTCTTCCTGCGAGGCGACCTGGCGCCGCTCAAACAGACCTATGCGCTGGTGCTCCCGAAAAACGACGTGCTCCAGATGCGCGACCGCATGCCGATGAATTTCACCGGCTGGCGCTGGCTGGCCTGGTTCGCGCGCTTGGGCACGCAGGTCGCCGACGCCCCCGCCGCCAACGTCACGTGGTTCGGGCGTTTTCCCGACGTCTACGCGACGCCCGCCGCCGAAATCCGCAAGTTGCTCGCAGCCGATCCCGCCGCGCCCCTGCCGCCCGCAGGGGACGGCGCGGTCTCGCTCGACAGGGAATACGGCACCTTTGTGCTGAAGACGCCGCGCACCTGCGGCGGCTTCACCGAAAAGGGAATCGTAGACGCCGGCGATCTGATCTTCGACGTGGGGGAGACCGCCGCCACCGTCTGGATCAGCTCGCTTGACAGCGCCCCCATCCAAGGATCGTCCCGGCTCTTGCTGACCCATCTGACGGACGTGCAGAACAGCGGCATCCGCTATGCCCAGCAGTCACGCAAAACCCTGCTGTCGTGGGGCGGACTGCCGCACCTCGCGCGCAACGGCAAAGCCGAGATCAGGCTTGCCGTCAAACCGGCTAAAGCGTATAAAGTATATGCGTTGTCTACTGGCGGAAGGCGGGTGGCCAAGATCCCCGCACGGGTGGTCAAGGGCCGGCTGGCCTTCACCGCTGCCGTCGACGGACGACCGGACTCCGCCACGCTGCTCTACGAGATCGTGAAGGAGTAAAGGCGCATCCGACGGACCGGACCGCGCCCGAAAGCCCATCATGACAAAGCGGTCTGCCTTTCTGGCCCTACTGTGTGCGGTCGCCTCGGCGCATGCGTCGGTTTCATTTGCTCCGGTCAAGAACTACCCGAACCTCGGGTTCATGCTGCCGAATCTCGCCCGCGCCAAAAGCGAGCCGCTCGCCATGCCGCAGGCGCACGCCTATCTGCTGGTCGGCGGAGAAGAGCTCGCGCGCGAAGACCGCTTCACGCCTCACGAGCTCTGGTACAACAGCCAGTGTTGTGCCCGCTGGCACGATCCCGACGGCAACCGCCTCATCATCGGACGTGCGACCCATCGCCTGCCATCCTTCACGGAAGAGCATATCTCACGCACGCGCTTCGGCATCGAGCAGGACGACGACGCAAACCTCGTCGACCCCCAAAACCGCAGCCATGTCAACGAGTGGGTTGCCACCTTTGTCGACGCGCCGGTTTACGAGCCGGAGACGCTGAAGCTCAACGGCGTCGCGCTGGATGAGGTGCTGTTTTACCCCTGCGCCAAGCCGGCCCTGCTCGTTTATGCTTTTCACCCCCGGCGCATCGGCAACACCAAGAATTTCGACTGGTTTTGCGTGACGCTCCAAGCCCCCGCCGAGACGGATGCCGAAGCCTTGCGGAAACAGTTTGAAGAGCTGTTCCTCGGAGAGATCGCCCTGCCTCCGCGCACATCCAGGGACGAGGGCGTGGCGGCCGAGGAGGTCTCGACCTTGAGCAAAGGCGAGAAAGCGCCGGACCAACCTTACCACCCCGTCCGTGTCGAAGCCCGCAAGAGCGTGGAGAACTATGACGACTGGTGGTTCGCCGAGACGGAAGGGTACATCATCCTGTCCGACGTCCACACCGAGGTGGGCAAATCGGTCATCCGCGACCTGAAGGACACCCTTCCCGCGCTGCGCCAAGCGTTCCTCGCACTCGTGCCGCCGCTCACGCGCGAAAGCGATATTGCGCTGCTCCGGCTCTTCCAGACGCGCGACGATTACGTGCGCTACGTCGGTGCCGATCAGGCGTGGTCTTCGGGAATGTGGATGCCGGGCAGACGCGAACTGGTCCTGTTTCAGCAGGCCAACAAAGACGACATGCTAAAGATCATCCGGCACGAGGCTTTCCACCAGTATCTTTCCCATGCCACCTGCATGCTCGGTGCCGCGCCGTGGCTCAACGAGGGCCACGCCTGTCTTTTCGAGAACGCCGAAGTGACCAAAAAAGGAAAGGTGACGATCCCGGAAGACGAAGAGCGCTGCGCTCTGCTGCTCGAAAACATCGAGGCCGCAGTCACGCTGCTGCCGGGCCTGCTGAACGCCTCCTACGCCGAATTCTACGACGGGACAAGTGCGGCCCGCAGGCTGAAATACGCGGTGGCTTGGGGACTCGCCTACTATTTCCAGAAAGGCGCGCCGCTCGAGCGGAACACGCCTTTCAAAAACATCCTTCCGGCCTATGCCGCCGCGCTCGTCCAGACCCACGACACCGGGCAGGCCACCCAGCAGGCGTTCGCGGATGTGGACATGACCGTGTTCCAGCAGAATTTCCGCGAGTTCTGGCTGAAGCGTCGCGGCTCGGCCATGCAGTACGA
>CAZOIS010000374.1:0-3015 GCA_964579865.1 uncultured Lentisphaeraceae bacterium | reverse complement strand
CGTGCCGCGTGATGCGCCGCCGGGCGATTATGTGCTGCTGCTGGGGATGTATCATCCGGCGACGGGATCGCGGCGCTCCCTGGACCTGCCGCTGCCGCCAAATGAAAACGCCAGCCGCTACTTGGTCGCCAAGTTCCGCGTGCTGCCGGGGGACGGCAAAGCGGATGCGGTGCCGCTCGTCAACCGTTTCGCGCCGATGCCGTCCGCCGAGTCGGTCGGGGCCCCCAGGCCCGAGAAGACCGTCGCGGTCGGGAAGGGACCGTTGACGCTCGTGATGGATGCCGCCGCGCCGCGCGTGGCGGCGTGGCGGCTGGGGGACGCCGAACTGGCGAGTGATCCGGAAGGCGATGAACCTGTCGTCAAGATCCTGTCTGTTGCCGACAACCGCGTGCGGCCAGCCGATGCGAAACCGTTTCAGACAACCTGGACCCTGCGCCAAAAACGGAAGAGCGCCGTTTATCGCGCCGAGATCCGTGAAGACGGCAAACCACGAGTCGCTTTTGACCTCGTTTTCAGCGTCACGGGCGACCGGGCCGAAGTCGCTTTAGAACGCGTGACGGAAACCGATGGTTATCAGCTGGTCAGCGTGCGGCTCGGCCGGCTGGTGGCGGCAACGGAGGGGGCGCGTCTGGCGTTGCCCTTCAATGCCGGCCGGCTGATCGATCCCGCCCGCAGCACGCCTGCCGAGAAAGTGTTTCAGATCGATTGGATTACGCAGGTGCTCGCGGGCGTTGTGTACGACCGCAGCTTGCTGTGCGCGGCCGACTTGGAGGGCGTGGACGATCGGCTGGTCGCGACGGTGGGTGAAAACTGGGCGGCGCTGGGAGCTTCGTTCGAGCACCGTGCGCCGGCCAAGAATCCGCTTCCCTCCTTGTTGCTCTCCGACCGCGGCGCAATCCGGTTACGTTTCTTTAAGCCTGAAAAGGGCGCGCCCGATTGGATGGACGGGACGCGCCTGTTGCGGGCGGAGGTCAAGGCCCGTCCGCCCAAGTTTTACGATCACACCTTCATCTACAAGATCTTCTGCGACTCTCCCGGCGCGAAACAATTCGTCACCTTCGCGCAGGCCGCCGACCTGGTCCACAAGATCGGCCGGCTCACGGATGGCGCGCCGCAGGTGGGGTACCTCGTCGGATGGCAGCATCAGGGACATGATACCGGCTATCCCGACGTCTTTACCGTGAATCCGCGCCTCGGCGGAGCGGAGGGGCTGAAGGCCGCGATTGAACGCGCTGCCGGCGACAACGCCGTCCTCTCGTTCCACGACAACTATGACGACGCGTACACGAACAGTCCGGCCTGGGACCCGGCGTTCATCGCCCGGTCCGCGGACGGCGGGTTGATGAAGGGCGGCATCTGGGCTGGCGGCCAGTCGTATATCATGAGCTTCTACAAATACGGGACGGGCCCGGCGCGGGAACGCGTGCGGCGCACACTCGCGATGGCGCCGATCCGCAGCTCATATCACATCGATGTGCTCAGCGCGGTGCCGCTGCGGCGTGACTTCAATCCGGATAACCCGACTTCCGGCGCGAAGAGCCTTCAGGGAAAAATCGCGATCGTGCGCGAGTTCAACAGGCACGGCGTGGACGTGACCAGCGAGGGTTTTTCCGCTCCCTTTGTCGGCGTTCTGGGCCACGCCTGGCACCTCATGCGCGGACGCGACACGCTGTTTGCGGGCGAGGAGCGGATTCCTTTCGTGCCGTTCATCTACCATGACCGCGCCTCTTACGGCGGCGGCAGGCTCAACGACCTTTCCGACACGCTTCTGTACGGTGCCGCACAGTCGGGCGATTTCAGCGGGGGCACACCGCTGAGCGAGATCACCGACCGCTACTATCTGATCGAGGCCCCGTGGTTCTTGTTCCGCCGCAGCGAGATGACGGGGTACACGGCGGCCAACGGCATGCGGCGCGTCAACTACGGGCCGGATTCGTTCATTGAAGCCGCGGATGACAATCAGCATTATCGCGTCGTCGCGGAGGGCCGGCCGGTGGTTGTGGATGGCAACGCCTTCGTTCCGAATTGGCGGGATGACGCCTGGCTGGCGTATTCGCGCAACGGAGGCCGGCTGGATTTCCCGGCGCCGGAAGGTTGGACTGACGCCGCAAAAATGGGTGCCGTCACGCTGACTGCGGAGGGCCCGGGGGCGATCGTGCCGGTAACGCTCGATCACGGCCATGTCCGCATCGACATGGCGCCGGCTACGCCGGTGCGGCTACATTATGGCCGATGAAAGACCTGGCCGGCTTTCCGCCAGCTGACTTTCCGGCGCCGACACGAAGCAGGGGCCTGACATGGCGGCGGCGTGGTCAGGGCATCGACACTTTCGCCCTGAAAAACCGGGACTCCGCGTTGGTGGTGCCCCAGGCCGAATCGGTCAGGTTGGTCTTGCCTTCGAAAAGGTACACGCGCGCTGAGCCGAGGTCTGGCGAACACGTGAGACGGGGTGTGCCGTTGCTCACCGCGATCCCCGCCTGGAAGAACGAATGGGCGTTCGTCGGCACGGAGCCGGCCAGGTACTCCTGCCATGCCGCCTGCCCGTCGCCGTCGAGGTCGGCCAGCGCGGCGGTTTCGTAGTCGGCGGCGGCCTGGCCCGCCACGGGGTACTGGGCCAGCCACGTGTAGGGGACAGGCACCGGGGTGGACACGGTCACCGGTCCGGTCCATTTTGCGTACAGCGTGTGGTCGAACGCGGAGGCCAAGATCGCGGTATCGGCCGCTTGGATTCCTGTCCCGCCCGTGCCTGTCCACCAGCCCGCGAAGAGATAGGACGTGCGCGACGGCACCGGCAGCGTACCGTAAGTCGCGTCGTCGTAGTAGATTTTCGTGGCGGGGGTTGCGGTGCCGCCGGCCGCATCGAACGAGACGAGGCATCCGTACAGTTCGGTCGCCGCAAGGCTGCCGGCGGCGTTGGCGCCTCCCGCCACCAGCACCTTGCCGTTGGCCAGCAGGGTCATGGTGTGTCCGACGCGGGGATTGAACATCGGCAGGGAAAACAGCCAGGTCCCACTG
>CAZOIS010000373.1:0-3017 GCA_964579865.1 uncultured Lentisphaeraceae bacterium | reverse complement strand
TCGTAGCACAGGGTCTGGCGTTTGGCCCCGTCGATGAAGGAGATTTCCATCTGCGGGGTGAAGTGGTCGTCCATGATGGTCTTGTAGGCGGCTTTGAGATCGATGGCCATGGCGGGCTCCTTTGGTGTTTGGCGGTACTTAAGCTGGGTGCACCCTTTCAAAAATTGTAGATTCTCATTAAACCATAAACGGAGATGCGGCAAAAGCCCTTTGAAGCGGAAGTCGAAAAAATGGTACTGTCGTGGCGGGAAAGGGGGCGATCGTGGCGCACTGGGAAAAAGAGCGGGAATGGGTTGACGGCGCACGTCGCGAGCTCGACGCGCCGGTGATCATTTCGGCCAGCCGCGCGACGGACATTCCCGCGTTTTACGGAGACTGGCTGCTGCGCCGCCTTGAACAGGGGTGGGTCAAATGGGTCAACCCCTTCAGCGGCAAACCCGTCTATGTCAGCCTCGCGCGGGCGCGGCTGTTCGTCTTCTGGACGAAGAACCCCGGGCCGCTGATGGCGCATCTGGACACGCTTGACCGGAAGGGCTTGAACTACTATTTCCAGTTCACGCTGAACGACTACGGGGCGGATCGGCTGGAGCCGGGGGTGCCGCCGCTCGACGAGCGGATCGCAACGTTCATCGCGCTTTCCGACCGGATCGGCCCCGAAAAGGTGATCTGGCGCTTCGATCCGCTGGTCCTGACCGATCGGCTCGACGAAACGGGCCTTCTGGAGAAAATCGCCGCCGTCGGCGACCGCCTGCACCGGCACACGCGCCGTCTGGTCATCAGCTTCGCGGACGTTCAGGGCTACCCCAACGTGGTCCGCAACGTGAGCCGGGCCGGGATCCGCATCCGCGAGTTCGACGGCGAGAGCATGGCGAAAGTGGCGCGGGGCATCGCGGAGCTGAATCGGGGCTGGGGCCTTGAGACCGTGACCTGCGCCGAAGGCATCGACCTGTCGGCTTGCGGGATCGGGCACGGCCGCTGCGTGGACGACCGCCTCATCGCCCGCCTCTTCGGTCACGACGAGGCGCTGATGGATTTCCTCGGCCGGGGCGGACGGGAAAAAGACAAGGGGCAGCGCAAAGCCTGCGGGTGCATCCGCAGCAAGGACATCGGCGCATACAACACCTGTCCGCATCTCTGCGCCTACTGCTACGCCAACACCGGACATGCGGCGGTCGCCCGCGCCTGCGCAAGGCATCAGCCGGATGGCGGCGCGCTCGCGGGGGACTGAAAAGGGCGCTTGTATAACCCGACTGGGCTTGTTTTAATATCGCCACCTTAAATCAAAAAGGAACCATTCCCATGAAAAAGACCGTCGGGTTGTTAGCCTCTCTGGCGCTGGTGTCCGCGTGCACCTGCCCCTTCAAATGCGGCGAGCGGGATCTCACGCAGTATGTGAACCCCTTCATCGGCTGCGCGGACAACGGCCACACGTTCCCGGGCGCCTGCTATCCCTTCGGCATGATCCAGGCCAGCCCGGACTCCGGCAACTGCACCTGGACCTACTGCTCCGGCTACATGTACCTCGACGAGAAGATCTGGGGCTTTTCCCAGACCCATCTGAACGGCACGGGGTGCCCGGACCTCGGCGACGTCCAGCTCCAGCCTTTTACCGGCGCGATTGAGCGCGAGAACTACCACAGCGCGTATAAGAAAGAGACCCAGAAGGCCAAGCCCGGCTACTATGCCGTCACGCTGGAAGACTTCGGCGTGGACGTGGAGCTGACCGCCTCCCCGCGCGTCGCGTTCCACAAGTACACCTACAAGAACCCCGCGCCCGCCCGCCTGCTGGTCGATCTGCAGTACGGCATCGTGAGCGGCAAGGATGCGCTCAAGAAGCACATCCTCGCCAGCGACGTCACGGTCGAGGACAAGTGCACGATCACCGGCCACAACCAGGCCCGCGCGTGGGTGACCCGCCACTATTACTACGTGGTCAAGTTCGACAAGCCCTACGCGGCGATCCGGCAGCTCGCGGCGCAGGAAGGCGAGAAGGCGCCGCGCTACGTGCTGGACTTCGACCTCAAGCCCGGCGAGACCCTGCAGGTGAAGGTGGCGCTCTCGACCGTGAGCGTCGAAGGCGCGAAGAAGAACCTCGCCGCCGAAGTGCCCGGCTGGGATTTTGCGGCGGTCCACACGCGGGCCAAAGCCGCGTGGAACGGCTTGCTGGCCCGCGCCGAAGTGCAGGGCTCGCAGGAGCAGAAAGAAAATTTCTACACGTCGATGTACCACCTCTTCATCCAGCCCAACAACATCGCGGACGTGGACGGCCAGTACCGCGGGGCGGACGACAAGGTGCTGACCGCGCCCGACAAGACCTACTACTCCACGCTCTCGCTCTGGGACACCTACCGCGCGGCGCACCCGCTCTACACCATCCTGACGCCCGAGCGCGTGGACGGCTTCATCAGCACCATGGTCGCCCACCAGAAGGCGCAGGGCTATGTGCCGATCTGGACGTTGGCCGGCAAAGAGAACCACTGCATGATCGCCAACCACTCGGTGCCGGTCATCGCCGACGCTTACCTCAAGGGCTTCCGCGGCTTCGACGCCGAGGCCGCCTTCCAGGGCATCAAGACCTCGCTGACCGTGAACCACCCGAAGTCCGACTGGGACGTCTACACCCGGTACGGCTACCTGCCCTTCGACATCATCAAGGGCGAGAGCGTCTCGCGCACGCTCGAGTACGTGTATGACGACTACTGCGCCGCGCAGCTCGCCAAGGCGCTGGGCAAGACCGAAGACGCCGCCTATTTCGCCAAGCGCGCCGACAACTACAAGAACGTCTTCTGCCCCGAGACCAAGTTCATGCGCGGCCGCGACGCCAAGGGCAACTGGCGCACGCCCTTCGATCCCATGAAGCTCAACCACGGCGAGCACAGCGGCTACGACTACACCGAGGGCAACGCCTGGCAGTACACCTGGCACGTGCAGCACGACCCCGAAGGGCTCGTGAACCTGATCGGCGGCAAAGAGGCGACGGCGGAGAAGCTGAGCACCCTCTTCAAGCTGGAGTCCAA
>CAZOIS010000372.1:0-3021 GCA_964579865.1 uncultured Lentisphaeraceae bacterium | reverse complement strand
ATGAACGGTCGGCGCGAAAACCGACAAACCGCAAAATAGCCTTTGAGCCGGATCGCACGCGCGTGATAGGATGTAAGCCGTTAACACGTGAAGACGTTTTGTTTTGGGGAGTCTGCGAAGGAGATTTGAAGCATGAGGACGATGTTTGGATGGGGGTGGTTTGTTCTCGCGTGCGCTTGCTTCGTACAGGCGGAGGACGTGCCGGTCACGGTGACAAGCGAGCGGATCGCGCTGACGCTGGGGCGTGCGGAGAAGGGCGCGGTCGTGTCGCTCAAGACGCGCGCGGGCGTGGAGTTCGCGGCCGTGGGACAGAAGCCTGCAAACCTGTTTAGTCTGACGTTCTCACAGCAGGCGCCGGTGCCCGGGGCGGAGCTTCTGTTGTCGAGCGCGGATGCGAAGACCTTCACTGCCGATGTCAAGGACGGGGCCGGCGGAACGTGCGCGACGCTGGTCTACGAGGGCTTCACGCAAGGGGTTGCCCGCGTGGTTTGCACGGTGCGGACGAAGCCGGGCGACGCGATGGCGCGTTGGGGCATCGCCGTGCAAATGCGGGACGGCTGGGTGCTCGAGAAGGTGCAGTATCCGTTCGTGACGCTGGCCGCGCAGCTGGGCACGAGCGTCGAGGACGACGCGGCCGTGCTGGGAACCGCCAAAGGCGGCATTGTCCGCCGGCCCGGGACGATGAAGCCCGGCTGGCGGAGCGCGGGAAGCCAACCCGGCAATCTGGCGGCGGCGTTCGGCTGTTACTACGACGACCGCGCGGGGTTCTACACTGCGGCGGAGGACGGCAAGGGGTATCCCAAAGATCTGATCCTGACCCGCACGGCGGCCGGCGTGGAGTTCAGCTGGTCCCGCCCGTGTTTTGCGACCGGTGCGGACACGCAGGGATACGACGTCGTGATGTCCGCTTACGGCGGGTCGGACGGCGCGCCGTCCGACTGGCGCGATGCGGCGGATCTCTACAAGGCGTGGGCGCTGACGCAGCCGTGGTGCGCGACGCCCTTTGCGCAGCGCGGCGATCTGCCCGCTTGGCTCAAAGACGGGCCGGCGATGGTTCGGTTCGGGCGCGAATGGCTGGCCGACCCGGAGCGCATTGAGCGCTGGCTGACGCAGTACTGGCAGAAGTACTTCCCGCAGATGCCGCTCATCACGGCGTACTGGGGTTGGGAGAAGCGCGGCAGCTGGGTGACGCCCGACTACTTCCCGATCTACCCGACGGACGAGCAGTTCACCAACCTGGTGGCGAAGACGCGCAAGATGGGGTGCCATGCGTTTCCGTGGCCCTCGGGATATCACTGGACGCTGACCTACAACAAGCGGCCGGACGGCAGCTTCGAGTGGGATGACCGCGCACGGTTCGACGCGGTGGCGCGCACGCACGCGGTCCACCAGCGCGACGGCAATCTCTACATCCGCGTGCCGAGCTGGCTGCAGGGCGGCAACACCGCCTGCATGTGCGGCGGCGATCCGTGGACGATTCGCTGGTGGAACGAGTCGATCAGCTTGCCGCTGGCGCAGCGCGGCTGTGAGCTGGTGCAGGTGGACCAGGTGGTCGGCGCGAACTGGCCCACGTGCTACGCGGCGAACCACGGGCATCCGCAGGGGCGCGGCCAATGGATGACCGAGTCATTCACGCGGCAGCTGCAGACCATGCGCGAGGCGATGTGCAGGGCAGAGCCTGATTCCGTGGTGTGTTTCGAAGAGCCCAACGAGTGGTACAACCACATTGTGGGGCTGCAGGACTATCGCGACTGCGAGGCGCGGCAGGAGTGGGCCTCGGTTTTCAACTACCTTTACCATGAATACCTGCCGTGCTTCCAGAGCAATCCGCGCGGCAACGACCGCGTGATGTTCGCCCACTGCGTGGCGGACGGGCAGATGCCGCATCTGGTGCCGTCCGGGAAAGACTTTGCGGACGACGAGCCGCTGGTGAACGGCGTCTTCGAGGCGCGTACGGCGGGAGCCGGCGCGCTGCGCGGCTGGGAAAAGCTGAGCGGATATCAGGGCAAGGCGTGGACCGGACAGGCGTTCAGCGACACGGATGAGAAGCACGGCGGCGCGTCGAGCCTGCGCCTCGAGAACACCAACAGCAGCGACATTGTGCAGGTCTCGCAGAACGTGGAGGTGAGCGACAGCGGCTTCATGGCCGGGGGCAAGTATCGCCTCAGCGCGTGGCTGAAGACCGAACGCATGGCGCAGCCGAACGGCATCAACTTCGGGGTCTTCGCGCCGGGCCTCAAATCGACGGGGCAGGGCGGACAGCTCAAGTTCCCTCCGGCCGGCTCGGGCTGGACGCGCGTGTCGGCGGACTTCACGGTGCCGGCCGGGGCGGAGATGATGCGAATCATGTGCCATGTGAACGGCGCGGCGAAGGCCTGGGTGGATGATCTGACGCTGGAGGCGCTCCGGCCGGACGGCAGCACGAAGGGCGTGCGCTACGACGGGCTTGCGCTCGACGCGCGTTTCCTCAAACAGTGGGTGACACTCTACCACGGCGAAGGCCGGCCCTGGCTGATGTACGGCCGGCTGGCACATCCTCCGAAATTGGCGTGTGCGGCGATCACCTATCGCGAGCGTCTGACGCCGGCCGTTTTCCACAATGCGTTCCGCGCGCCCGACGGCCGTGAGGCCGTGGTGCTAGCGAACGCCACGCGCGAGCCGCAGGACGTGACGCTCTTCTGGCGAGGAGCGGCTATGCCGCTCACTCTGGAGGCGGACGGCGTGCTGCTGGTGAAATGAATCCGGAACGGGTGTCCGCGAAAAAAAGTTTCGTGTCGGATTGACATCCGGAATGGCATTCGGTAATCTAAGCAAGTTTTCATTTTTTCCGGAACTCGGTTTTGGAAAGACGGGAAACAGAACATTGGCAAGGTTTGATGGACTCCTGCACGATGCCTGAGGGTTTTCCTTGAAGCCCGAAGGATATTGGGTAAGGGGTTCTTTGCCCCGCAGGGGGTGATGGACAAGGCCAACATAGCTCAGTTGGTAGAGCACTTCCTTGGTAAGGAAGAGGTCGGCAGT
>CAZOIS010000371.1:0-3037 GCA_964579865.1 uncultured Lentisphaeraceae bacterium | reverse complement strand
TAGCAGCCTTCGTAGTCCGCGACGCCCACGCCGTCGGTCAGCTGGCGGATCTCCCGCGAGGCGACGTCCATTTCGTAGAGGTGGTAGTCGTCGCCGCGGTCCGATTTCTTAAGGGAGAAGAGAATCCGCTGGCCGTCGTAGTCCACGTCCGCGTCGCGGATGATGCCGTCTTTGGTTTCGGTGAGGACGGTCTCTTTCCATAGGCCGTCCTGCCATACCGCTTGGCAGAGCTGGCCGCCCGCGCGGAAGGAGCGCTCGGCTTGGGCGTCCGAGAGCGCTTCCGTGTAGGCATAGTGCGAGCCGCCCATCACGAAGTGGCGGGCATAAACGAGGCGCGGCATCTCGGCTTTGACCCGGGCCAGGCGCAGGGCGCGGCGCGCGGCGCAGGCCGCGCGGTAGGCGGTGAGCCGGGAAGGGAGGTCGGGCGACGGGGGCCGGAGCCCGGAGGCCGGGGCGGTGCGTTCGAGAAAGCGGGCGCCGCCGCCGTTGCCGGCAAACAGCTCCGGGCCGCTGGCCAGCTTGAGGTCCTGGCGAAGCCAGTCGGCCAGCACCTCGTCGTGCCGCTCGACCGCGTTCCACAGCGCCTGCGGCGAGGCCGCTTCGCTATCCGCCGCCGCACGGCCGAGCAGCGCCGCCGCGAAGGCGCGCGCCTCGGGCGCGACCGTTTGCGCCCAGACGCAGCCCGCGCCCCAAAGGCATAAGAACCCTGTGATCCGAAACGCCGTTGCGCTCATCCCTCGTCTCCCCGGTTATGTTTGAACACACCATACATCATGGGGACGGGATGCGTAAAGAGGCGTTAAGCGTCAAACGTTGTTTTCCCCGTCCCGACGGCAGATTCCCCGCTCCCGGGCTCCGCCGCATTTTGGGGCGTGCGGGCGAGAATGAACGCCGCGATGTCGTCGGTCAACGCTTCCCAGCCTGCCGCGAGCGGAATGACGTGGTCCGCCTCCGGCAGGACGCGGACCACTTTGGGGGCGGGGCTGGCGGCGAGCCAGCACAGGGCCGTCTGGGAATCCACGACGGAATCGTTTCCCGCGGTGACGGCGAAGAGCGGGCACGTCAGACGCGCCGACTGCCGGCGGAGGTCGCGAATGAGGGCGAAGAGGCCGCGGTAAACGGCGAAAGGAATGAAGCGGTCGCGCTTGTAGACGAAGGACGGATCGTCGGCCGCCACGCCGTCGGCCGAGAAGGGCGACTCGAAAGTCGGGGAGAGGCCAAGCGCGACGCGGGCCAAGGCGAACCACGCCTTCGCGGGAAGGAGGGGGCAGCGCCGGCGCGAAATCTCGAGCATGGGCGCCATGACGGCCACGCCGTCCACCATGTCCGGGAGGCGCAGCGCGGCGTCCAGCGCGAGCGCGCCGCCGAGGGAGTGGCCGATGAGCCACACGGTCTCGTGCGTCTCGCGCAGACGGACGATCTCGTCGGCCACCTGGACCCGCCAGCGATGGAGCGACTGCTGCTTGGCGAAGGCCGGCGGCTCGGCGCTTCCGGGCAGGCGCATCGCACGGCAGGTGAACCGCCCTTTCGCGGCGAGGTGGCGCGTGATGCGCCGCCAAATGCAGGGTGTGTCCGCGAAGCCGTGGATGCAAAGCAGGGCGATCCGCCCGCTGCCGATGCGGTAGGCGGCGGCTTCGGGCAGAAGGCCGTTCGGCTCGCGGGCGATGCGCTTCTCCCAGAAATAACGGCGCACCCCCACCCAGAGCCCGTGGACCAGGTTCAGCGTGAGCCAGAGGGAAACGATGATGGCGAGCGTGATCATAAGCGGAGCTAAATGGCGCGTTATTTGAGCAACCCGATGGTTTCGCGGATAAAGGCGGCGTGCAAGAGCGAACCGAGGCCCAGGTCCCGTTTGAACGTCACGTCCCATTCCTCGGTTTTGAGCTTGTCATTCTGCTGGGTGCGGGTGATCACGAGCCCGGTGATCAACGGCCGTGCGGCGTCGGTCTGCACCAGCGCGACCGGGGCTCCGCTGTCGCCCGCGAAAGTCGCGGCGCTGAAGAGGACCGAAGGATGATTTTTCGCGGGAAAGAGCGGATAGCCGCTGACGACCGCATCGCGGTAAAGCGGAAAACCGGCCTTGCTGGCTTCGGTCCGGTGGGGATACCCGCAGAAGAAAAGCCGGCTGCCGATCGTCATGCCGGCGTCCCTGGCCGTGGCCTCGTCGGCCAGGGCATCCAGCGGCAAGGCCTGGAAGACCGCCTGCGGCGGCAGCGTGCAGCGGATGACCGCCACGTCCTGGGAAGGGTGGCACGTCCAGAGCGCGTTGGTGCCGCTGCGGATCACGATCTTGTGATCGTAACGCTGCCACGCGCCCTGCGCGTCACGGGTGCGGCAGACCAACAAAATGTGGTCGCCCTTGGCTTTCAGGAAGGCATGCCCCGCCGAGACGAGAAGCACATTGGTTGCCGTCGCGCCAGGCGCGGGGTCCTGTATCAGGAATCCGGTGCCGGTAGAAGCGGAGTTGAACACCTTGAAAGTCGCCTGCATGAGCTGCTCGGCCACCGTTTCCGCACGCCCGACATGCGACAGCAGAAGGGCTGCCGCGAAGAGCAGGATGGGGTGTCGGTGAAAAGACATAGGTTGTCCAAAGCCGCTACGGTTCTGTTTTAGTGTCTGAAGCTGCGCTGGCCGGTGAAGACCATGGCGACGTCGGCGTCGTTGCAGCAGTCGATCACGTCCCAGTCGCGGATCGCGCCGCCGGGCTGGACGATGGCGGTGATGCCCTCGCGGATGCCGACCTCCGCGCCGTCGCGGAAGGGGAAGAAGGCGTCGGAGACCATGCTGCAGCCGGGCAGGCCGCCGCGGCGGGCCTTGACCTCCTCGTCGATCTCGGCCACGTGCCGCTTGCCCTCGTCGCCGAACTTCATCACGAGGTCGTTGTAGGGCGTGGCATACTTTTCCCACGCGATCCAGTCGGCCAGCTTGCGGTAGGCCTTGTCGCGCGCGATCTCGGCCACGCCCACGCGGTCCTGCTCGCCCGTGCCGATGCCGACGGTGGCGCCGTCCTTGACGTAGAGCACGGAGTTGCTGGTGA
>CAZOIS010000370.1:0-3057 GCA_964579865.1 uncultured Lentisphaeraceae bacterium | reverse complement strand
GGCGCGGATCCCCTCGGCGGTCCGCGCCTTTCACATGTGGCTCAGCATGCCGTAGAGCTGCTTCAAGACGCGGAAGGATTCCACGGTCGCGGCCGACATCACCGCCGTCAAAACAAGCACCAGGACGGTCACGCACCACTTCGTGGCGCGCCTGTACTGGGGCTGCCACCAGACGAGCGGCAAGGCGAAGGGCCCCACGCTGGCCAGCATGAGCACAATGAAAGTCGTGCCGAAATACCACGGCACGCGGTTTTCAGCGGGAGGCGGCGGCCGCTGGAAACCGTCGAGAAACTCACCACAGTGCTTGCACTTGATCGCCGCGTCTTGAATCTCTTCCGCGCAATAGGGACATTTTTTCATGAGGGTCTTTCAGCATACGGCTCCATGGTGAAACAGTATACGCCTTCTGCGCATCGCGGCACAAGCCGCGCAAAGCAAGGCAAGGCCCGGCTTCGGGGGCGCACGGTTCTGAGCCCTGAGCCAGGCCGGATCCCTTCTTGTTTCGAGCCCGATTTTCTGTCATAATTCGGCCTGTTGTTTTTCAAATTAGAGACAGAAACAAACGATGATCAGCTTTTTCAAACGAGATACTCCCATTGTCCGCGATCGCGCCGCTCACTGCATCTCACGCGCGAACATCGATCCGGACGCGCTGAAGGTCCTCTACCGTCTCGCCAACACCGGCCATACCGCGTATCTGGTGGGCGGCAGCGTACGCGATCTCCTTCTCGGCCGACAACCTAAAGATTTCGACATCGGCACCGACGCGCGCCCGAACGACATCCGCCGTCTTTTCCGCAACTGCTTTCTCATCGGCCGCCGCTTCCGTCTCGCGCACATCGTCTTCGGCAGGAAGGTGATCGAAACCAGCACGTTCCGGAAGCAGCCCGAAGCCAACGAAAAAGAAAACGGACTCTACCAGACCGAGGACAACACCTTCGGCACCCCCGAAGAGGACGCCAAACGCCGCGATTTCACCGTCAACGGCTTGTTTTACGACATCAAGACCTTCGCCGTCATCGATTACGTCGGCGGGCTCAAAGACCTCGACAAAAAAGTCCTGCGGTGCATCGGCGACCCCAACATCCGGTTCCGCGAGGATCCGGTCCGCATGATGCGGGCCGTGAAATTCGCGGCCCGGCTCGGGTTCACGATCGACCGCGCCAGCCGTAAAGCCATTATCAAACACCACGCCGACATCCTCAACGCGTCGGTGCCCCGACTCTGCGAAGAAATTTATCGCCTTTTCACTTTCAACTCATCCAACGCGGCCTTTCACCTGATGTGGGAGTTCGCGCTTCTTCAGGACCTTTTGCCCGACGTCAACGCCTATGTCGACGCCACCGGCGGCGAGAAATCGCCCCTCTGGCGGTATTTGGCGGCGCTGGACGCCGACCCTCAGAACGCCGAGCTCTCCAACGGCGTGCGAACCGCATGCCTCTATTACCCCCTTTTCCTTGAACAGCTCCGGAAAGAGGAAGCCCAATATCCGCACGGGCGCGTCAACAAGCAGCACGTCGCCCGCACGGTGCTCCATCAGATCGCGCAGCAGTTCCACATTCCCAAGTCCACCTTTTTCACGGCGGTCGCCCTCATGGATGTCCAGCGCCGCTTCGCCGAGTCGCCGAAGAAGGGCCGCGGCCACCGATTCCTGTTCCATCCCGCCTTCCCCGAAGCGCTGGCGTTCCAACGGATCCTGCTTGCCGCCGAAGGCGGCGACGCCGCCCTGATCAGCGAATGGCAAGCGCTGTACGAAAGCGAAGTGGTCCGGAATTCGCCGCCCGCGTCCGGCACGGCCGAGCCGACCGACGAGGAGGCCAACGAGCCGCGCGACTCCGAGGATGAATCTGACCGCCCCCGCCGCCACAGACGCCGCCGCAGACCGCGGCCGAACAACGCTCCCCGACCCGACGGCACCGATGCCGGCACCCACGCCGGGCCGCCGGTTACCGTGGCGGAATACCAGCCCGACACGGAGCGGACGGACGGTTGTGAGTAATCCGGCTATAGGAGAAATTCCTATCCACGACATTGACTATCTCCCTATAAGCGATATAAGATGAAGTCTTATGAAAGTTTTATGGGTAGATCTGGTCTCTGAGTTCGGGGGTGCCCAACACAGCTTAGCGGACGTCTGTCTTTCGCTGAAGACGGCCGGCATCGATGTGGTCGCGGCCGTCCCCAACGGACCGCTGTTCGATCGCCTGACTTCCGCCGGCCTGCCCGTTTTTCCCGTCTCGCCCGTGCGGGCCAGAAAACGGGGCTGGGGCCTTTTCACCACGGCCGCCAAGCTGATGCGCGCGCCGAGTTCGGTCTCGCAAATTATCCGCACCGTCAAGCCGGACATCATCCACGCGAACAGCCTGCCCGCTTTTCTTGCCGCACATCACGCCTTCTCATCGATTCCCATCATCTGGCACGTGCGCGACCTCCGGATCCCGGTCATGCTGGCCCGCGAGGCGTCAAAACAGGCCTCTCGCATCATTGCGGCATCGGAAGCGATCGACGAGCACCTCGTCGACATCCTTTCACCGCGCGTCCTCGGACGGATCCGCGTGATCCGCAACGGCGTCGACCCCACACGGTTCACCGCCGGAGACAGGCGCGACGCACGCCGACGCTTCGGACTTCCGCCTGACGGGCCGGTTATCGGCATGATTGCGCACCTGATCCCCTGGAAACGCCACGACGCTTTCATCCAGGCCGCGGGCGAGATCCGCCGGCAACGTCCAGACGCGCATTTCGTGGCCGTCGGACGCGACTTGTTCAACGAGCACTCGCGCTGGATATCGCAACTGAAGGAAAGGGTCGCGGGCAACGGCCTGGCCGAAGGCTTCCATTGGGTCGGAGACTGCGATGCCGCCCACGAGATTCTGCCGGCCTTCGACCTGTTGCTCCACCCGGCCCTGCAGGAGCCCTTCGGGCGCGTCATCTGCGAAGCGATGGCCGCGTCTGTGCCGGTCATCGCCGCGGCCTCGGGAGGCCCGGCCTCGATCATCCAGCAGGGCGTCTCGGGAATCCTCGTCCGCGACGGTGACCCGCAGCGCATGGCCGAGG
>CAZOIS010000369.1:0-3060 GCA_964579865.1 uncultured Lentisphaeraceae bacterium | reverse complement strand
ACATAATTTCTCCCCGACGTGGTCAGCCCGAACGGGCCGCTGATCGTCCCGTTGATGATGAGCATGCCTTTGGTCGACGCGTAGGTCGTGTATCCGCCCACCGGGGCCGCAGATAAAACGGCATCCTTGCTCAGCGTGAGCGGCATGTTGATGGTTTGGTTGTTGGTCGGAATCCCGGCCGCCACCGCAACGGAAACGTTGCCGTCCAGCGTGATGGCATTGCCTCCGAGCGTGAAAGCGCCCGCGCCGGCCGCGAAGGCGAGGTTGGTGACGGTCGCCCCCGTCAGGTCGTTGGTGGGGGTCAGGCGGGTGCTGCCCGCGAAAATGAGCGAGGCGGGAAGCGTCGGGGCAACATCGTCGACCCAGTTGGTCGCGTTGCTCCACAAGGCGTCGTCGCCGCCGCCGTCCCAGGTGTCGGCGGCCTGTGTCGGCGCGACGAAAAGCAACGCCTGAACGACGGCCGGCGCGACGGCCGCACGGAGGCGCGTGAGGGATTTCAGAGACATCCGGTTCGCTGTCATGTGTTCACTCCTTCCGTCCGTAGCCGTTACCTCAAGAGGACAAGGGTTCCGAAATTGTAACGCAGGTAGATTTCCTTCGCAATGGTGCTGTAGGCGACTTGCCAGCGGCTCGGCAGCGGGGCCGCATTGAAAGGGCCGGCCAGCGTTCCCGTCCACGAGGCGATCACGTATTTCTGGTATTGCTGCAGGGCGCCCGGGTTCGCCACACTCAGGTTTAAGGCGGTGATGTTGAGATCGCCGTTCACGTGTAGGCGGTCGCAAAGGCCGTTTGTGGCGAGATCGACGGCAAACGTGCCGCCGAGCGAGGCGGGCGTCGCGGCCAGCGTCAGCGTGCCGGGCGCGTCCGTGCCGCCGGGCGCGACGCCCGCCGTGACGGCCAGCAGGCTGCTGTTGGTCACCAGGCCGCTGCCGGCCAGCGTCGCGAGCGTCTGGGCCTTGCCGTTGACGTCGAGCACGGCGTTGGAGGAGACGAGCACATGGTTGTCGGCCATGAGCGTGTCGGCGACGCCGAGCCTGAGCGTGCCCGCCTCGATGAGGGTCGTGCCGTTGTAGGTGTTGGTGTTGGCCAGCGTCAGCATGCCCGACCCCTTTTTGGTCAGGCCGCCGTCGATCTCCGCGCCGCTGGCCAGGGGCATCGCGATGGAGATGGTGTTGGTGGCGGTGTCGACCACGGCGCCGCCCGCCAAGACGCGGACGAAGACGTTGGTCAGCCACTTGCCGACATTGTAGCCCAGGAATCCGTCGGTCGACGTCTTGGCCACGACCGTGCCGCCGTTGAAGTTCACGGTTCCGTAGGGCGCATATTGTCCGGTGTCGATGTTGAAGTTGTTGAGGCGGATCGTGCCGCCGGTGTTGACGTTGACGACGTTCTGTTCGTGGGGCGTGCCGCTTTGGGTGATGCGCAGGACTTTCAGGTCGAGCACGCCGCTTCCGCTGACGGTCGTGCTGCCGGTTCCCGAATAGGCGTTCAGCAGCTCTTGGAGACTGTTGAGGTCCACGGTTCCGTTGGTGACCACCAAGGCGCCGTTCTGGACGGTCGCATAGCCGTCGCCCGTGGTCATGAGCCGGCCTCCGCCGACGAGGAGCGTGCCGCCGTTGAGGTGGAGGATGTCGTAGACCTTGTACTGGTTCCAGACCGTGTTGCTGGCGACGAGGTGGGTGCCGCTCAGGAGCTGCAACGTGCCGGCCTGGGTTCTCAGGGACCAGACCGAGTTGGTTTTGTCCGCGCCGGGATCGAGAATGACCGTCCCCTCGCCGGCCTTGTTGAGCCAGCTGCCGGGTGCGCCGGAAATCACGCCGCACACGGTCTGCGTGTACGCTTGCGGGTTGAAAGAGGCGGTGACGTTCGGGCTGATGGCGATCGTCCGGTTGGCGGCGAGCGTGTGGTTCGCGCCTGCGCCCAGCGTGGCGGAGGCCGCGAAGGTCAGGTTCGTCTGGGGGGTGCCCGGGAGCGCGCCGAGGCTGGCGTCGGCCGTCGTGTTCAGCGTGCCTCCGTTGATTTTCGTGCCGCCGGCGTAACTGTTTACGCCGGCCAACGTCAAGGTGCCGGAGTTGTTCTTGGCGACCGCGCCGCTGTTGGTGACGGGGCCGTTCAGCGTGAGCGAGGCGCCGGAAGGGATGTCGAAGGTGGCGACGAAGTTGGACGTGATGTTGACCATGCGGCTGGGCGCGAGAACAACGTTCGTGGAGGCGGGAAGCTGGAACGTCGCGCTGGCCTGCAGCCGCACGCCGTTGTTCGTGTGGCCCAGGGATGCGTCCGAGTTGATGTTCAGCACCCGGGTGGTGCCGTATCCGGGGTTGGTGACGATGAGGGTGTTGGTGAAGGTGTTGTTGCCCCAGAGGTTGAGCTTGCCGGCCCGCAGCTCGAAAACGTTGGCCGCGCTGCTGCCGCCGCTGACGGGGCCTGACAAGGTCAGGTATTCCGCGTTCATGAAAAAGCCGCTGGAAGCTTGCACGCGGACGTTTCCACTCAGCTCCAGACCGCCGGGGGTTTTCCCCGCCACGGTCGAGTTGTGGACGATGAAAAGCCCGGTCAGGATATCCGCATCATTGGTGACGACATGGCTTCCTCCGGAGGAGACCACCCACAGCTGGGGCGCATACGGGACCGCGCCGAACTTCACGCGACCTGAACCGAAGGCGCTGTCGCTGCCGATGGAGACCGAGATGTCGCCGCTGGAAGACGTGATGGTCGTATCGCCCGAGTAGGTGTTCGTGCCATTCATCTGGACGTAATTCTTTCCGGACGTCGTCAAGCCGTACGGGCCGCTGATCGGGCCGTTGATGACGAGGGCGCCTTTTTCTGAGCGTGTGCTGCCGCCCACCGATGCGGAAGAGAGAACCACGTTTTTGCCGAGCGCCAGCGGCATGTTGATGGTCTGGTTGTTGGTCGGAACCCCAGCCGCTACGCCGACGGAGACGTTGCCGTCCAGCGTGATGGCATTGCCCCCGAGCGTGAAGGCGCCCGCGCCGGCGGCGAAGGCGAGGTTGGTGACGGTCGCCTCCGTCAGGTCGTTGGCGGGGGTCAGGCGGGTGCTGC
>CAZOIS010000368.1:0-3062 GCA_964579865.1 uncultured Lentisphaeraceae bacterium | reverse complement strand
CGGTGCCGGCGGTGATGCACCGCATGAACAAGAAGCCGTGGGTGGTGATCGTGTATGCCGATGACCTGATCCGGCTCCTGGACGTAATTGACGCATGCAGAGCACGCGTCAATGAGGGAGGAGTTAGGAGTGAGGAATTAGGAGTTGGGGAACGGATGCACATCGGCCAAATGATGCCGGACACCGCGCCTGCCGCCACACACACAGTGTTTTTGCGCCCCCCTACCCCCCGGCTTCGGCCCCCTGCCCCCAACCCCCTTCCCCCTGATGAAGCAGGCGGGGATCAGGACGGGAGAACGAGGACGGAGGGCTGAGGACAGAGGACGGGGATACAACAAATCAAAAACAGGAGGACAAGAGAATGAACTGCAGTCACTGTGAGTTCGCGGCGAAGATCAAGGAAGCGGAGCATGGCGGCATCCGTTATGAGGATACGCCTTGCGCGTCTTGCAAGCTGACGGAAGACAGCTCGCGGACGCTGGAGTTTGTCGAGGGGCAGGCGTCGGGGCCGGTGCGGTGGCCGCCGCCGGAGGAAACCGCCGGGCCGGACGCGCTGCCGCTGTCCGTGCTGGCGGAGGCGCTGCGCGGTTTTCTGGAATTGGCGCCGCGTACGTTCCGGATCCTGCAGCGGCGCTACAAGGGCGATGCGTACGCGCTGATCGCGGAAGAACTGGAGGTCACGCCGCAGGCGGTTGAGATCCAGTTGCGGCGGGCGCTGGAGGCGCACCCGCACCTGAAGCACCTGCTGCCGGAGAAGGCCCGGCGGCAGGCGGCGCGGAAGCGCAAGCGCCTCAGCATGGCGAGGCGCGGGAAGATGGGAAGCCTGTAGACGGTAGGCTATAGGCTGTTGGGCTGATCCCCTGCCGTATTGAAAACGGGACCCGCGGCGGCTGGGCAAGCTGGCGCGGGGGATTTTTAGGCCGCGACCGATTAGGGAGCGGCGAACTGGCGTGCTTTCGCCGAAGAACAGCCGGCGACCGCCGCGTCATTTCGCAAATTTAGTTTCAATGATCTTAAGGCTATCCCGATCAACCAAAATGTTGATGTCGTCGGCTAAATGGATCAGCCTATACACTTCGACCTTGCAAAGCACTTCATTGACGGTTCTGCGATTGAGGATCGGGGCATTTCGGTTGGAGTATGAGACCTTAAAGAAAACTGAAAAACCCTTAGATATGCGCTCTCTCAATGGTGATTCCAGCATAAAACGTATTGTGGTTTCTTGCTCAGGTATTTCGCGAACCTCGATGATCTCGTATTGGAGGCCGGAATATTTTTCAGACACCCAATCTGAGAGGGGCATGGAAAAGTCCGGATCGCTCGTGATTTCTTTTGCAGCTTGTTCAAACTTCTCTTCCCACATCGTTTTGGGATACTTTTCCGACACATTATGAACCATTCTGGCGCAATCGAGCGTTTGATTGAAGGCCTTGGTCGGCGTGTTTGCCGATATAACTGCCAAGTAATTGCTGAAGGCTGTAGAGCAATCAAGAGCCGCATTGCCGCGTGTTGTATCCACTTTGGGCCTTCTCACGGACGAATCCCGAGTCTCCATCCGACTGTCTGCAACCTTTTCCCTGCCTTGTTCGAGCAAACGATCTTGGCCATCACTTGGCATTTCAGAACCACAAACTGGAACCGAATTTAGACGTCTCAAAACAACCGTTATTGACAATCCATTATCAAATGTCAGGACTTCCTTGATATGACCGATATTAGGCGCGTAATAGAGGCATCCTTTTGTGTGCCCCGTAGCGTCTCGATTTGTCGGCGTGCATGACAGCTTCAAACAGGCAGCAAACTCTTTGTCTGATACGCGCAATGTTTCAATAGCTTCTGCGTGGTATTTATACTCGACTCCAGCGCGTTTCGCCGTCCAGCTATTACCTATTTGCAGCGGAAACGGGATCAACGAATGTTCCCTTCTAGAATCGTCTTTAGCATCGATTATGTGCACTCCGTGTTTGTCGATCCTCATGTATTCGATCTGAGCAGCATAATTAGTATCGCTGAACGTAGCCACTTGTTTGTGATAAACAAGGCCATTGATGTGCGCAACTCCCTCATTTCGACAGGTCAGACTATCTTCCTTAACGACGCGTCTTTGTCCCGACTTGTCGAGAATACTACCGACCACTGAATATTCACGAACGTCACCCTCGCGAAGAGGAAAATACCGTTGTTCATTGGGCCTGGAACATCCAGACAACAGCACCAGAAGAGAAAACAAGCCGGTCGCAAATAAACTTAACTTCATAATTTAAATTAGCATGGGCTGAGAGTGTTGAACAGTACAAAAATGTTCCGCCGCGAGGGTCGCGAAGGTGCTCTTTGCTGCGTTCAGTTTCTTGATGCTCTGGGACCCGGCCTAGCGAAGCAGGACGGGCCGGATAGCCGCGCCCCCGCGGGCGCTGCGCGATTTTGGACGCAAAAAAGGGCGGCCACGCGGGGCCGCCCCTACTGGGTTCATTGTTGCGTGGCGGCGTCGATCTGGTCGCCGACTTTGCCGAGCAGGTGCTTGGCGATGCTGACCGCCTCGCGGGTCTCGGTGCGGTTGGGGCTGTGCCGGTGGGCGAGCGATAGCACGCGCTCAAGCTGCTGCATGAGGGCCTGCCACGTCTGGTGAAACTCGGCGCTCTGGCCGACGGGGTTCTGCGTTGCGTTCATGGTCGGTGCTCCTTTCGGGTTGGGCCACGCGGCGGGCGGTGATCGCTGTTTGTGCTCTCGGGGTTCTCGGCTTGCCGTGCGGTGATCGGGCGCACTCTCTGCGAGGCCGTCCCTGCTGCCCGCTCTGCCGTCCCGCCGCGTGGAAGGGGTTTCAATCGAAGGCGACAAGGTTCTTTTCGCGCAGGCTGACAAAGCCGGGGGTCATGTCGGACGGTCGGCCGCATATCACATGGTCAACGATGCGGATGCCCAAAATCTTCGCGGCTTCGATCAGTCGGCGGGTGATGTCCACGTCTTCCTTGCTGGGTGTGGGGTCGCCGGACGGGTGGTTGTGGGCCAGAATCACGCTGGCGGCGCTCTGCCGGACCGCCTCGCGCATGATCTCGCGGGGGTGT
>CAZOIS010000367.1:0-3064 GCA_964579865.1 uncultured Lentisphaeraceae bacterium | reverse complement strand
TACATGGACCGCCGCCGCCGCCGCCGCAAGTTCTATGCGACGACCTTCCTCCGCGCTCTCGGCTACGGGACGGACGAAGAAATCCTGAAGCTTTTCTACACGTTCAAGCCGCTGTCCGTCAAAAAGGCGTACACGGCGGACGCGCTCGAGATGCTGGTCATGAAAGACGACCTGATCGACGTCGAGTCGCAGGCCGTGCTGGCCCGCCGCTATGACCCGATCACCCCCGCGCTTCTGGAACAGATCTCCGCCGCCGGTTTCGACAAGATCGACGTCGTCGACGTCGCGGTCGATGAGGGCGTGCTGATCAAGACCCTGCGCGAGGACGCGAAGTCCGGCATCCACTCTGAGGAGGATGCGCTGAAGGACATCTACAAACGTCTGCGCCCTGGCGACCCCGCCACCTCGTCGAACGCGAAGACGCTGCTCAAGCGCCTGTTCTTCGAGCCCCGCCGTTACGATTTGGGCAAGGTCGGCCGCCACAAGATCAACCAGAAGCTGAATCTGACCGGCAAGGTCCCCAATGATTTGCGCACGCTCCACGAGAGCGGCGTTGACGTGATCGAGGCGATCCGTCTGTTGCTGCGCATCTACGTCGGCAAAGATCAGGTCGACGACATCGACCACTTGGGCAGCCGCCGCATCCGCACCGCGGGCGAACTGCTCGAGAACCAGTGCCGCGTGGGCCTGGCGCGCACCGAGCGCCTGATCCGCGAGCGCATGACGCTGTTCGATCCCGCGAGCGGCGTGCTCGCGCCGGCCCGTCTGGTGAACAGCAAATCGCTTTCCGCGGTCGTCCAGGACTTCTTCGGGCGCAGCCAGCTGAGCCAGTTCATGGACCAGACCAACCCCCTGAGCGGCCTCGCGCATAAGCGTCGTCTCTCGGCCCTCGGCCCGGGCGGCTTGAGCCGCGAGCGCGCGGGATTCGAAGTCCGCGACGTGCACTCTTCGCACTACGGCCGCATCTGCCCGATCGAGACGCCGGAAGGGCCGAACATCGGTCTGATTTCCTCGCTCGGCATCTATGCGCGCATCAACGAGTACGGGTTCATCGAAAGTCCGTACCTGGTCGTCAAAGACGGCAAGGTGACGAATGAGGTGAAGTACCTCTCTGCCGACAAGGAAGAGAACTTCGTGATCGCGCAGGCCAACTCCGAACTCAAGCCGGACGGCAGCTTCGTTGCTCAGCGCGTCACGTGCCGCTACAAGACCGAGTTCGAAGACGTGGAGCGGGCGCGCGTTCAGTACATGGACGTTTCGCCGATGCAGGTGGTCTCGATCGCCGCAGGCCTGATCCCGTTCCTCGAGCACGACGACGCCAACCGTGCGCTGATGGGCGCGAACATGATGCGTCAGGCGGTCCCGCTCCTGAAGGCCGAGCGGCCGTTCGTGGCGACCGGCCTTGAACTGCGCGCGGCGTCGGACTCGTGCGTGACGGTCCTGGCGGAGGGCAACGGCGTCGTGGCCTATGTCTCCGCCACCGAGATCATCGTGACGACGGACGGCAAAATGCCGTCGGGCAAGGCGAAGAAGAGCGAGAACGCCAAAGGCATTTACCGCTACGCGCTGCAGAAATTCCGCCGCTGCAATGCCGGAACCTGCTTCAACCAGAAGCCGATCGTCAAGGTCGGACAGGCGGTGAAAAAGGGCGACGTGTTGGCCGATGGCCCCGCCACCCATCAGGGCGAGCTCTCGCTGGGCAAGAACCTGCTGGTGGCCTTCATGCCGTGGACCGGCTACAACTTCGAAGACGCGATTCTGGTGAGCGAGAAGGTGGTGCGCGATGACGTGTTCACCTCCGTGCATATCCAGGACTTCGAGGTCGGCGCCCGCGATACCAAGCTGGGCCCCGAAGAGATCACACGCGATATCCCGAACGTGGGCGAAGACGCGCTGAAGAACCTCGGCGCGGACGGCGTCGTGCGCGTGGGCGCGGAAGTGCGGCCGGGCGATATCTTGGTCGGCAAGATCACGCCGAAGAGCGAGACCGAGCTGGCACCGGAAGAGCGCCTGCTGCGCGCGATCTTCGGCGAGAAGGCGGCGGACGTGCGCGACACGTCGCTGACCGTTCCGAGCGGCGTGTACGGCATCGTGATGGACGTGAAGGTGACCTCCCAGCAGGAGGCCCGCCGCCCGTTCCTCTCGCTGGCCGCATCGCCGGAAGAGAAAAAAGAGATCCGCGACGTCGAGGAAGAGCGCAAGAAGAAGCAGGCCGCGCTGGAAGAGGAACTGACCACCGCGCTGAGCAACATTCTTCTGGGCGAGAAGATCCCGTTGGACGTGTTGGACGTCGAGACGGGCGACATCATCATTCCCGCCAACCGCAAGATCACCAAGACGCTGCTGTCCCGGCTGGCCAAGTCTCACGACCATATCCAGATCGAGAACAGCCCGGTGCAGCAGAAGATCGAGGAGATCATCAACGGGTTCCGTCCGAAATTCGCCGAGCTGTCCGAGCCGGGCGGGGGCGGTGATTTCGCCGAACTCGATGGCATCATCGATGAGGGGGGCGTGATCAAGCAGGTGCGCGTCTACATCGCCGAAAAGAAGAACCTCTCGGTGGGCGACAAGCTCGCGGGCCGTCACGGCAACAAGGGCGTCGTCGCGAAGATCGTGCCCGACTGCGACATGCCGTTCCTGCCGGACGGGACGCCGGTCGACATCGTGCTGAACCCCTTGGGCGTGCCGTCCCGCATGAACTTGGGCCAGCTGTTCGAAACCTATCTCGGCGTGGCCTGCAAGGTGCTCGGCTTCCATGCCGCCACGCCGGTTTTCGACGGCGCGAAAGAGGAGGAGATCGATCAGCTTCTGCGCCAGGCCCGCAAGGCACAGGAGAAGGAGATCGGCGGCAACGCGTGGCTGTGCGAGGACGGCAAGACCGTTCTCTACGACGGCCGCACGGGCGATCCTTTCGATCAGCGCGTGGTGGTCGGCCAGATCTACATGCTGAAGCTGCATCACTTGGTGACCGATAAGATCCACGCGCGTGCGACGGGGCCTTATTCGCTCGTCACGCAGCAGCCGCTGGGCGGCAAGGCGCAGTACGGCGGCCAGCGCATGGGCG
>CAZOIS010000366.1:0-3065 GCA_964579865.1 uncultured Lentisphaeraceae bacterium | reverse complement strand
ATCGACCATCCCCAAGAAAAACCTACGGTGTCTTTTCTATTTGACGGACCGCGAGATTCGGGCGTACGCCGGAGTTCTTGGCTGAAGGAAGACGCGCGCATCCTTCCGCAGGCCGTCGAGTTGGCCGCCGTGGCAGAAGGCGGCGGAACGTCTTCGCTTGCATCCGCGCAAGGGCAAGAGGTCCGTGTCTACCCCCCCCGAAAGCCAACCGTTCGTGCGCCTGCGACAACGTCACAACACATTTCCATTTGCGCGTTAGGATAAAACGCGCTACGTTACAGAACGAAAAATGAGTTGGTTATGACGCTGTGCTAAGACCAAGCGAGGAAAAACAAAAACCGCTTACCAACAAGTCCGAGGTTGAACTGTAATGGTCAACCCTACATTTCATAGCTCATTCGTTCAGCATCTTCTGACGCTGATTAAGGATCGATTACCTAATGAGGATTTCAACCTTGCCGCGCGAGTCGTTGAATCGGCCAAGGATGAATGTGAAGCCGCCACATTTCTTGCTTCCGCTTTGTTCATCTACAAGATTGGCAAAATATCGCACTTGCCACGCCAGCTCGTGTGTAGCAGTGCGTATGCCGAAACGCGAGTATCGGCAGAAGACCGTCCCAACCTAGACCGTCTTTTGGACGAACTTCAAGCAGGAGGAGCCCCCCTTGAGACGGCGCGTTCACGCCGCGCACGTAGAGCTTTGGACCAATGTAAAGGTCGTCCATTTATTTTTCTCGATAGATGCTTCCTTGATTGGGGTGTACATCACTTTCATGTCCATCCGACGGAGCGGAAACGTGATCTTTTGGTCTACGCTTCGTTTGATGACCATTTCGTATACTTGTTGGCGCTGGGTGGACACGCCACGCTAAACGATCAGGCCCTAGTCTCTGCCTTATCTGAGGTGTGCCCGCACCTATTGACGACGGTGAATGGCATTACGGGCGTTGCGTTGCCAAATTTAGCCGTAAAGACCCTTCGTGCGAAGCATTATGCCTTCGCGACGCCATGCCTACGCGGCACCGCAACAACCCCAATTCCTTGCCATGCTGACGGCACGTCCTTCCTCGCTGGTAGGGATGTAAAACGAGAGTTTGCTCAGCTCGAAGACCTCCAGCGGTCACTAGACGACCAATCATCGCAAAACTATAGCGAAGTTCGGAAAGCACTTGCCACATCGGAAAAACTTCACCTCAGTGTCGAGCCAGATGCATCAAATTTCTGCGGCAGTGTGTTGGTCCGTGACGCCAAGTCGGGCAGATTGATCCGCCTCAACTATGGCGACAAGACGCAGGTTTATCATGCAGCATGGCAGTAATACCCGGCGAACAAGACGTTAGTAAGCTAAGGGAAAGACAATCTATTGGGTTCCATGAGTAGCAATAATAATGTGGAATGCATTGCGAATTTTGCAGAGGAAATAGTCCGAAAAATGCGGGTGTTTCCGAGGGCATGTCTTTATTGCAGTTCAATGCTTGCAGCGATGATAAATGATTCCACATCTATGCAAGCCGTGCTTTCAGTTGGCTCTCTGCAAATTTGCGGTAGAACCATCTTCAGGCATTCGCCGATCAAACCTATCTTGGATTCAGGAAAAAATGTGATTGCGCAATGGAGTGGGCATGCTTGGGTGACGATTGATGGTTTAATTTGCGATTTGTCACTGTTTCAAGCTGTCGCTTCTGAAATTTCTTCGCACGAGATTAAGATGATCATTGAAAATATGTTTCCGAACTCTCCAACGTATCTGATAGGTCAGGAAACCAAACTTAGGGAAATTGAGGTGATCTACTCGCCCGAAGAAATCCTGGATGATAAACACGTAACTATGTTGATCCAAAACGCCGAGCGGCTGGGGCTATTATAGAAAAAGCAGGGCATAGGTGTCACAATTTGACAAGACTTTCGCCGTCCCCTGCACGTACGACAGAGCGTGGAATCGCATACTGTGCAGAACCTCCAAATTGAAACGCCGCAGCATGGGCACGTCCACTTCTCATGAGAGGAGGAATGGAGACTGGGGTCGGCATGACTCAACGTGCGGCCGGTCGGACGCGGCGCAGCATTCTTTTGCAGAGCTCCTATGGATCTTTCTCCCGCAAAGGTGCAAAGACGCCAAGTCGTACCCAAAAATCCTTTGTGCCTTGGCGTCTTGGCGGGAACGGAGTTGCGAAGAATAGTTTGCCTGCCCCGCTATTTGCTCCCTGACGCGCTTCCCGACGGGGCGGGCATCGTCGTTTGGGCGACCAGCTGGTCGACCGGCGTCACGAAGAGCTCCATGGTGCCGCCGGCCGTGTTCGCCGTGGAGACCACATAGCGCCCCTGGCAGACGAAATGCGGATGCGGATCGGGATGGAGACGGCTCGGCCGGCTCTCCGGGAAAAGCGCGGGACGCGTCGAATAGACCTCCACCGTCCGCTTCGTCTCCCGGTTGTAGAACTTCACGTTCCACGGGCAGCCGCGCCACCACTTGCCCGGCGCCACGTCGTACACGACGTGCTTCTTGTCCGGCGACAGCATGTTGTGCCGCGCCTGCGCGTCCGGCACCCAACACTCCTGTTTGTCACTGGCGAGGTCGTGGTGGTAGACGCCGCCGCCGCACCAGCTGAAGCCCGCGCCGTCGTCGTCCCAGATTTCATGCGACGCCGAGTTCTTCTCGCGGGCGGGAACCAGGGTGCGCGTGCCGTCCGGACGGACGAGCCACATGCGGGGATAGAAGCCCGTCTTCTCGCGATAGGCCTTGCCTGGCCCCATCCAGCACTCCTCCCAAGCGCACATCGCCAGGTCATCGCGCACGGGATTCAGCTGACCGTGATTGCAGTAAAAGTCCGTCTTGCCCCAGCTCTCGTACTTGCCCGTGGCGAGCTCAACCAGGCCCTGCACGTAGTTCGTCGCCCCGGCGGGGGTGATCACGCTCGACTCGATGAACGCCTTCTTCCTGTCCGTGGTGAGCGTCAGGTGCGTGCACCAAGAGCGGACGCGCCCGAGCTTGGCCACCTCGGCGGGCGCGTCGCAGAGCTTGATCTCGTTGAGCGGGTCGCGGAAATCGCGCTTGAAGAAGCCGC
>CAZOIS010000365.1:0-3074 GCA_964579865.1 uncultured Lentisphaeraceae bacterium | reverse complement strand
CGCGCTATTCCTGCGCCGGTTTCAGCGCGGGGTCGTCGAGGTCGAGACGGTAGAGGATCTGCGTGTAGTTGTAGCGGGGCGTGGGGTTCGGGCGGTCGGCGAACTCGGCGGTGTATGAGCCTTCGAAGAGCACGATGGGAGACCCGTCTGGCGTGCCTTCGGGATGCAGGCGCGGGTTGTAGAACGTATAGTTCGCGTGGGTCAGGACCTTGACGGCTTTGCCCCAAGGGCCGGTCGGCGCATCCGCTTCGGCGTACCAGAGTTCGCCGAACGCGGAGGGCTTGCCGAAGGCTTCCATGAAGACCGTGATCCAGCGCTTCCGGTAGAGGTTGTAGGCGATGGACCCCGAATGGGGCTTGACCGGCTTGGCGTCTGAAGCGGATGTCAGGCGTGCTTGCGGCGAGAGACGTTCCCACGTTGAAACGTCCTGCCAGGCCTCGAACGTGGCGGGGCAACGGAAACGGGGCAACGGGTCGCCAAACAGCACCCACGCCTTGTCTTGCGAATCCGTCCAGAAGGCCGGATGGCCGTCCGGTGCGAGGGGCGGCTTGGGGACGGCCTCTGATCTTGTCCAGAGCACGCGCAGCCGCTCGAAGTTGGAGGTCTGGTCGTTCCAGACGCAGAGGCCGCACTCGTAGGCGTCCAACGGCGGCTTGATTTTCACGTAGGTGGCGACGAGGTGGTGGACGCCCGCTTTGTCGGGTAGACTGACATAGCCGCTGATCCACGTGGGGCCGCTTCCCGGCATCTTGGCCACGCCGCGCGGCAGACCCTTGCCGTCCCTGAAGTACTCGAAGTTCAGCCGCAGCGGGGGCTCAAACGAGGAAAACGGCTGGATTGGCGTGACGGCGCTCGTCATGTCGAAAACGCCGAGCGGGTAGTGCGCCAGAGTGGTGTCGCCCCAAGCCCAGAAGAGCTTTCCGTTGTGCACCGCCGTTTGGACCGAATCACAGCCGAACGACCCCGTCTCCTGCCATGCGGTTTCGCGTCCCGATTTCTGGCTCTCACCGAAGAGTCCGCCGCCGGTCAGGCGCCCGAGGCGTTTGGCGATGATCGTGCGGTTCACCTCCACCTTGAGCGTCTTGCCGGGCTCCGGCACGAGGCGCACGCCGCGCATGCCGAACCCGTCTTTCGGCCGCTCGTACCCGTGTCCGCTGACGTCGAACCAGGTTTCGCGCCCCATGAGCTCCGGCAGATCGAAGGCGATTACGCCGGCATTGTCGGTGACGAACCGGACGTTATGCGTAGTCTTGAACTCCACCAGCGGCACGGGCCAGCCGGTGCCCTTTTCGACGACCTCGATGCGGCAGGCATCAAGCGCACATGTACGGTACGCGCAGAAAAATGTCAAGAGCAGCCAGGTGCGGAGGGAGTTGTTCAAAGCGTGGTCTCCTGTGTCGGTGGCATAAGCGCATACGGCGCCGCGGCGCGGTAAGCGGCTTCGCGCTCGAGGCAGCTTGCGACCGCCGCGCGGATGTCGGCGAGGGTGTGTAGCTCGTGCAGGCGTCCGCGCACGTAGGATGAGCCCTTGAGCCCGTGCAGATAGCGGAACAGGTGGCAGCGGAACGTGGTTGCTAAAGCCTCGTCCGCGTCAACTGCGTCGCGGGGCAGGCCGTAGCGTTCGCGGATCCTCCGGATGAGCGACTGCTCCGCGTCCATGTGCGCTTCCAGCGCCTCGCGGATTTCTTGCAGGTCACGTCGCGGGCGCATTCCCGTGCGGCAATGCGTGGCCGGCTCTTGCCCCGCAGCGAGCGCGCTCCGAATTTCCTCGAAGATCCACGGGTTGCCGATCGCGGCGCGCGCGATCATCACGGCGTCGACCCCGGTCTCGTGGAACATGCGCCACGCATCGTGGGGCGAGCACACGCCGCCATTGCCGATGATCGGGATCTTCGCGCGGCGCTTGACATCGGCCATCAGGTCCAGGCCGACGTCTCCGCCGTGCCCCTGAGACGTGAAACGCCCGTGCAGGGCGAGCGCGTCCGCGCCGGCCTCTTCTGCCGCTGCGAGGATCTCGAAGATCGCGACCTTGTCGGGATGCGGGCCCAGACGGGTCTTGACTGTGAGCGGCAACCGCACGGCCTTCCGCATGGCTGCGAGAATGTCGCGGATGCGCTGCGGATCCTTGATGAGCGCGGCGCCCGCGCCGTTGGAGGTGATCTTGTGGACCGGGCAGCCGGCGTTCAGATCGATCCCTGCGAATTTTCCGGTTTGCTCGGCTTTGACGGCGGCCGCAGCCAGCGACTCGGGATCCGTGCCATAGAGGTGCGCGACCACCGGGCCTTCGTCGTCAAAGGTTTCCAGCAGGTGCCAGGTCTTGTCCGATTCGTGGAGCAGCCCGAGATCGTTGGCCATCTCGGTGTAGGTGAGAGCCGCGCCGTGCCGGTGGCAGATGCGCCGCATCGGCGCGTTGGTGTAGCCGGCCATCGGTGCGAGGAACAACAGCGGGCTGTCCGTGTCGGACAGATTAAAAAGGGTGTGAAGCGGTGTTTTCAAAGAACGTCCAGGGGGTGTTGCGCCACCGGTAGTTGTTTCCGATAATCGCTCATCGTCATGCCGAAATGGTTTTTGAAGATGATGCCGAGATGGTTGGCGCTGGTGAAGCCGCAGCGTCGGGCGATCTGCGTAAAGGGCGTCGCCGTTTCGCTGACCAGCGCGCGGATCGTGTCCATCCGCACCCGCTGGATCTCGTCAAGCACCGACCGCTGCAGCGTCTGGCCGAAGCGTTTTTCGGCCCAGCGCCGTGTAATGCCAAGATGGTTCGCGACGTCGGAGACGCGGATGTTCAGTCCGGCGTTGATGCGGATGTATTCTAACGCGCGGATCACGAGCCGGTCGGTGACGTGAAGCCGCTGGGTCGAGGCACGTTGAACAACGCCCGATGGCCCGTACGTGACACACTTCCGTTCGCACTGCGTGTGCCGCATGAGCTGGTCGAGCAGTTCGGCGGCGGCATAGCCGGCCTGTTCAACATCGACGGCGACACTGGAGAGGGGGGGGAGACTGGTTTCGCAGATCAGCGTGTCGTTGTTCACGCCCAGCACGGCGGTTTCATAGGGCACGGGGATGTCGGC
>CAZOIS010000364.1:0-3100 GCA_964579865.1 uncultured Lentisphaeraceae bacterium | reverse complement strand
CAAAGTATGGCAGAAATAACCCTTTTCGGCTACACTTTTATTTAAACTGCTCTAGCGAGCGACAACACGTGAAAAGGCCGGTTCCCATCACGGTCGAGGTCGTGCCCGGGTGATACCGCGATTAGAACTCGGACTTGGCCCCGTTCCCCCTTTGAATCCGCACGCTGATACATGATGAGGTGTAATTATGACATTTCGCCTGCGGCGTTGCCACCTGTAATTCAGGCTACCCAGGCAAGTGTCCCCACGCCTTCCCCGCACCAAGTCAAACGACGCCCCGGTTACGCCGCATTGACAACCGCAGCACGGTTATCGAGGCCGGGCACGGCTTGTTTCACCGTATCGCCCGAAAGCTCCGAAAGACAAAATAAAATACCCCGGCAAAACGCGGGGTTTTACCGGGGTGAAAATTGGGGCGAAAAACGGGATTCGAACCCGCGACCCGCAGATCCACAATCTGCAACTTGGCCTTTATTTAAAGGCTATATTTATAATGTGTAAACAAACTGTTTACACTGAAGCCCCTTTTTTGCTATCTTCGAGACTGTTCTAGAGAATAGTCGTTTTGAAAAAAGAAACGGGGTGGTTATGGCGCGTAAACCCGCTGATGACACACGGAACCTCTTTCTGAGGGGCAAGATCTATTACGTACACCACATGCAGGACGGGAAACGCCTTGTCCAATCGACGGGCACGTCGATCCTTGATGACGCGATTGACTTTCGCGACAGGGTCCTGAATCCGTTCAACCTGAAGGACCAGCGGGAGCAGGCCGAGGCGGTACTCGCGCGCGTGGCAAGCCTGGACATGCAAATCGCCAAGAGCAAGGAGGCGGTGCCGGCCACCGCTATTGAACACGGATGGCAGGCGTACCTGAACCAGAGCAACAGGCCGGACTCGGGCGAGTCGACGCTCCGCCAGTATGAGTTCCAGTACGAGGCGTTCGCCAAGTGGTTCGGGGACACCCACCCACAGAAGGACCCGGAGGGCAAGCCGATCCGCAGGGAATTGCGGCAGGTGACGCAGGAGGAGGCTGACCAGTATGCCGCCGAGCTCCTGAAGCGCGTCGGGCCGTCCACGTTCAACCGGCACATCGCCCTACTCGCCCTCGTCTGGCGCGTGCTCGAGAAGACCGCGCGGCTGGCCGTCAACCCGTGGAAACAGATCGGCCGCAAGCGCTTCACCGTCCGGTCGCGCCGGGAGCTGACCGTGGATGAACTGGTCAAGGTGTTCAACGCGGCGCAGGGCGAAATGCGGACGCTGCTCGCGCTGGGCACCTTCTGCGGGCTGCGGCTGGCCGACGCGGCCTGCCTGGACTGGGGAAACGTGGACCTGACTCGCGGCTTCATCTCGCTGATCCCGAAGAAGACCGCCCGCCGCTCGCAGAAGCGGATCACGCTGCCGATCCACCGGACCCTGCTGGAGATGCTGACCCAGATCCCGCCCAAACGGCGCCACGGGCCGGTGCTGCCGAAGATGGCCGAACGGTATGCGGAATACGACGGGGCGCTGGCGAAGGACGTGGCGCTGCTCTTCCTCGACTGCGACATCAAGACGAACGCCCACCGGCTGACGCGCAGCGAGCGCGAGGCCGAGAAGAAGGCCAAGGCCGAGGGGCATGCGGTCCGCAAACGGCGGTCCGACGGCCGGGCGAGCGCGGAGTGCGGCTTCCATTCGCTCCGGCACACGTTCGTCTCGCTGTGCGCGGCGGGCGGCGTTTCGCAGTCGGTGGTCCAGAGCCTGGTCGGCCACGGGAACCCGGCCATGACGGCGCACTACACGCACATCGACGCGAAGACGGCCCAGAACGCCGTGGCGCTGCTGCCCGACGTGACGGGCGAGTCCCCTGCCAATGCTGCCGCGACGGGCGCGAAGCTGGAGGCCGTTCTGGCGGGGCTGGAGGGGCTGAGCAAGGAGGAGCTGGAGAAGGTCACGGAACGGGCGAAGGAGATGATGGGGAAGTTCGTTAGTGCGTGAGTACGTTAGTGCATTAGTTTGGGACGTGGAACAGAGGACTGCGGCCGGTGGTTTCGGGGAAACCGCCCTACCCTACCCGTGTCGGGATTATTGCGGCCACGGAGTGACCGCAAAGCAGAGGGTAAAAAGGGGATAGGAATGCAAGCCATCTCCTAGAATCTGGACACACGACCCTTGGCCCCGAGATTACGGGTATCGGCGAGAAGTCCTTGCATCGGACGCTCTCCCGGCATGGCAACCCGCGGGCCTCCACGCTGGGCAAAAGGTGGTTGTCGGCATCCGCGAGTGCCTCGGCTGTGATTCGCAGATCAGCGTGGCAATGGCGTAACGGTTCGCGCGGGAAAAGACGGGCAGGCGGTCTGTCTCGATGTCGCGATACGACCCGCTCCCCCCGCCGATGTCGCGACCCCGCTCCCCCTAATACGCCCCCGCTCCCCCTAAAATCGAGACGTGATGCCCTATTAACCAAAATGCAATCCTTCAGGGATATCTGATTTGCAGACGGCATTACTCAGTTCCGGTTGCACCTTAATAATAGAAAGGCGGCACTTCGCTCTACTTCCAGAAAGATAATTTGCGCGCCAGAGAGATTCCTGATCCTCAATATCCGTTACGACAACAAATGCGGACTCTAACCCTCTGAAATCCAAGCAATGATAGATCGCGATTTGGGTGGGATTCTCGCCGCCATATGAAAAAAGATCTTCGAAATCCGTGGCACCGCAGTGTGAACAGTACTTATTAAACACACCGTCCCTGCCCGCCTTAAGGCAGCTTAATACAATAAGATTCTCCCGACACCAGCCTGCCTTTAGAGCTTGATGAAGAACCTCGCGGAGTTTCTGATCTTGCTCTTCTGACGTGCCAACAATGAACGTGTCCGGACGGTCACCCTGTGGAAGAATACGGTTCACATAATCTTCAGGCAAGTCCACGAATTTTGAAATATGCTTTGCAATTAATTGTGTATTTCTGCAGTTCTGCGTCAACTTAAAGACCGTCGCGTTCTGCATTTGACCGACAGCATACGAACGCGCGTCGTGTTGGCGATCCAATGATTGCCGATTGTCCCACAATACCCAAAGGCGTTCGCAAGGAAGCAGCGAAACAAGTGCTTCGTAAA
>CAZOIS010000363.1:0-3108 GCA_964579865.1 uncultured Lentisphaeraceae bacterium | reverse complement strand
CCAGGCGTCGAGCGAGGCCCAGACGCGCGCGCCGGGGCAGAGGGCGGCGGCCCGCCCGGGGTCGCGGCTGAGCACGGTGAGCGCGTGGCCCGCCGCGCGAAGCGCGGCGGACAGCGGCTGGCCGAGGAAGCCGGTTGCGCCTGTGACGAGAATGTTCACGGGAAGTGATGAGGATCTTAATCCCCGCGGCAAAGCGCCGTCAAGCCGCAAGGTTCGGACCTCGACGGCCCCGGCCTTCGCGGGATGGGCGCGGCATCGGAGACGACCGGGTACGGGGCGGATCGAGCGGCCGTTTTGAGGACCGGCGTTGAAGTCGTGCCTCAAAAAACGTATGATGGAAACGTTTTACGGACGGCCTGAACGGGGAAGCGAAACAGAAAACGACACTCAAACGACGAAAGAGGCTGAATGCGCAAAGAGCATGTTCCCTATGAAATGAACCGCCGTTCGTTCCTTGCCGGCGGCTCGATCCTGGCCGTGTCCGGCCTGATCTGTCCGCCCCGCTCACCCGGGGCCTCCGCGGCGAGCGACGACCTGCCGGCGTATTATGACGATTATCTGAACCGCCTTGCCGGGAGGATCAATACGCTTTCCGGCGGCGAGGGTGTGACGGACGGCTTCTACTTCTTCACCGACCCGCACATCCCCCACAACATGTGCAAGTCCGGAAAAATGATCGCACGCCTCGTGCGGAATACGGGCCTGAAGAAGGTCTTTTGCGGCGGCGACTTCCCCTGCGCCTTCGGCACAAAGGATGTGATCGATTCGACGGTCGAGAAATACGGCACGCAGTGGATTGCGCCGATACAGGCCGCGGGGGGCACGCTCTATACCGCCAAGGGCAACCACGACTTCACGGTCCGCACAAGCCGCGACGAGAAGACGGGGTACACGTATTCTTCGGAAGCGGCGCGTGACCTCGTCATGTCCTGGGACGGCTGCCGCATGGCGGTGACGAACGCGGCTGATCCGACGGCCTGCTATTATTACATCGACAATCCGGCGGCGAAAATCCGCTACCTTGTGGCGGATTCGACGGACCGGGCGAGCGAGAACCCGAACGTGCCCTGGGGCGTCCGCTATGGCATGCATGAGACGCAACTCGTCTGGCTCGCATCCCGCGCCTTCGCCACGCTCCCGCCCGGATACGCCGTCGTCGTGATCCATCACATCCCCGCAGCGCCGGTGCTTGCCAACCCTGATGAGACGAAAGTCCTCGCACCTTTCCGCGAGCTGATGGAAGCCTATCAGAACCGCGGCAAAGCCCTGCTGTACGGGAAAGAATACGATTTCGCAGAGGCGAAGGGACGAATCCTCTTCGATCTCACGGGACACCGCCACGCCGACGGGCAGACATTCTATCGCGGCATCCTGCACGTGACGATCGCTTGCGATGCAGCCTACGGCGACTACTGCAAGCGCTCGCCGTTCTGCGGCACGTTGCCGCAGAAACAGTCCGGCACGGTCTACGAGCAGACGTTCGACGCCTTTCATCTCGATCCGGCGGACGGGCTTGTGTACGCGACACGTGTCGGCGGCGGCCAGGACCGCCTCTGGCATACGCAGCCGCTGGAGGTGAAGGCCGGCGGCACGCTCAAGCTCGCCGCGGCGAAGCTGGCCGGACCGGTCACCTGGGCGTGCTTCGACGGCGACAGGGCCGAAACCGACAAGACCGCCAAGACGGCTGACGCGTATCTGAAGTTCCACCGCGACCATGGGACGATCGCCGCGGACGGCACGTTTTCGGCGCTGACACCCGGCGACGTCATGGTGCTCGCGATGGACGCGAAACTGAACAAAGAATTCTTCTGCGTGACGGTGAAGTGAGGGCGTTTTCGCATGTATTGCGGGCACGACTTTTCAATTGACCGGTTTGATGGCGCCCGCCGGCCAGTCGTCCGTGCAAGCGCATACTCAGGGGTCAGTCAAATCACGGGGCAGAGTGAAAGGGTACGGGGCAGGTCAGGCTAGGCTTCCGCGTTTTATTCCGCCGTCGTTCGAGCCTTTATAACCATGAGATCATCATCCTTCATCGTTACGTGTGTTTCCTGCGTTGCGGCCTTGCTCTTGGCGCGGACGATCCACGCCGAGGACGATTCCGTCGCCAAACCGTTCGCTGGCCACTGGGAAGGCAGCGCCCGGATCGTTGCAGCTTGGTGCAAGCAACGGCAACTGGCCGTGGCGATTGACATTCACTCTGACGGCAGCGTCACCGGCAAGATCGGCGACGCCACGCTTGCCAATGCACGCTTCGGCCGCAACCGCGGCTGGTTCGGCCGCGTGTTGAACCTATTCAGCGACTACATCGTCCGGGGCGACCTGAACGGCCCCCTTGTGGCAGCGGACAGGATCACGCGTGCCAGCGCAACCATCCCGCTGGATGTTGACGGCGATCATTTCGTTGGCGCCGTTCATTCCAGCGGTTCAAAGGCCGCCGCCGTCATTGAGGATCGAAGCCTAACCGCCGTGTCGTTGAAGCTTGTCCGCAAGCCATGATGGCCAATGGCGGGTGATCTCGCAAACACCGTGCCGTCAGCGCGACGCGTTGCACATAAGGACCGAGAGCGACTAGAGGCGGCGGCGGTGCCGCGCCTGTTGCGCGATGGGCAGATCCGGAACTGCTGCGGTCTTCTGCTGATTTTTTGAGGCCCGGCGTTGACGGAGGCAACCGGAAGCCGTAGGATGGGGCCGTTTTCCGGTCGGGGGAAGGAAGGACAACATGCAATCATTTAAGCGGGTTTCGTCCGTTCTCAGGAAAGCCGCATTTCTTGGGGCCGTATATGCGTCGGGGGCCAGCGCCGAAGAGGCGGGCCAAGAAATCGCGCCGTGGGCGCCGGGCACGCTCGAGATCCATCAGATCAGCACGGGCCGCGGCAACGCGGGCCTCTACATCTTGCCGGACGGGACGACGCTGCTCGTCGATGCCGGCGAGATCGCCAAGAAAACCGAGCGCCATACCCCGGACCGCCCGGATGGCTCGCGGCCGGCCGGCGAGCGGGTCACGCGCTACCTCCGCCACGCGCTGCGGCACGACCCCGCGCCCGCGCTCGACTACGCGCTGGTCACGCACTTCCACGAAGACCACATGGGCGAGGGCACCACCAACAC
>CAZOIS010000362.1:0-3116 GCA_964579865.1 uncultured Lentisphaeraceae bacterium | reverse complement strand
TTTCTGTCGCATGACCCCGGCGTGGCGGAGAATCCCTCGCCGCGCGTCTTCCGTAACTACGCGCTGGCGGCGCAGCCGCAGCCGGAGCGCGAACGGCCGGGCCTGCTCTGCGCGGCCGCGCCTGCCTTGGCGAAAGAGCGGCGCGAGGAGATCCTGTCGGCGCTGGAACGGGTCTCGCCCGATGACCGGCAGGCGTGGCTCGACGTGGGCATGGCCATCCACAGCGAAGCGCCGGGGCTGGAGGGTTTGAATCTGTGGCGCGTGTGGTCGGAGTTCAATGACACGGGAGCCAAGTTCAACGAACCCGATCTCGAGCGCGTCTGGCGGTCGTTCGGTCAGCGTTCAGGCATCGGCATGGGGACGCTCTTCAAGCTGGCGTATAACGCCGGCTGGACGGGCGCGCCGGAACAGAAGGCCCCCTTGTCCGGTGAGGCGGCGACAGAGGGTCGGCGCGGCTTCACTGTCAAAACGTGGGGAGAGGTCGTCCGCGCGGTTCTGGCCGCCAAGCGGTTCTTCGTGGGCCTCCTTTTCGCCTGCGGCCAAGTCCAGACGCTCTTCGGCCAAGGCGGTCTCGGCAAGAGCCGGATCGCGCTGAACATCGCGCGGAACCAGGTGCTCGGGCTCCCGTTCTTGGATCAGCCGACCGGCGACGCGCCGCTGCGGCACCTGTTTGTCGGCTCGGAGAACGACATCCACCGCTGGCAATGGGACATGAGGTCCATGAGCCGCGGCCTCGACGGGGCCGCGCTCACGAGGCTGGAGGAACATATCCGCGTGACGACGCTGGAAAACGCCGAGGATTGCTACATCAACCTCGGGGACGAGCGGGCCGTCGCGAAGTGGCGCGAGACTTTGCGGGCGTGGCCGCCGGACGTGCTGTATGTCGACCCGTGGGGCGACGTGCTGGAGGGCGACGGGTTCGACCGAGACGTGCGCTCGACCCTCTCCACCCTGCGCAAGCTGGCGTGCGAGGTCAACCCCGACTGCGGGATCGTGGTCCTAGCCCACGCAAGGACGGGGGCGACCAACATCGCGCAGGCGACCGGGTTCGATGCGGCCAACTTCGGCAAGGACAGCAAGGCGCTGTACTCGTGCAGCCGGGCGGTCATCAACCTAGCGCCGTACGACGCCTCGGAAAACCCCGACCTGTGCTGGGTACCGGCCAAGAACAACAACGCCCGTCGGACGGAGCCGCTGCGGATACGGTTGGATCCGGAGAACATGACCTATTCGGCGGTCGAGGTTCTGGACGTGGAGGCGTGGCAGAACACGGTCAAGGCCGCCGCGAAGCTGACGCCGACAAGGGCATCCGTCAAGTTCGATCCCGACGCCGTGATTGGGCTGGTGTGCACCGCCCCGATTACGAAGACCGAACTCCACGCGGCGGTCAGGGGCTGGAAGGTGACGGAGTTGGACACGCGGGCGGGGATCAAAGCGCTGATCAGGACCGGCAAGCTGGTCGAGCAAAAGGCCGAAAAGGGCAACACCTGGCTGATCGGCACGCCGGAGAGCTTCAGGAATTTGACGAATTCGACGATGCCGCCGTCGGGTTCATCGGGTTCGTCTGAATAGCCGTCCAGCGAACTTGAGACACGCGTATATTATATGCGTGTCGCAAGTTCGACGGCTGGGCTCGCGGGTTTGGAAGGAGATGAAGATGCGGCATGGTGGCAGAGTGAGGATGGCAGGCGGTCAGCCTGCGGCAGCGCGGCCCGTCGGGACGCGCCGGGCACCACACACACGGCGAAAAGGCGGCGTTTGACGGGCACGGCGGCCCGCCCTGCAAAGAGCAGGGGGAAGCAGGCGTTTTTGGATGAGGATGACAAGGCGGCGGCGACCGGCCTTCGACTGGGCGCGGAAGGAGATACGGCGATGGCTATCAAGATGATGCTGTTCAAAGACGGGAGCACGGGGCCGGTGGCGGTGTGCGACATGTGCGGCGCGGTGATCCGCGACGCGTCGGAGGCGACGGTCTACTGGCGGAGGCCACCGGACTTCGGGGAGAAGCCGGGGCATGTGTACGATCCGGTGCTGGCATGCGGCAAGTACGCGTGCGAGCGGCAGGCGGAAAAGGGCGCGGGCAACACGTTGAGCACGGCGGACCTAGAAACGGCGCTGGTCTGCCTGCTTGCGAACGCGGGCCTGCCTCCGAACGGGGAACGGTTCCGTCAGGTGACGGACATGGCGGCGATGTTGAACGGGGCTGTATAACGGGAGTGAATGACATGAGCGATATCGAGAGAACGGAGACGGGGCATTTCCAGCCGGGCACGTCCGGCAATCCGGCGGGCAAGCCGAAAGGCTTGGTGTCGGGACGGTCCAAGGCGCTGGGCGCGCTGGACCGCATCGTGGGCAGGGACGAGAACATCGAGATTCTGGAGGCCGCGCTTGAAGGGGCGTTGCGCAAGCGTCCGCTGTGGTTCTTCGTGAACATCGTCATGCCGTTGCTTCCGAAGGAGAGCAAAGGTGTGCTTGAAGGCGGCGACCGCGTGGTCGAATGGCGCAGCCTGTTGTCGGTGTGTGGCGGGGCGGACGGGCAAAGAAATGAGGCAGGCGGCGGGTGACCGTCGCGCAGCCGGCTGGGCGTTGCAAACGCCTCTTGGTTGTTCGCTGTTCGGGACCTGCGGCAGATGGGTAAGCTGTCGCGGGAAAATTGAGGCCGCGCCCCCAACGGGCGCGGCGGATTCTTTGGCGCAAAAAGTGGCGGCCGGTGAAGGCCGCCCGCGCGGGGTTCAATCGAGGAGTTCGCCCATCCGCTTGGGCGTGAAATACAGATCCAGCTCGGCCCCGTTCTCGAGTAGCTCGGGGATTGAGATGTAGCCTGCTTCCGGCCCCATGCCGAGGTCGGCGATTCCGAAGGCCTGCACCTGGCCCGCGTGGTCGGGGTCGGCGTCCTTCTCCACGATCCACCAGTCGCAACCGCCGATGAAGTAGTGAAGCTGTGCGAGGGCGGCGCGGCCTTGGGCGTCGGTCTCGTAGGTCTTGGGCATGGCCTGCCACATGGCGTGTACGCGGTCGATCAGCTCAACAAAGTGGTCGCCTTCCTCGCCCATCATGCCGTCAATGATCGCCTCGTACTGTGCGGGCGGGGTCAGCATTTTGAGGATGTCGAGTTC
>CAZOIS010000361.1:0-3124 GCA_964579865.1 uncultured Lentisphaeraceae bacterium | reverse complement strand
CCACGGGATACAAACGCTTCCTGCTGCGCAACAGCGGCAATGACTGGTACGGCCCCGACTACGGCGGGGTCGCCACCATGATGAAGGACGCCGTGTTCCACCGCATCGTCAAGAACCTCGACATCTCGGTGATGGCGTACCGCCCCACCGTCGCCTACGTCAACGGCGAGTATTGGGGCATCCACAACCTGCGCGAGAGCTTCGACAAGCACTACCTCGCCACGCGCTACGGGCTCGAAGCCGACAACATGGACCTCCTCATGCACGAGGAAGACGCGATCGACAACGACAAAGTCAAGATCACGCGCATCGACGGCGACACCGCCTGCGACGAGGAGTACGAGGCGCTGATCGACTGGATCCAGGACAACCCGCTCGCGCAGGATGCCAACATGCAGCGCGTCCAGTCGGCCGTCGTCTTCACCAACGGGCTCAATGTCCCGATCACGGGCATCGACGTCACCAACCACGCCGACTACATCATCGCCGAGACCTTCTTCGCCAACACCGACTGGCCCATCAACAACTGCGATTTCTGGCGAGCCCACACCAACCAGGTCGCGACTCCCGGCAAGTACGGCGACACGCGCTGGCGCTGGATGCTCTACGATCTCGACGTGGCCGGCGAGCAGCCCGAGGGCGCGGCGTTCGACATGTTCGCCTACCTGCAGTCCAGCAAAATGACCGGCGGCAGCGAGCCGGGGTTCCTGATCAACCAGCTCTGGTCCAACATGGGGTTCCGCAATTATTTCGCGAACCGCTACGCCAATCTGCTCAACACCACCTTCCGCCCGGAGCGGATGTCCGCGCTCATCTCGCAGGCCGCAGAGGCGATCCGGCCGGAAGTGGAAACCCATTTCCGCCGCTGGGGCCGCACCACGACGATGCCGCAGTGGGGGGCCGCCGTGAGCAACGTGCTGGCGAACTACACGGCGACCCGCCACGCCGTGTCCTGGGCGCATCTGGACGCCGCCTTGCTACTCGGCGGCACCGGCACGCTGACCGTGGCCAACAGCGACGCCGGCGGCACCGGCGGACGCTTCAACGTCAACGGGATCGTCATCGACGCGTCGACCGAGGGCGTGACCAACCGCGCCGCATGGTCCGGAACCTTCTTCCGGAGCCTGCCCGTGCCGGTGCAGGCCGTGCCGGACGCGGGTTACGTCTTTGACGGCTGGGTCGGCACGGCGGTCACGAATCCCTCGCCATCCCTCTTCGTCGGGCCGGCACCGATCACGCTGACGGCCCGCTTCCGCCCCGCCGCAGCGCCGGCCTACTCGCCCACCGGCTACGAGCGATGGCAGCTCGCGAACTACAGCGAACAGGAAATTCTGGGCAGCGGCGCGGCGCTTCCCGACGCCGCCTCCGGCTGCGCGGGACTCAGCAACGTCCAGCTCTACGCCTTCGGCATGAGCCGCAGCGACGGGCTCTCTGACGAGCAGCGGCAGGCCCGCATGGCCCTTTCGATCCACAGCCAGAGCAACGCGCTGTGGGTGGGCTACACGCGCCTGAACGGATCCTTCAACGACGTGAATTACACGCTCAAGACCGCGGCCGAACTGGCCGCGCCGGTTGCGTGGAGCAATGCGGTGACCGGGCTGGACCTCGACCCGGTGACCCTCACAAACGTCCTCGACGCGTCCACCTGGTTCTACGAGGTCCGGCTCCCGGCGGCCTCTCCCGCCCGCGATGCCCGCTTCTTCAAGCTGGAAGCCGCGCTTCAATAAGAACAGGGGACAGCCGGACCGGGCCAAAAAGACGCAAACGGTGATCAAGCGGGTCAATATGGCCCGCTTTATTTTTTATCTTCACCGGTCTAACTCTTGATCTTAGAGCAAGTTAGGCATGTCTTCTACGAACTGGCATATCCAGTGCTCATAATCATCTCAGCAGTCTTTGTCGAGGGTATAACCGAGACTGCAAAAAGGAGACCGACCCATGACTGATTTAAACAAATGGACTCAAAAGGCTCAGGAGGCGCTTCAGAGCGCCCGCGAGACCGCCATCCGCTTTGCGCACCAGCAGCTGGACGCCGAGCATTTGCTGGTCGCTCTGCTCGACATGCAGGACGGCCTGGCCGTCTCGCTGCTGCAGCGCCTCGGCGTCGCGATTCCGCAGCTCCGCGCCCGTGTGGAAGAGGAGCTGGGGCGCAAGCCGCGCGTGTCCGGCGACACCGAAGAAGGCAAGATCTATGTGACCCAGGTGCTCAACGACCTGCTGGTGCGGGCCGGCGACTACGCCAAGCAGCTGAAAGACGAGTATCTTTCGGTCGAGCATCTGCTGCTGGCCATGGCCGACTCGGGACGGCGCACCCCGTGCGGGCGCCTGTTGGCGGAAGCGGGCTTGGACACCAAGAAACTCTTGGAAGCGCTCAAAGAGGTGCGCGGCAACCAGCGCGTCACCACCGACAACCCCGAAGGCCAATACGAGGCCCTCAAGAAATATGGCAACGACCTGGTCGAACTCGCCAAGTCCGGCAAGCTCGACCCCGTGATCGGCCGCGACACCGAGATCCGCCACGTGGTGCGCATCCTCTCGCGCAAGACCAAGAACAACCCCGTGCTGATCGGCGAGCCCGGCGTGGGCAAGACCGCGATCGTCGAGGGGCTCGCGCAGCGCATCGTGCGCGGCGACGTGCCCGAAGGCCTCAAGGACCGCACCATCTTCTCGCTCGACATGACCGCCCTGATGGCCGGCGCCAAATACCGCGGCGAGTTCGAGGAGCGCCTCAAAGCCGTGCTCAACGAGATCAAGGCCGCGGAGGGTCGCATCCTGCTCTTCATCGACGAGATCCACACCATCGTGGGCGCGGGCAAGACCGAAGGCTCAACCGACGCGGGCAACATGCTCAAGCCCATGCTCGCGCGCGGCGAGCTGCACTGCATCGGCGCGACCACGCTCGACGAGTACCGCAAGCACATGGAGAAGGACGCCGCGCTGGAGCGGCGCTTCCAGCCCGTGCAGGTCGACCCACCCACCGTGGAGGACACCATCTCGATCCTGCGCGGACTCAAAGACCGCTTCGAGCGCCACCACAACGTGCGCATCCAGGACGCCGCGCTGGTCTCCGCCGCCGTGCTCTCCGACCGCTACGTGCAGGACCGCTTCCTGCCGGACAAGGCCA
>CAZOIS010000360.1:0-3126 GCA_964579865.1 uncultured Lentisphaeraceae bacterium | reverse complement strand
CCAATGTTTATCGGGCTGATCTCGTGATCGGCTCGAATTTAATCGGACAGTAGTGTTAACATTTATGTTTTTCAAGATCACGACTCGGTTGAATGATACATAACCGGGCGTAACCCTTGTTCCTGTATTATACACACCGTTTGTAACCAACACGGTATCGCCGTCAATTGTCGCATCCACCGCCGCCTGAATGGTCTTCTTTGCCTCATCCCAAGACAACCCGTTGCCGCTGTCGTCAGGCCGAGAGGCGTTGACGTAGTAGGTTGTGGCGGGAAGCGAAGTGGCAAATAGAATGGACAATGCGCACAGAACAGCTTTTCTCATGGTGAGAACTTTCTCGGAGTGGTCTTATAACAAGGACTGATGAGTTGGCTTGCAGCATAACGGTTTGGGCTGATTGTCTCGATACACCAATCCATTCACGACGGAACAACGTATTTACCCGTGTGAAAAGACAGGTTCTTGAGCGTAAACACCGAGGCTGAGGCCAGCAGCAAGAACCCGTGTGGTCACAGCCTGCCAAATTTGCCTTGCAAACTCAGCGGTTACGGACATTTTACCGGAGTACCCTTGCGTTTGGTTATAACTCCACCTCAGTCCTAATTGACGAAGTTCTTCGCAAGTAAATGACACTGGAATACGGGCAAAAGGCTGCGCCCTATTCTCGGGTCTACATGGGAAGTAACTGAAGCACTCTTGGTTGTTGTTATACATCAAGCCAGAATACAACTGAGATGTAGCGACATCTGCACGTCCCTCATAGGGGGCGATAATGGCTTCATAGGCCGTGTCTGTGAGAAGTCCATTATTCCTTCTAACCTCTCTCACGGGTGCAAGTGCTTCGTTGACAACAAATACCGTATCAAGATAAAACATTCCGACATTAGGAGAAATCTCAATGTATGCTCCGAAGAGAATCAGCGACTGAGGATCCAAATGGCGAAGCTTTTCAAAACGATCTTGTAAGCAACACGAATAATAAAAACTGTTTCCGAACACGTAGGGATCTGTGTTCAACAGATTCTGTCGGGTACCAATGCGTTCGATTACTGGCGTATGAATCCGTCGCGGGAAGCCGTCGTCACCGGCTTTTTCGCTATTAAGGCGTTCGAAATTTGATGGGGGTTCCCACTCACCCCAAAACATGATTTGCCCCTCGCCAACATTGCCTCCAACAGCTTGCACATATCGTCCATTTGCAGAAAGAAACTTGCGTGCATGATTTTCCACCTCGGTAGCCCAAACTCGTCGTCCAGCTTGAACGTCTTGCCTTCCGATCAGGCGACGTTCACCCCCGGGATGATAAAGCCTAATTGCGTGAGTCATGCGACACAGTCCATTTCTTGCCCGCATGTATCCCTGCAAATTTATGCGGCTTGAACCCCGCGGCCTCTCCGGGCAAAAAAAGGGCGCTGTCCAATCCATGCCCCACAGAAGGTACCAGCAAGCACCTCTACGGAAACACGAGACCGGGGGCGCGCCGAGCGGCGCGCCCCCGAACATCTCGCTTCTGTAGATAAAAACTTGCCGGTTTTTCAGTGAAGCGTGAATGCGCGTAAGCGCAAACTCAAAATTGTCGGATCGTCTCTGTTGCTCATCGCCGCAACGCGTGCGGCCGGATTCCTTTCCCATTCAAGGATGCAGGAAGCTTAGCTCTGCGTTTTAAGAATGTAAACCGTTATTTTCCCTTGCCGACACGGCGACAAGTCAGCGGCGCGGCTTGACGCACACGGAGGGAGAACCTACACTTGCTGTACCTTACAAACCAACAACAGCAATAAAAAAATGATGCATCACCCAATGAACAGCGGCGGAAAATGGGCAAGGGCGGCTTGGTTCTGCGCGGTGGCGGCGCGGGTTGCCGTCTGCACGGCCGAAGCGCCCGCCGCGATGATGACGGTATCCAACGAGAGCGGCGTCGTGCAGATCCTCGCGCCGACGTGCCGCGACGTCGCCTACGGACCTCATCCGAAACAGGTGCTCCATTTCTGGAAGGCGGAAGGCGCAACGCCCGCGCCGCTGCTGGTCTTTATCCACGGGGGCAGCTGGACGTCCGGCAGCCGGACGGACCGGCGCTTCTGCGGGCTTTACCGGGAGATGCTGCGCGCGGGGATCTCCGTGGCATCGATCGAGTACCGCTCCGTCCAAGAGGCCGCCGCCGAGGGCATCAAGCCGCCCGTGAAAGGCTGCCTTTGCGACGCCGCGCGCGCGGTCCAGTTCATCCGGAGCAAGGCTTCCGAGTGGCAGATCGACAAAACGCGCATCGCGCTGTCGGGCGGCTCGGCCGGAGCCTGTTCGAGTCTGTGGCTGGCGTTCCATGACGACCTGGCGGATCCGGCGAGCCCCGATCCCGTCGCACGGGAGTCGACCCGCGTGTCGTGCGTGGCCGCCGCGATCGCCCAGACGACGCTCGACCCGCAGCAGATGATCGAGTGGACGCCGAACAGCACCTATGGCGGACACGCGTTCGGGTTCAAGGCCGACGGGTCAACCAAGCGGTCGGCTTTCGAGGTGTATTTGGCCAGCCGCGCACACATCCTGCCGTGGATCGCCGAGTACTCGCCGTTCGCGCTGGTCACGCGGGACGATCCGCCGGTTTATCTGCACTACGGCACGCGGCCGGCGCTGGGGCAGCCCGCGAAGGATCCGACGCACACGGCCAATTTCGGCGTCAAACTTCAAGAGCGGTGCAACGCGCTCGGCGTGACGTGCGAGCTGTTCTATCCGGGGGCGCCCAACGTGGCGCACCCGACGGTCGCGGCCTACCTCATCGCGATGCTGAAAGGCTCGCCGGCAAAGGCCGGCGGCACCGGTTTATGACAACCCTGGGGCGAACCGAACCAAGGATCGTATGAAAGCGACCAAACCGATCATTCTCGTGGCCGGACTCGTGGCGTCCGCCGTCTGGGCGGAGCCGGCGCAGCTTCCCTTCAAGCCGCCGTTCGCGGTCCGGGACGCCGTGATCGTCGACCAGGACGGCAAGAAGGTGAAACTGTGGGGCGTCAATTACCTCGCGCCCTTCAACCACAACTTCGTCAACATCCAGCAGAGCGGCGCGGACCTCAAGACCGCGATCGACACCGATATCGCCCATTTCAAACTGATGGGCATCGACTTCATCCGCGT
>CAZOIS010000359.1:0-3146 GCA_964579865.1 uncultured Lentisphaeraceae bacterium | reverse complement strand
ACCGCGAGGGCTACGCGCTGCGCCGCTTCGACTTCAACGGCACGCCGCAGGACCCGTCGCTCTACGAGAACAGCCGCGCCGAAGCCTACTTCAAACTCGCGGATCTCGTGCGGCTCGGCCGCGTGTCGCTGCCAGACGACGACGTGTTGCGCGAAGAACTGGCGTTTTGCCGCTACGACGTGGAAAGCTCGCCGCTCAAGCTGGTGCCGAAAAAGAAGCTCCCACGCTCGCCCAACCGCTCCGACGCGCTGGCCATGCTTTTCTGGGAAATGGACTACGCCAAGCTAACCGCCAAACCCGAGGACACGTCGGACATCACGTCACCCACACGGCGGAGGCGGGGAAGAGATGAGTTTGCGGGGAGTACGTGGGAGGCGTGAATGTGTAGGCGTTATTTCAAGACCAGGCTCATTCACATGCACGTTAACGTTACCTAGTCAACATTTCCTCAACTTCGCCGTTCTTCGGCAATTCAATTTTATGAACCATCCAGGCACCTTCTGTAAACGTTCTAGGAAAAGAAGTACCACTAGGTCTTTCCCAAAAAACACCTCCCACAAGTATATAGTTACCCTCCGGCACATTCTTAAATTCGAAGCGGCCACTTGCGTCGGTGACCTTGGTTCGAAGGTAGGATTTATTGACATGGCCTAGCAATATTGATTGGTAACCAGCGTAGCCTATATACTTCGTGTTCTCTGCATAAAACAGGTCCGTATAGGGAGTGTCCACGTCCAGTAAAACCAAATTACCCGCTCCCATTTTCACATCTCCATCAATCGTCTTTAGGAATAACTGGCCTTTAACAACTGAGTTTCCTGATTTTAGATATGATTGTGCGATTGTCGCATACTCTGCTCCCAGCTTTACCAGTCGCTCTTCTATTTGTGATTTGCGCTTTTCCTTTTCCTTCTTTCGCTGCTCAGCCAACTCTTTCTCTTTCCGCTCCTGCTCTTCAGCAAGTTGTCGCCTCCTGTTTTCTTGGTCTTCTATCTCTTTTTTCTTCGCGGCCTCCAATGCCGCCTCTGCCTGTCGCTGTTGTTCTATTAATTTGCCCGATTCCTCTCGATTGATTTGTTTCCTTAATTCAGAAATCATATCCAATCCTGATTGCCTATCTTTTGACTCAGGATTTTGCTTTAGCCCCTCTTCAAGCAACAATATCTTTTCAGACTTGTTTGACATCTGCTTCGCTTTTTCGATTATGGTTCGCGTACGTTTAGTCTGATCAATTTGTTCCTCGGTCAGCCATTCTTCTTCAAATTTTTTCAGCCCTTTTTTAGCTTGTGCACGCTCAAACGCCTGTTGTTTCTTCAAGAGAAGTTGCTTTTCTCGTTCCAACTCCTCGTTCGTGATAATTCTCAACGGTACTTCTGCGATTGTAACGGAGGCATTGTTACTAAAACAGAACGGGCCCCATTTGTACTTAATGCCTCTTAGAAAACCATGGATTTCAAACGAGTTGTCATGAACCGCTTCGATTGTGAATTCTGAATTAATAACAACTTGTCCATCGATGAGAGTGTACGGCCCATAATCCTTTGATTTCACATCATCTCTGAAAACAAACGGTTGTTGAGCATAGGACAATAACGCGACAAAAGTTAAAGCAAAAACTAACCTAAAGTTCACAATTCTGTCCCTTCAATTCTGTGGATCCGCAATTGCCTTACTCGCAAACCACTAGTTGGCCAGCGTCCAGACGTCCTGCGGATCAACTTATTTTTGACTTATATGGAAGCGGGAACAACGAAGAAGGCCAATGTATACCATCAAGGCTATTTGCAGGTTGCCATTCCTACATGTCCTCCGACCAGACGAGGTCAGTAGAAATAATTCGCCGCTGCGCGATTAGCGCCCTAAGTTCATCACTTGTGACAGGACCTAATTGGCAACCATATTGGGAGTAGTACAATGTGCTCATCGCTTGACCCTCTCCAGCTCAACGTGGTATGGGAAAGTTGTTTTCTGTCAACCACCTCATCGGCCTGATGAAAAAGATCCCACTTTTACGCCATATGATCAAGCCGAAAACGCTATTCATTCAGTTCATTCCGAATGAAGTTGTCTTTTGTCCGGACTTTCACATTGAAGGGAACATTCTTCCCTCTCGTTTGTAGGGAGCCAAACCATGGACGGAGAGATACTTTTCAGCGATGGCGAGCGCTTCGGCGTGCTCAAGGATCTGGTGGACGCGGATCTGAAGGACCGCGCCCAGTGGTACGACCGGGCGGTCAAGAACCGCACCGAGCGCTTCAAACGCACCAACACGGTGAAGCCGATGTACGAGGGCGCGCCCAACCTCGTGGATCCCATCATCGATGATCTGATCCGCGAGCTGAAGCAGTCCATCGTGACCACGCTGTGGCAGGCTCCCCACCTCGCCCAGTTCATCGGCCTCGATAACACGGGCGTGGCGAACGCCGAAATTGCCGAGGCGGCGTTCGACTTCCACCTGCGCAAGACCTGCAAGACGCGCTCGCGCATCTCGCAGTGCGTGGACGATGAGCTGACCTACGGCTACGGCCTCTCGAAGCTGGTGGAGGTGACCGGGCGAGGCAGGCTTGCGGTGCCGGAGTTCTGGCCGGTCTCGCCGCTCTCGGTGGCGGTGCCGACTTCCACGTTGGAGATCGGACAGGCGGAGCGCGTCTGCCACATGATGCGCTACACCGTGGCGGAGTTCCGCCGCGTCGCGAAAACCAACGGCTGGGACAGCGCGGTTGCCGAACAGGCGATCACGAAGGCGGCGGAACGGCGCAACGCGGCTGCGGCGGGTGACCGCGGCGAAGCCCGCGCCCGCTACCGCGACGGCAGCCTGAACGATTCCGGGGGCGGGGTCGAGGTGTGGGAAGTCTTTTACGACACATCGGACGCCGGCCGCCGCGTGTGTACGCTCGCCCCTGACGTTCCCGACCGGCCGCTGGATGACCGCCCCTGGACGTGGGTCGCGCTCGTAGGCGCGGAGTCGGATCCGCCGGCGCGGCCGTGGCCGTTCGTGCAGTTCCGCAACGAGGACACCATCGGCTTCTACAACTCGCGTGGCCTGCCCGAGATCCTCGAAGTGGACCAGAAAGAGGCCTCGACCTACCGCACCACGCGGGCCATCGCCATCGACTTCGCCGGCAAGCCGTTCCTCAGCGGGCAGC
>CAZOIS010000358.1:0-3160 GCA_964579865.1 uncultured Lentisphaeraceae bacterium | reverse complement strand
GCATCGCGCAGAAGGCCCGGTTCGTCGGCATGCACGGCAGCGTGCGGCTCGGCTACGGGCGCAATCCCAAGCCCAGCGCCGAGTGGAATGTCCGCGCCGATCCCGCTTCCTGCCGCGCCGCGCTGTCCGCGCCGTGGGATATCACGATCACGCCGCTCGACACCTGCGGCCTGATCCAGTTCAAAGGCGAGAACTATGCGCGCATCCGCGCCTGCAATGACCCGATTGTGAAGACGCTGCTGAAGAACTATCGCGTCTGGCTGGCGTATAAGGCGAAGGACCACCAGGAGACCGACACCGAGACCGCGAGTACGACGCTCTTCGACTGCGTGGCCGTGTATCTCGCCTGTATGCAAGATCTCTGCGTGATGGAAAAACTCGGCATCCGCGTGACCGACGACGGGTTTACGGTCGAGGATCCGGCGGCCCGTCAGATGAATGTCGCGCTCGCGTGGAAAGACCTGCCCGCCTTCGAGGCGTGGCTGCTCGACCGGCTTTGCAAATGACGCGCGTCCCTTCCGGAGAGAACCGAAACAGGGAAAGGCTATGCGCCGGTTTCTGATTTCAGTCGTATCACAGCGGTTTTACTTCTTATCGGTTGAAAAAGTGTTTATAATTGCAGTTTTTCGGTTGAAAAAGTGAAAAAGATGTGAGGCGCTCGCGGGGTGGAGGAATCGGCCATGAGACGTTTCGCGCTCGAGAAATTGGAGCAATGGAAAGGGCGGAAAGACCGAAAGCCGCTGCTGATCCGAGGTGCCCGCCAAGTCGGCAAGACTTGGTTGATGAAGACTTTTGGCCAGAAGGCCTTCGCTAAGACAGCCTATATCAATTTTGATAACAATGCGGCTATGCGCGCGGTGTTCGACGGGGACTACGATGTGCGGCGGTTGTTCGCGGCGTTTCAAATTGAATGCGGGTTTAAAATCAATTCGGCCGATACGCTGATCATCTTGGATGAAATACAGGAAGTGCCGAAGGCGCTGGCGTCTCTGAAATATTTCTGTGAGAACGCTCCAGAATATACAATCCTCGCCGCTGGCTCGCTGTTGGGGGTGGCTGATCGGCAGGGAACGGGGTTCCCGGTTGGGAAGGTCATGTTTCTCGACCTTTATCCGATGTCGTTCTCGGAGTTTCTGCTTGCGACCGGAAACGAAGCGCTACAGGATACGCTCAAGGGTGGCGACTGGCCGTTGATTACAGCCATGAAAACCAAGTACGTGGACCTGCTTCGCCAGTATTACTTTGTCGGCGGTATGCCGGAGGCTGTCGGTCAATTTGCGGAAACGGGGGATTTTGCGGCGGTGAGGGAAATACAAGAGCGATTGCTGATCGCCTATGAGAACGATTTTTCCAAACATGCGCCGACAGAAATCGTCCCGCGCATCCGTCTGGTCTGGAATTCCATCCCCGCGCAGTTGGCGAAAGCGAATCGCAAGTTCTTTTATGGGAGTCTGAAAACGGGTGCCCGCGCCAAAGACTTTGAACTTGCGATCCAGTGGTTGTACGACGCGGGGTTGGTCTACAGGATCGAGCGGGTGAGCAAACCGAAAATGCCGTTGGCTTCCTATGCGAATGGCGGGTTCAAGCTTTATACGGTGGATGTTGGCCTATTGGCGGCAAAAAGCGGTCTTGACGTTCGGACGTTGCTGGAGGGAAGCCGTGTCTTCACAGAATTCAAGGGCGCATTGACGGAACAGTTCGTGCAACAACAGATGCGTGCCGAATTGTCTGCGACGCCGTTCTATTGGAGTGCCGAGCGGGGCGATGCGGAGATCGACTTGCTCTTTCAGCAGGGTTTGAAGATCATCCCTGTCGAAGTCAAAGCGGCCGAAAATCTGAAAGCCAAAAGCCTCGCCGTATACCGGGACAGATTTCAGCCCGCCGTTTCGGTTCGGGTTTCCATGTCTGATTACCGCGATGAAGGCTGGCTGATCAATTGTCCGCTCTACGCCGTCGGACAGATTGAAAAGATGGTGGCGGACGTAAAATGCTGAATGTCAGGACGCGCAGACGCGCGTCCCTCTTGCAGAAGACCGGAAAGGGGGGGCGTCCGCTTGTCCGGTTGGGGAGATACGAATGATGCGCACATCTCGTCGCGATTTGTTGAAAGCCAGTGCTCTCGCCGCTGCGGCCGCGGGGCTGCCCGCGCGCGCGGCGCAACCGGCTTTGCCGGCGGCAGGCATCCCGCTGATCCATGTGACGGACCTCTTTCATCCGCACGGCGACCCGGACGACCATTTCGATCTGGCCGTCGCTTACGCGCTGGCGCTGCGGGGCGCGTTCGACCTGCGGGGCGTGGTGGTCGACTATCCGCCGGAGTTCCGCGCCGGCGATCCGGCCGTTGTGGCGGTGGCGCAGATGAACCGGCTGGCTGGTCTCGTTGTGCCGGTGGCCATCGGCACGTCGCTCAAGCTCAAGGGCCGGCGCGACGCGCTGGACGGCGCGTCCGCGCAGGAGACGGCGGCGGTGCGTTTCCTCCACGCGCAGCTTCGCGCGGCGGAGCGTCCTGTGGCGTTGGCCTGCGTAGGCAACGCGGCCGACATCGTGGTGGCCGCGCTGCGCGAGCCGGCGCTGTTCAGGGCCAAGTGCGCGGGCGTCTATCTCAACAGCGGCTCGGCGCACGACAACCCGTCGAATCCGGCACAGCTCGAATTCAACGTGCGGCTTGACCCCGCGGCCTACGCGGCAATGTTCGACCTGCCGTGTCCGCTCTATTGGTTTCCGTGCTGGCATACGACCGAGCGGCGCGAAAGCGGTGCGGACGGCAGTTTCTACTGGCTGCCGCACGCCGAGGCGCTCGGCGATATCTCGTCTGGGCTCGCGAACTATTTCGCGCATATGTTCGACAAGTCGGCGAATCTCAAGTGGCTGCGGGCAATGAAGGACATGCCGCCTGCGGCGTCGTGGGAGAAGATCCTCAGGGAGAAGCGCGGCATGTGGTCCACGGCCAGCCAGTTTGCGGCGGCGGGGCTCGCCGTCACGAAGGACGGCGAGATCGTGCCGGCCCGTGACGCCGGTAGCGCCGCGGTCTTCGCGGTGACGCCGGTGGAGGTCTCCTGTGCGGACGACGGCCGCACGTTATGGCGGCGTGTCGAGGCGCCGGCTGGGCGCTGGATGCTGTCGGTCACGGATGTGGCGCGGTACCCGGCCGCGATGACGC
>CAZOIS010000357.1:0-3183 GCA_964579865.1 uncultured Lentisphaeraceae bacterium | reverse complement strand
CGACCTTTGAGGATGTGGCAAACCGCATCCAGCTGACAAAAGGCGCGGTCTACTGGCATTTCACGAACAAGCCCGACCTGTTTGCGGCACTCGTTGCCGACATGACCGAAAAGCATGACAAACAGCTTGCCCGCTTGCTGACCGACCCCATCTCGCTGGACGGGCTGATCACGCACTTCGTCGAACGTGCGCATTTGATCGTGAGCAAATCGATCAATCGCAAGTATTTCCTGATGATGCTCAGCATGGACTGGCCCGCGGCGAAATTCATTCCCATCAAACGCCGCCTCCGCGAGATCGGATCAAGTCCCTTTGTAACCATCGAGCGCACTTTAATTGCCTTGCAGAAAAACGGCGCGATACGTCCGGACGCCGACATCGTTACCGCCACCGCATCACTCGGCGCCATGTGGCTGGGCGTGATGAAATTGCAGATCGACCAATGCCTTGAAGTTGATTGGTCGAAAGCCATCAGCTTGGGGTTCAGCGCGATCATCGACACCATTAAGGCATAAAAAATTTTACGAAAACAGAAAGACGAAAGAATGACCAACCCTCAATCAACGCATAGTTTCGGAGCACGCTGCGCGGTTTTTGCGCCCCTTTTCTGCGGGCTTCTGCTGACAGGCTGCAATCGTCAACAACAGGCCGCCCCCCCGCCCGTCCCGGAAGTCGCCGTCATCACGGTCACGCAGAAGCCGGTGCTGCTGACCACCGAACTGCCGGGGCGCACCACGCCCTACTGCATTGCAGAGATCAAGCCCCAAGTCAGCGGCCTCATCCTGAAACGGCTCTTCAGGGAAGGCTCCGACGTCAAGGCCGGACAGATGCTCTACGAGATCGACCCCGCGCCGTTCAAAGCGGCGGTCAACAGCGCCGCGGCGAGCCTTGAAGCCTCGCGGAAAGCCGCCGACCAGGCGCAGGCCGCGCTGAATGCCGGCCTTGCGGGCGTTGAACGGCAGAGGGCGACCGTCGCCTTCGCTCGCTCAAACCGCAAACGTTTCGAGGAGCTTTTCAAGGAGAAAGCCGTTTCCGCCAGCGACTGCGAGCAAGCCGTGACCACGGCCAACGAAGCCGAAGCCACGCTCAAGGTCTCCGAAGCCCAGGTCCAGAATTACCGGGAAGCCATCGCCGCGGCCGAAGCGGCCATCCATCAAGCCGAGGCCGCGCTCGAGACGGCCCGGATCAATCTGGGGTACACGAAGATCACCGCCCCCGTTTCCGGACGCATCGGGACTTCGGCGGTGACGGACGGCGCCATCGTGACGGCCTACCAGCCCACCGCTTTAGCGACGATCCAGCAGCTGGACCCCATCTATGTGGATGTTCCCCAGTCCACTGTCGAACAACTCCGTCTCAAGCGCCGGCTGGATGGCGGCCGCATGAACCGCAACGGAACGGACGTGAGCAAAGTGCACCTGATCCTGGAGGACAATTCGCCATACCCGCAGGAGGGAACGCTCCAGTTCAGCGACGTGTCGGTGGACACGACCACCGGTTCGGTCATTCTGCGGATGGTTTTTCCGAATCCAGACGGGACGCTCCTGCCGGGCATGTTCGTTCGGACGCTCATCAAAGAGGGCGTCAACGAAAAGGCCATGCTGATTCCCCAGCAGACGGTGTCGCGCGACACCAAGGGCAACCCCGTGACTCTGGTCGTGAACGCCGAGGGAAAAGTCGAGCAACGTCAGCTCGTGCTCGACCGGGAGATCGGCAACGACTGGCTGGTGGCCACCGGGATAACGCCCGGCGACAAAGTGATCGCGGAAGGCCTGCAGCAGGTGCGCCCCGGTGTGGCGGTGCGCGTCGTACCGTTTGATGGCGGCAACCCGGGCTCCGAGCACGCTGCGCAAACGGTTCAGGCTTCGAAGTAGCTTTTTACGGAGACTCATCATGTTGTCGAAATTTTTTCTGGAACGCCCGGTCTTCGCCTGGGTTATCGCCATCATCCTGATGGTGGGCGGTGGCCTGGCGATCGTCAAACTGCCCATTTCCCAGTACCCCCCCATCGCACCGCCGACCATCGCGCTTTCGGCCATGTATCCGGGCGCGTCGGCCGAAACGGTTGAAAACAGCGTGACGCAGATCATCGAGCAGAAGATGACCGGTTTCGACAAACTGTTGTACTTGAGCGCGACAAGCGATTCGTCTGGCGCAGCCCGCCTGGAGCTGACCTTTGCCCCGGGGACCGATCCCGATCTGGCGCAGGCCGAGGTGCAGAACAAGCTGCAGCAGGCCATGGCCAGCCTGCCGGAAGTGGTGCAGAACCAAGGCATCGACGTCAAGAAAAGCACGGCCAACTACCTGATGGTTGTGGGCCTGATCTCCGAAGACGGCAGCATGGACGGGCATGATTTGCGCGACTACGCCAAATCCAGCCTCGAAAAGGTTCTCGCCCGCGTCCACGGCGTCGGCGAAGTCGAGGTTTTCGGCGGACAGTACGCCATGCGCATCTGGCTGAACCCCGATCAGCTGACCAAATACAGCATGACGTTCCAGGACGTGATCGCCGCGCTGAAATCCTACAACGTGGAAATTTCCGCGGGCCAGTTCGGCGGCGCGCCAGCCGTGAAGGGCCAGCGCCTGAACGCCTCCATCATCGTGCAGAGCATGCTCAAAACGCCCGACGAGTTTGCGGCCATCCCGCTCCGCACCAACGCGGACGGCTCCATCGTGCGGATCAGCGATGTGGGCCGCACGGAACTCGGCACCGAAGCCTACGATGTCGAGGCGTTCCAGGACGGAAAGCCCTCCTCCGCGCTCGCGATTCGCCAGGCGGCGGGCGCAAACGCGCTGGACACCGCCAATGCCGTCCGCGCAAAAATGGAGGAGATGAGCGCCTACTTCCCTCCCGGCGTGAAGGTCGTTTATCCCTATGACACGACACCCTTCATCACGGTGGCCATCAAGGAGGTGGTCAAGACCCTCTTCGAGGCGATCCTGCTGGTGTTCCTCGTGATGTACGTCTTCATGGGCAATATGCGTGCGACCCTGATCCCCACCATCGCCGTGCCGGTGGTGCTGCTGGGCACCTTCGCCTTTCTGGGCCTGTTCGGCTTCTCCATCAACATGCTGACCATGTTCGCGATGGTGCTGGCCATCGGACTGCTCGTGGACGATGCCATCGTGGTGGTGGAGAACGTGGAGCGCATCATGAGCGAGGAAGGGCTTTCGCCCATGGAA
>CAZOIS010000356.1:0-3187 GCA_964579865.1 uncultured Lentisphaeraceae bacterium | reverse complement strand
GGGCCGTTTTTTTGGGGGGGAGCGGTGGCCGCATCCCCTTTGCGGCGGCCACCCTCCGGGCTTCGGCGTCCGGCGCGGGTCCCGTGGCGGCTGCCGGGTACGCGCCGCGTCCGGAGCCGCTCGGGCCGCGCTACGCGCTCCCACCCGCGCGTCTCTCCGGACGCGGCGCTTGCGCGGGCTCACCCGCATGCGGCAGCCTTCGGCGGCAGCGCCGCCTCGGCTGCCACACAAGCCCACGATGATAACGATAACCACGACAACGATCACATCCGCTTGGGGTGGCGACACGCCCCCCCGCGCCGAGCTTCCGCGCCCGGCCACAGTCGCGGCGATCTCGCCGACTCCCCCCGATACCGGACGCCCCACGTTGCAACGGGCTCCACGCTTCCGCCGCGTGCGTGCGCACGCCATACCTGCATCGCACCTTCCGGTGAACGCCTTACGTCCACGCGGCCGGCCTGACTACAGGACCGCCTGCGTTACCTCCAGGCATCGCCGTCGCTGCTCTTCGGTACGGTCGCCGGCGAGCGTTGCGCGGAGGCGTCACGGCGGAAGGCCTGCCACCCGCCATCCTCACTGCGCAGGCTTGTTGCGGTGTCGGTGTGGCAGGCCCGCCGCCATTTTCACATCCCCAGTGCGGCAGCCCCGACGGCTGCCACGCGACACGGTCACGGGCTCACACTCGCGGCGCGTGCATGCGCACGCCATACCGGCTCCGGAACCGGCCTGCCACGCGGCGTTGCGGGAAGATAATCAAGAGCGCCCGCGTGACAGGCCTTGCGGCCGGTGCCAGTCGCTTCCGCTTGGTGGCAACCGTCCGCATCCGGACCGGTACGGTCACCGCCGCTCGTTTGCCGCAGCGGCATCACGGCGGCCAGCGCACCGGCCGCCGCGTCGCAGGCTCCTTGCGTGCCGGATGCGCGCGCCGCCGTTTTCATGTCCCCAGTGCGGCAGCCGCCGTCACACGTGCCGGGCGCCTGCCGCACCCCCGTGCGCGGGCGGCACCAGCCGGACCGACGGGGCGCGGTCTTTGCGCATGGATACATGCCCCAGCCCGCAACCCCGCCGTCCTGATCGGCCGCCGCCACTCCGCGCCCGCAAAGCATCAATGTATGCTACCGCGCCAGTTAAGCGCGGAGGGCCTTACTCGCGCATTCGCGCCCCAACGCGCCACGAGCGGGCTAGTCCGCATCCCTCCCGCAAGTGACGCTTACGGGGGCGAAAGCCGCTCATTCGGCAATGGATAGACGCCGCCCAATGTTGGCGGCTGTGTCAGCCCCACCCGCGTTCCCGTCACGCGGGGTCCGCTGCGCGTCAGCTCTGCGAGGCGTGGCAGGTGTAGCAACTTGCCGTTTCACGCGAAGTTGCTACACGGTCATTCAAGCACGGCGGTTGCCGCATTCCATGTGGCAGCCCCCGCGCGCCCTTGCACCAGGCGCAGCAACCCCAGTCCGTTTTTTCGTAACCGGCTGCCACACGGCGACGGCTTGGCGCGACCCGCCTGAATGGCCGATGCGGGTTCCCCCGCGCACGCCTGCCACACGGAGAACGGCGGTTGCCGCCCGCTTGAATCACCTCTGCGGGTGACCCGGCACCGCCTGCAACATCCGGAATCGGCTGCCGCTTGGGGACTCGGTGCGTCAGCCCGCGCCGCCCCGAAACCCCATCCCGGTTTTCCTTACCCGGCTGCCACACGTTTTCGCCCAGGGCATTTCGTAAAGGCCGGTTCCCAGCGCGGTGCGGCAGCTCAAGCGTCACGACGGCTGCCACACGTTTCCAGCCTCGTGGCAGCAGGTGCGGCAGGCCACGCGGAAGCCAGCGGGGGACCTTTGGGGGGGGCGTTGCGCAGCATGGGGGGGAGGGCCCCTGGGGGAAGGGGGGAAGGGGGGGCGGCCTCTGGCGGGAGACAGTGTTTTTGAAAATTTGCGCAAAAAATCACACGGAATTTTTGCGGTGAACAATCACGCAAGATCGGTTAGGGGTTCAAGGACAGAATTCTTGCTGAAAAACGTCTTTCGCTAAAATCGCCGAGGAATAGCGGCTTGTCCAAGCCTATGGCTTCAGGAGTTCTTTCAACATGGTCTCATGTTTGTTTAGAAACTCACGAGTCACAGCATAATGCTCGGTGTCAGTATACCTGACTCGGCTAATCGCCTGCTCGGTCAGCAAGAAGATTGTGGCGTCCGGATAGGCCATGAGTATGGGCGAATGGGTTGCAATGATAAACTGAGAGTCCGCCTGAACAAGCTGATGCAAGCGTGCAAGGAGGGACAATTGGCGGCTGGGGGACAATGCAGCTTCGGGCTCATCGAGAATGTAAAGACCTTGACCACCAAAACGCCGGGTGACTAGCGCGAAAAAGGATTCGCCATGCGATTGTTCGTGCAGCGAACGGCCACCGTAAGAGTCGATGATTGGTGGAGCGGACGAAGGTTCAGCATCCAGGCGTTCGATCTCTGTTGCAACATTAAAGAAACTTTCAGCACGAAGGAAGAACCCATCACGAGGCCGCTTAAGGCCTTTGCTCAGCGCCAAGACGCCGTGCAACGGTGAGTGCGACGCACGGGTAGAAAAATTGAAGTTCCTTGTGCCACCCTCTGGATTGAACCCACACGCTACAGCGATGGCTTCCAGCAAAGTCGACTTCCCTGTTCCATTCTCGCCTACGATAAAAGTCACGCCGGGATTAAAATCGATCTTGGACAGATTGCGGATGACGGGAAGGTTGTACGGGTATTCGGAAAATGTCGGAACCCTCTCGCGTCGTAGCGACAGGCTGAGCAGATAGTGTTTTGCATCAAGCGTTTTCATGAACTGTAGGGCCAGCCGGTCATTGATTAGCAAGCATATTCCGAAAAACGGCTCTCATGCGTCAACCCGCCGACTCAATACGCAACGCCGTGCCCCGCGCCGCCGCACCTTTCCCGGATAGGGTAAGCCCCGGCGTCGGTTAGGTCAATGCGGATTTCCGTCCGCGTCGGGCTCGCCCGCCACGACGTCCACCGGCTTCGCCGCCTCGCGTTCGCCGGCCGCGCGGACCGCCTCCATGATGCGCGCGAACTCGGCCGCGTTCTCGATCTTGACCACACCGGCCATGCCGGACACGTTCACGTTCGTGTTCTGCTCGACCGAGATCTTCACGGGCTCGGTCAGCCCGAGGCTCTTTTCAAGATCCTCAAGCGCCCGC
>CAZOIS010000355.1:0-3209 GCA_964579865.1 uncultured Lentisphaeraceae bacterium | reverse complement strand
CGCAGCGAACATCCCTGCAGAAACACGACCGTGCGGATGCCGGGGCCGTCGTGAAAAGAGCCCCGCACGATGTCCGTCACCCATCCCTTCAAGCGGTGTCCCTCCTGAACGCATCACGTGACAGCGTTTTCTTTCCGGCAAGTTCTGCGGCCATCATCTCACTCCTTTGCCGGCTTGGGGTCTTTTCCGCCTATGCCAAACAGGATACAGGCCACGATGGCGATCAGCGCGCCCCATCCCCAGATCTTTGCCCAGTCATGCATGTTGACACTGCCGCCCCGATACGAATCGCCGACAAAGCCTGCGACGTGTGCGCCCAGGAACATGCCCACCCCGAAAATCAGCATCGAGATGAAGCTTTGCGCGCGCGCGCTCATGGCCGGAGGGACCAGACGCTCCGCATAAATGGATGCGCCTGTGACAACCAATCCGTAAGAAAAACCATGCAGAAGGAGCCCCGCGATCACGGCAGAACTGTTCATCGTGCCGAACGCGAAGAACCGCATCGCCCAGACCGCCATGCCGATCATCAGGACCCTCTTCAACCCGATCTTGGCAATAAACCACGGCAACACGATCATCGTCAGCAATTCTGAAATCTGGCACAGGGTCATCAGCGCCGTCGGTTTCGGCATCCCGATCTCAGCCAGAAAAGCATTGGTCCACGTCGTGTAGAAGGTTTTGGAGATCGTGACCAGCGGGATCGACACGGCAAAAACAAGAAAGGCGGGATCCCTCAGGAGCTTAACGGCGGTGAGGCCGAAAATGTCCTGCCCCGTCTTGCCCGCGCCCTTCGGCGGCGTATGCGGCAGTGTCAGACAATAGGCGGCCAGCACGGCTTGGGCGCCAGCCGCCAGATAAAAGAAAGCGCCGTTCTTTTCGCCGAAAAAGAACCCGACCACCAGCCCGGCGACGATCCAGCCTGTCGTGCCCCCGATCATGAACCAGGAAAAGCGCTCCGACTTGTCGATGTGCCGGAACACGAGATTGTTGACCAGGGGCAGCGTCGGCATGTAACAGAGCGCATCGATGACAATCAGCGTCATGAGCGCCGGGAAGGTCGTCTGCTGCGGCGCGAGGCAGAGACAGACGGCCCCCGCCAGGTGCAGCGCGGCAAGAATACGTTCCGAGGCAAAGAAGCGGTCCGCCACATAACCGAGGAACAGCGGCGAAATCAGCGCGCCCAGCGCGGACGCGCCGCAAATCCAGCCGATCTGCGTTCCGGTAAACGCAAGCGTGGCATTCATGTAGCTGCTGATCGGGACAATCCATGCGCCCCAGACAAAGAATTCCAGGAACATCAACGCCAGCAGCCGCAGATATTTGACTGGGGTGTTTGACATACGATCACCGCCCGGTTGTGTCGTTGACGTTTTCCAGCCGGCCGCTTGCCGCGGACCGCAGGCCCGCGTCGAACGCCGCCGTCATCTCGAGATTGAACCCCGCGGTCAGGGTTTCATGAACAGGTTCGCCTATTTCAAGGTGACGGATGAACTCTTCGGCGAGCGTGGCGCGGCCCTCCGGCAGGGGATCGGCCTCGACGATTTCAACCTCATGTCCGGCGCCCCGCGTGAGCTGCACGGTCGGTTTCTCCCCGTATATCTCAAAGGAAAGCGCGCCGGTTGAGCCGAAGAGCATCAGGGGCCCGGCGGTGAGGAACGTTTTGCCCAGGGTTGTCCATGACCCCTGCGCGACGGCGATGGCGCTCGGGAAACGAACGACCATCACACCGTTGTCATCCGCGTCGCACCATGAGCTGTCGAGGTTGGCGCGGATCCCCTGTGCGGAGACGGCGCGCTCGCCGGTATACCACCGGCCGTACATCACGCCATAGCAACACAGGTCGATCGTCGCGCCGCCGCCGGCCGCTTTCTGGTGCAACCAGATCGCGGCGCGCTCCTTTTCGGTGAGCGGCTCGGCTGACTCGCTGACGCCTTTATGAGACGCGCCCGGCCCGTACGGCCCGGAATGGCCCACGCGGTAATTGATCTCGACGAGCTTGCCGATGGCGCCGGCATCGATCAGCTCCTTGGCTTTACGCGCGTGGGGGAGCCAGGTGGCCGGCCAGTTGACAAGCAGCGTGGTGCCTGCCGCGCGGCAGGACGTGACCATCCGCTGCGCGTCGGGGAGCGAAATGGCCATCGGCTTTTCCACGCAGACGTGGGCCCCCGCGCGAGCGCAGGCCTCGACCACATCGGGGTGCTGGCTGTTCTCGGCATTGATGGCCACGATGTCCATCGTCTCTTTCGCCAGCATCTCGTGATAGTCCGCATAGCATTTAGAGAGGCCCGCAAGCCGCATCACATTCTTCCGGTTCCATTCCCGGGTATATGGCACGCTCCGCAACTCCGGGCACAACGGCACCGTATCCGCGCACGCGACCATTTCGGCCTGCGGATGCGAGGCGAACATCGACGCCACATGGTTGATGTGCGGATGTGCAAAACCGATGATTCCGACTCTGTATTTCTTGCCCATTGCAAATGCCCTCGTCGTTAAACCGGCTCGTCCAGGCGCACTTCACGGCCCGCTTCGGCCGACCGGTAGATGGCCTCCAGCGCGCGGATCACATTCAGCGCCTCTTCTTTTTTCACGCAAACTTCTTCTTGGCCGTGAATGACGCGTATGAAATGCGCCACCTCGTTCCAGTGCGCGTAAAAAGGATGATTCGGCTCAGGAGGCAGGATTTTCGGCGTCACGTCGACCTGGTACCTGCCCATGTTCCTGATGACCCTCAGATCCAGCACGCGCGGGTCGAACGACAGCCCGCCTTCTGTGCCCATGATCATCACGCCGCCGGCGCTGTCGGGGACATTCGCGGCCCAGCAAACCTTGAGGTTAATGGTTCCGCCTGTATCCAGTCTCAGGAACGCCGTCGCGAAATCCTCCACGTTGAATTTGGCGGCATCATAGGCGGCACTCGAAACGCCGCCTGCAAAAGCCCCGCTCTCAACCGTTGACGTGATCAGGTTTTCGTTGCGGGTGCCTATTTTTGCGTACGTGGCTCCAGATACCGCCACAACCTTGGGGTTCCCCATGATCCAGAGAACCATGTCCAGCATGTGCACTCCGAGGTCATAGAGCACGCCGCCGCCGGACAACTCCTTGATGTGGAACGACCCGTGGGCCGGAATGCCGCGCCGGCGAAGCCTCGCCACGTCCGCGCAGTAGAGATCGCCGAGCTGGCCGTCTGCGGCAAACGCCTTGGC
>CAZOIS010000354.1:0-3230 GCA_964579865.1 uncultured Lentisphaeraceae bacterium | reverse complement strand
TTCTTTGCTTTTCTTCACTGGGTCACCTCTCGCACGGCGTCGTTCAGTTCGGCCATGATGGGATGGGTGACGCCTTTGCCCTTCCCGTCCGCCCAGGCGTCGAAGAGCCGCCGCGCGGTGGCGACGGACTTCTCCGCCTCTTCCTTTGACACCACGCCGTCATCCGTGACGGCGAGAACGAATTGCGCCTGCTCAATCACGCGCGACGCGAGCAGCCGCACAGCCTGGTATTGACCGCTCTCCAGGGCGAGCTTGAGCAGGTAGGAGAAGACACGGGCGAGGATGCCCGCCCAGTCGGCACCGGCCAGAAGCCATTTGCCGACTGTGAGCCAGTTAGTTTTGAGCCAGGAGATAATGAGCGTTTTCATGTGTTCACTTTCCGGAAGCGTGCTGTACGACCGCCTGCCACAGAAGGGAGCCCGCCGCCACGAGGACGGAGATCAGGAGCGCCGTGGAGACGTACGTCAGCGCGTTGACGATCCGCTCGCAGCGGTCGACGCGCACGAGCACGGGCTGCCGCCCTTCGCGGCCGACGTAGATTTCCTTCTCCACGCGGTCGCATTGGGCGGTAACGTCCGCGATGGGTTTCTGCTGGATGCAGCTGTGGGGGCTCATGGCGTTCTCCGGATTAGAGCGAGTTGGTGGTGACTGACGGGCCGACGTAGATCAAGGGAACCACGTCGTAAGGCTCCTCGTCGCGGAAGAAATCGAGTGAGCCCGTCACGCCGCTGATCGGCCCCGACGCGAATTTGCGCATGCTCACCTCGTCATAAAGCGCATAGTGGAGGTAAGGCGGGTCGCCGGCAGTCTCCGTGGACCAGGTGTAACCGGCGAGGTTTCCGCTGAACGGCGTGAGCGGGTTGGACAGGCCGAAGCAAGTTTGTCCTTGAAACTCCCAGTGCGCCGGGGTCCTGACCACTTCGTAAACCTTGAACACACCGTTTTCCAGGCGCGCGAACTTGTCGGGATTGCTGTAGTCACGGATTAAGGCGCCGGTGCCGACGGCGACGTAGTTGGTGGTCACGGTGGTTGTGACAGTATCCGCCCGCGTCAATGTGAAGCCGCCCCAATAGTAGTAGGGGCCGAGCCCGTACGAACACGAATAGCTCGTTTGCTCTGGCGTGTACCCTTCAACCCAGCAGGACGGCCCGCTCAGCGGGTCGGTATTGCCCGACACCACGCCGAAGCCGCCATAGATGTCGTAAATGAACGGCCCGACGAAATAGCCGGTCTCGCCGATCGGGTACAAACCCGACATGCCGTCCTGAATGAGGTTCATGGGCATGCCTTCAAGTACCTGATTGTCGCAAGACAGTACCGTCGGATTGCCCTCATCTGTAGAGGACATGTAGCCGTTCAGCGTCCACACCCACGTGGTGACGACATTCGTCGTGCAGATCATCCGGTATCCTTCGGATGGCAGCTCGGCGCGGCGGGCGAGGCCCCATTTCAGGATGTCGGAAAGCTCGATACGGGCAGATCCGGCAAGGGCGGTGAAAACTAGAGAGGTGAACAGCAGCGCTTGTTTCATGGTGGACTCCTTTAGGGGGCGGTTTGTTGAGGCAGATAGCTGAGGCCGGGAAGGTTCTCGCCGTTCCAGCCGGGAGCGTGAAGGCCGGGGGCGTGCTTGATGAAGCGCCCGCCCTCGATGGGGAAGTTCGCGTAACACTTCCAGGCCTCGGCAGTGGGGGATGCGAAGGGAATGGCCTCGGCGACGTACTCGACGCCGTCGGTCGTCACGGTGATGACCGAGTTGCCGGTCTTGATCGCTTGCGCGAAGATAGCGTTTGCTGACATGAGGGGGGCCTTTCGGAGAGGGATGAATTAGGGTTATCAGCCGTTGGCGAAGCTCTGAAGCGGGACGCACACGTCATCGCACGCGTCGCCGCCGGTCTCGCAGTTGAGCGCGTTTTCGAAATGATCGATTGCCTGTGCCAGGGCCGACTTCTGTTGAACAGCGTCCTTGGTGTAACCGCACAGTTCGGACAACACGTAGTAGAACAGCGCGGACTCGAACTTCGGCAGCAACGGGACATCCGCTGCCGCCAGAGGCACGAAGCGTTTGAGCCCGTTCACGTGCAGCGTGAGCGGGGCGACCGGCACCGGGGCTAGCCGGATACGCTTGACCGGAAGGGGCGGAAGGTCGGCCGTCGCACCGTCGGCAAGCTGGACAAAGGCCACCGGCGTTCCCGGCGCGTCGGCGTAGATCGCCGCGAAGTCGGCCTCGCGCACTTCGGAGAGCGGCAGCAACGCGCCGCCCGCCACGCGCACCGAGCGGATGGCGTCCATCCCGGCCGGCAGATCCACGGCGACAGCCCCCGCCGCCACCTCGACGGTCGCGTTCGCGATCCGGATGTCGCGGTGGGGGTAACGCTGCCAGGCGTAGAGATACCAGCGGTTGAGGATGGCCAGCCCGATCTCGGCGGCCGTGGCCGGCACCGTGCCAGCGTCCGCCGTGATCCCGCCGCCGATTGACAGCGATCCGATCCCCAGCGTCGAAACGATGGAGGTGGTCGTGCCGTCCTCGACGAGCCCGGCCTGCTTGCAGGCGTTGGATACGATTTCAGCGGCAGTCATGGGGACCTCCGTTGGAGGAGTTAGGAGTTAGGAATGAGGAATTAGGAGTTGGGGAGAAGAAGACAGAGGACGGAAGTCGGAGGTCGGAGCGCGTAACTCATTCAATATTCTCCTTCCTCCTTCCTCCCTCCTCCTTCCTCCTTGTCCCTACGCCCAGTACTCCACCAGCGCGGCGGCGGTGGTGACCTTGCCGGCGGCGGCGACGATATCGAACACGACGGGGACGCCCGTGTCGCCCGAGAGCAGATCCTCGACGCTGACCTGGGCCGCGCCGATCACCGGCACGCCAGCGATCTTGTCGGTTGCGGGCACGACCACGTAGCAGACCGTGTTCGCGGGGATCGCGCCGACCGCCGTGATCGTGGCCGTGCAATAGGTCTGCTGCGCGTTGTCCGCATACGTCGCGGAGACGATTTTCCAGCCGGTGGGCGTCAGGAGGCAGAGCAGATCCGTTGAGGCCAGCGTGTGGCCCTTGAAGACATGCCCGCCCGCCACGTCCACCGGGATGCGCAGCGTTGTTCCCGCCGTGGCCAGCGCCACCGGCAGCCGGAAGGCGCGGCAGGCTTTGGGAATGTAGAAGTTGCACGCACAGGCCGCGTCGTTGCCGAGCGCGGAGAAGCGGCGGATGACGGCTTTCGATTTCTGATACTCGG
>CAZOIS010000353.1:0-3243 GCA_964579865.1 uncultured Lentisphaeraceae bacterium | reverse complement strand
TCCGCCATGCGGCAGCGGGTGAAGTAGTCGTCGATTTTGGCACGGACTGCGGCGAGTGTGGCGGCGGCGGCTGCGGTCTTGTCGCCGAGCGGCAAGATGTCGGGGTCAGACGAGGCTTTTTCGGCCCAGCCGAGATAAGCGGCCGCGTCTGCGAAAAAGGCATCGGTCTTGGCCTGGTTCACGCCGGGCTTGCCGCTGCGGTCGGTCTCCGCGCCAAGCAGGGTGATGATGTCCGCGATGGCCTGTTGGATCGCGGGGTCTTCGGACGCATCGGCGGGAACGATGCCGTCGCCGTTGAAGCGGGTCTCCGCGAAAATCTTTGCCGTGTCGCCCACGTCGGACAGGGTGATGGCATCGGCCGCGCCTTTGCCCAAGTTGGCGAGGATGCGTTTCGCGTTGGCGAGCAGGGCCTTGCCTTCGGCGGTGGCGGCGTTCAGCGACGCCAGTTTCACGGTGTCGGAGCCCGCGATCAGGGGGTCAAACGAGGTGAGTCGGACGGAGAGCCAAGCGATGGCGTTCAGGAGTTCCGGCACGCGGATGCGCCCGTCTTTGTCGGAATCGAGCAGCTCCAGCGTTTTGGCGTCGAAGCGGATCCCTCGGGTCGGGCAACTCAGGGCCGTCCAGAGTTTCTGGTCCAGCGCGGCAAGGTTCGCGATGTCCGCGCCGCTGCGGATCAGCGCCTGATCCAGACCGCAGGTCTTGAAGAAGTGCCATACATGCGGCGTGTCGGATGATGTTGCCATGACTTTTCTCCTGGTTGGGTGTGTTGCGGTTAGTGAATCGTCAACATCGCGTCGATGGCGCGTTTGGCGCGCAGCGCGAGCGGTTCGGGAACGGAGATGACCGTCTGCATGTCGCGCAGGCTCCAGAGCACTTTTTCAAGGGTGATCTTCTTCATGTTGGGACAGACCGCCTGTTCGAGCAGCGGATAGAACGCCTTGCCGGGGTTCTCGTGCCGCAGGCGGTGAAGGATTCCGGTTTCGGTGCCGACGATGAAGGCCGGCTCGGGGCGCCCCTGCACGAATCGGCACATGCCGCCCGTGGAGAGCACCGCGTCGGCTGCGTCGCGTACGGGTTTGGGACATTCCGGGTGGACGAGCACGGGGGCACCGGGGTGTTCCGCGCGGGCGTTGCGGATGTGCGTTTCGGTGAAACGCGCGTGCGTCGGGCAGAAGCCGGGCCAGAGGATAAAGGAACGGTTCAGTTTTTCGGCAGTGAAGGAGCCGAGATGCCGGTCCGGCACGAAAATGATCTCCTGGTCGGGCGGAAAACTTTGGGCCACCGCCACGGCGTTGGAAGACGTGACGCAGCAGTCGCTCTCGGCTTTGACCTCCGCGGTGCTGTTGACGTAGCAGAGCACCTTGGCGTGGGGGTGCTGGGCTTTGAGCGCGCGGAGCTGCTCGCCGCTGATCATGTCGGCCATGGGGCAGCCCGCGTCGGCGGCCGGCAGCAGGACGGCCTTTCCCGGATTGAGAATGGCGGCGGTCTCAGCCATGAAATGGACCCCGCAGAAAACGATTACGTCGGCCTGGATATCGGTGGCTTTGCGGGCGAGTTCCAGCGAATCGCCGGTGAAGTCGGCAATGTCTTGGACTTCTCCGAGCTGGTAATTGTGCGCCAAGATGACGGCGCCCCGCTCCTTTTGCAGCTTTCTGATTTCGTCATGCAAGATCATGTTCACGTTCCCGTGTTTGAATGCGGCCAAATTTTATCACAGGATGTGATGAATCGGAAACGGAAAATCCAGTTTTCCACGGCTGAAAATTGCGGTTGCGCGTGCCGCGCTAAACCGGTACCGTGTATGTGCGAAAGTAAACATCGCACGGAGTGATAAATATGAACAAGAGCGTTTTCGCGTTTCTTTTCTTCGGAGCTTTCTCGCTGTCGGCGGCGGATATTCAGGCGGTGCGCGCGGCAGACTCGCGCAACATCGCCAACGGGCTGAGAATTCCGGGCGAAGGGTATTCGGACCAGCCGTATGTTGTGGTGGCCTCCAACGGCGCTTGGGTGTGCACGCTTACGACCGGCAAGGGACTGGAAGGGCAGCAGGGGCAGCACGTAGTCGCGACGACCAGCCGGGACCAGGGCAAGACGTGGTCGGAGCTTGTCGCCATCGAGCCGGATTCCGGCCCCGAAGCGTCGTGGGTGACACCGCTGATCACGCCGTCCGGACGCATCTATGCTTTTTACACGTACAACGGCGACAACATCGTGACGCTGCCGAGCTCCGACAAGCGCGTGAGGGCCGACACGCACGGATGGTACGCCTTCCGGTACTCGGACGACGAGGGTGCGACCTGGTCCGCTCAGCGGTTCCGCATTCCGCTCCGCGTGACCGAGGTGGACCGCGGCAATCCTTGGAAAGGCGAAGTCTGCCATTTCTGGGGCATCGACAAACCCAAAGTCAAAGACGGCAAGGTTTATTTCGCCTTCACGAAGCTCGGCAAATTCTTTATGCAGGAAGGCGAGGGGTGGGTGGTCGAGGCGTCGAACATCCTGACCGAGAAGGATCCCGACAAGCTCGTCTTCAGGCTGTTGCCCGACGGTGAAAAGGGAATCCGGAACCCCGCGCTGGGCAGCGTGCAGGAGGAGCACAACTTGGTGCCGCTGTCGAAGAGCGACCTCTTCTGCGTGTTCCGGCTGGAAAGCGGTACGCCCGGGCACAGTTACAGTCGCGACAACGGCGCGACGTGGTCGTTGCCCGAGCCCATGACCTATGGACCTGGATTGCGCACGCTCAAGACGCCGCGCGCGTGCCCCAAGCTTTTTGTGACTTCCGAGGGCAAGTATCTCTTCTGGCATCACAACCACGGCGGAAAAGCGTGGGCCGGCCGCAATCCGGCGTTCCTGTCGGGCGGCGTGCTGAAGGAGGACGGTTTCATTCACTGGTCCGAGCCCGAGATCGCGCTGTTCGACCCGAACCCCGCGATCCGCATGAGCTATCCCGACCTCATCGAGCATGACGGCAAGTTCTGGCTGACCGAAACGCAGAAAACGGTCGCGCGCGCCCATCCGCTGGACCGGTCACTGCTTGACGGACTGTGGAATCAGGCGACCGTTAAGGCCGTCTGCACCAACGGGCTTGTGCTGGAGAAATTGGACGCGGGCGGCGCGGTGTCGCGTCCCACCGTGCCGCGCGGGTTCGGCGATCTTTCGCACGGGGGGCTGACGGTTGAACTGTCGCTTGCGCTTGATGCCGTGGCGCCGGGACAGGCGCTGTTCACGACGGTGGACAAGAATGGA
>CAZOIS010000352.1:0-3255 GCA_964579865.1 uncultured Lentisphaeraceae bacterium | reverse complement strand
CCAGCTGGTCCAGCGGACTATGCACCGAGACGCCCGGCTTATTCAGCACATGGGTATAGATCATGGTCGTCTCTACGTCCGCATGGCCGAGCAGTTCCTGCACCGTCCGGATATCATGCCCCGCTTCCAGCAGGTGCGTCGCGAAACTGTGTCGGAGCGTATGCGGCGTCACGCGCTTGTTGATCGCCGCCTCAACGGCCGCCTTGCGCACCGCGCTCTGGAACGCCGAGTCCTGCACATGATGTCTCCGGCGAACGCCCGTGCGCGGGTCCACAGCCGTCTCCCGCGACGGGAAGATCCACTGCCAGATCCACGTCTTGCCCACCGAGGGCATTTTGTTCTCAACCGGGGGCGGCAGCCAAACGCCCGCCAATCCGGCGGCTCGATCCTGCTCGAACAGCCCCCGCAAACGTTCAAGATGCCCCGCGAGAGGGACCTTTAAGGATTCGGGCAGCACCGTCACGCGGTCCTTGCCGCCCTTGCCCGAGCGGACAGTCACAATGCCGCGCGCCAAGTCGACGTCCTGTACGCGAAGCCGCAGCAGTTCCATCAACCTCAGCCCCGCCCCGTACATGAGCTGCGCCATCAGCCTCGTCGTCCCCTGTAACCTCTCGAACAGCGCGCGGCACTCGGTCGCGGTCAACACGGTCGGCACCCGCACCGGCCGCCGAGAGACCTCATAGTCCGAGAAATCGCCGGGCTCACGCCCCACCACCTCGCGGAAGAGATAGACCACCGCATTCAGCGCCTGACGCTGCGTGCTGGCGGAACACCTCTGCTTCACCGCCAGTTCCGTCAGAAACCGCTTGATGTCGTCGTCCCCGGCATCCTCCAGAGGCATCTTCCCCAGCCACGCGCAAAAGCGGCGCGCCCATTCGCGGTACGAGGTCTCCGTCCGCCACTGGTAATGCCCCACGCGCAATTTTTCGACGAGCTTGCGCTCCCACGACGTCGCCCCCAGATCCGCCTTCTCCGGCACGATCACCGCGGGTGCATCTTCCACCCGCACGCCCCCCGTGGCACGGGCGCTTGCCCACCGTAGACTTGCCGAAGGAGGGGCCCACCCGCGTTTCTCCACTTGAACGTTGCGCGTTGAACGTTCAGCGTTGAGCGTTCCCTCCCTCCCCTCTTCGTCATTGGATATACCTTGTTGGCCATTGGATATTTCTCCACGCCCCACTTTGGCGTTCGACGTTCCCCCCGCTTCTGTCCCTCCGGCCTCCGTCCTCCGTCCTCCGATATTCCTCGCCGCGCGGAAGAACCACCGCACCGCCTCGCGTTCCTCCTCACGGTCGCGCCCAGCCGCCTTTTCCGCGTCAAAATAGGCTTTGGCCGATGCCAGCGACGCCCTTGCGTGCAGTCCCTTTAAGTAATGGAGATAGCCCATGATCGCGTGACGAAACGCATCCCGGCGTTCCGGGCCGAAATCCGGAGCTGAGGCCAACGCCTCCATCCATTTCGGAAAAGACACGGGCTTGTTCAATTCTTCAGCCTTCATCGTCCCCCCCCTTTCGTCACATTGTCGCTCGGTCTTTTTCCAGTTACGCATAATATTTTGTTGGAAGAAAGACGCTTTCCTGTATGCAGGTCGAGAATCTTCCCATTAATCCGATTGATGCACCGATAAGACCACGATGCGGTAAGATTGAATGCTCTGGCCTTAGATATGTGCTTACGCTTTGCGTGTTTGACGCAAAGGTCAATGTATTCCTGTTCAAACGTCTTCATAACTCTCCTTCCAACCAATCGACGAAGGCGACGGTATACCGCGCCTTGTCTCACGTGTTCGGGAGTAAAAATGAATGATGAACTTCCACGACTTCTTGAATCATTGGCAGATCGATTTTGTGAACGAAGAGCATATGGGTGCCTCCTTCGCTTTATGCCCGCGTATTTTGCACCGAATGGGTTAACAGACGGATGGGAAGATTGCAGAACAGCATTGGCAGACACACGAGCTTTGTGTCGTGATGAATTAAGGTCTGACGAAGAAAAAGATCTTCATTGGGCAATGACTTTGATCGACAGAATGCTTGCCAACCGATGATTAAACCCGAACCAGTCGGCGTAGACAACGCCGCTACGCGCCGTGTCTAGCCTCCACCGTTGGGGAACCATGAAAATTACTGATAACATTGGCTCTCCCTTACTTGGCCGCATCACCTTGAGCGCGTGCGGTATTTTATTTCTTTTTCTCGGAGTCGATGGTGTACACGACGCGCGTGAGATCTTTCACAACTATTCGTCTGTCAGGATTTCTTCAGCATGGTACGCTTTTGCGATTTTACCTCCGCTAATTTCGATTGGTGCAGCGTTGTTACTTCCCACTCGACACTTGATCTGGAAAAAGGGCCTACTTACAAATAGCCTCCTTTTCGCCTGTATACTCTCCGGCTGCACGTCGCCATTGCTTTACATAATTTACGACTACGAGCACAATATTCACAATCCGTATCCTGAGAGACAAGAAAGGCCCCAACACGGCGTCCCTCCGAACCTCCATTCGACTTCGGCTCAAGGGGTCGGAGGTCGCTGACGTTATCTGAGCCGAAGTTCTTCAACATTGAGCGGCGCGAAATGGCCCCATCATACGCCCCCGTTTGTGCTTTGATTCCCGCAGAAACATGGCCGGTTCCCCGCCTCTCTTTCCTCTTCCACCCCATGTCTGAGCCCCGCCGCACAAGGCACCCACGTGCGTCGCTGCGCCGTGTGTGCCGTGTGCGGCGGGCGGCATCTCTTTAGTATTGGGCGCATAACGGTACGCTACACGCCCCTTTTTCTCATCTTGTTCCATCATCGGCGTACGTTCACATTGACGGTTTCGGCGACCCGTCTGCGGGTTGACGAATACCGTCCGATGTGTGGTTGGCGATGGTCCTTTCCCTTTTCAACGAGAACCGATAGCCCACAACATCCACGCCGACCACAAGAACGACAAATAGGAGAACAGGCAGCATGTCGTCCGTAAATCGATGCCACGCGACAATTCCAGTGCTTTCTATCGAGTCGGGACCGAGGCCGTCTCTCAAGCACCAGCAAATTGATGCTGCAAAAGCAGTCCAAAGAATCAGGCAAATAGCGAGGCCAATGGTGAGCCTTTTCCGACTCCGCCCCGTTCGGGCCAAGAAAAGCGCCATCGACATCGCTATGACGCTCACGAAAAGAAAGGGCCCTAAGTACATTTCAGTCTCATCCTATGTCGCCAACGGTGCGAGGCACGAACGCGCGTCAGTGCGTTCCGTGACCTCGCTGGTT
>CAZOIS010000351.1:0-3260 GCA_964579865.1 uncultured Lentisphaeraceae bacterium | reverse complement strand
GGCGCCGTCGCGGCCGCACGTGCCGTTGACGTCGGGCCGCGGCGGCTCGATGCAGGCCACGACCAAGGCGCGGAACCGCTTGAATTCCGGGTCTTCTGGCGTAGCCCAGCCGTTTTCGACCTGGCCCCACCCGCCCGCCGCCTGGGCCAGCGGCGCCATGAGGATGCGGCTCTCGTCGGGATTCGCGTGATTGAGCAGCGCGTGCAGCGGCTGACGCGCGAGCGTCTCGCCGAAGCGGGCCTTGACCGCCTCGCGCAGCTCGCGCTCTTTCTGGCCGTTGATGCGCGCATGCTCGATGCGGTTGTGCGACGAGTCGCCGTTGGCCTGCGTGTTGAGGTCCATCCAGTCGATGAGACGCCGGAAATCCGCGCGCGGCAGGTTCACGTTCTGGTGGTTTTTGAGCAGCATCTGGCCGAGCCGCGAGGCGTGCGCGTAGTAGTCTTTGGGACGGCTGATGTTCTTCCCTTCGCCGTGCGTTTCGGGCTTGAGCCCGATGGGGTTGGTGTAGCGCGCAAGGAGCACGTACGACTGCGAGAAGCTGCCCTGCTGCGTGCCGATGAGGTCGACGCCGTTGGGCGGCGGCTTGTCGCCGAGGCCGTGACACCGGATGCAGTGGCGGTCCAGCACGGGCTGCACCGTGCGCACGAAGCTGAAGCCGCCCTCGTAGGCCGGCCCCGCCGGCGGCGTGAGCGCCTGCGGCGCGCGCATCAGCAGCGAGGCGTCGGGCGGCGGCGACGCGTGGCTCTCCGCGTGACAGCCGACGCAGCCGCGGCGCTCGCCCGCGTGCAGGTAGTGGAAGGAGCGCTCGGTCATCACCGCCATGCCGTTTTCGTCGAGCGCCTGGATCTGCAGCGGCACGCCCGAAGGCACGCGCACCACGACCGAGCCGTCGTCCGCCACAGGCACCGTGCCGAGGATTTTTTTCGCGAGGCCGACGCCGACCCGGCAGTTGAGCGCGGCGTTGGAGGCGATGGGCTTGACGTAGATGCGGTTGAAGCGGAGGTACTTGATCTGCCCCGGCTTGAGCACGCCCTCGGGATCATTGCGCGTGAGGTTCACGTTCTGCACCGCGTAGATGCCGGTGTCGCTCTCGGGATGCTCGGGCAACTGCGACGGCAGCGCCGGCGCCTGGGCGCGCGTCACGACCGGCTGCGCGCTGAAGCACGAGGTGTCCGCGTCGCGGAAAATTGGCTCGCGCCCGCCCGCCGTATCGACGAGCACGATGCTGTAGCCCGTGGCCTTGGGCACCGTGCCCTGGAAGGGGATCTGGTCCGGCGAATAGGTCGCGAAAAAGAGGTTTTCCGTCAGCGGGCAAGGCGTGCTGAACTGGCCCGCGCCGCCGGGCTCGTCCGACTCGGGATAGCGGCGCTCGGGCGTGAGGCGCGTGACGGGGTCAGGCCCGTTTTCGCCCTTGAGGACGTCGATCAGGATCAGCGTGCCCGTGTGGAAGCTGTGGTGCGCCACGGCAGTCGCGACGATTTTTGTGGAGCCCGGGATGGCTTTCGCCTCGGAGATCATCAGCGGATAGATCGTGTCGTTGCCGTAGTAGTGCGAAACGCCCGTGCCGTCGGGACGCTTCCACCAGAGCTTGTGGAACTCCATCTCGTGGCGGTCCACGTACTCCCAGCGCGTGTAGAGGATGCGCCCGTCGTTCAGGACCGACGGCGTGGTCTCGTTCTCGATGCCGTAGGAGAGCGGCCGGATCGCGTCGCCGTCCCGGCCGCACCGGTAGAGCATCAGCGCGGGCGTGTAGCGTCCACCGTGGCAGCGCCCGTAGTTCTGCGACCGCGTCGAGACGAACACGATGCCGCCGTCGGGCAGATAGTGCGGATCGCTGTCTTCGATCATGACCGTCTCCCGGCCGCCCATGGTCGTGAGCGGATCGCGCGGCGTGCCGGTGAGCTGACGGACCCATGAACCGTCGACGGCCGCCTCGTAGAGGAAATAGCGGAAGAAGTTCGGGTTGTTGGTCGAGTGGTCCGCGTAGGCGAACACGAACCGCTTGCCGTCGGGATGGAGGCTCGGCCTGTAGAACGCGCCCGGCGGCAGGCGGTCCCGCAGCAGGTTGCGCTCGCGGGGCCGGTCGCTCTGCCACTGCGTGAGCAGCGTCGGGCCTTCGCCGACGCGGCTGTGACGGCCGAGGTACTGGTCGCAGTTGTGGCTGTACATCGTGGGCGGGTTCTTGTTGATCAGCAGCGTCTCGAACTGCAGCGCCGGATGGGCGAAGAGGATCTTGCGGCGCAGGCGGAAGACCTCGCCGAAGAGGTCGCCGTCCGCGGCGGAGCCCGCCGCCAGCGCGGCGCCGACCTTGGTTTCCAGCGCGGCGATCTCCGCCTCGGCCCACGGCACGCGGCCGCCCTCGCGCGTCACGAGCTCCGCCGTCGCGCGGCAGAGTTGCAGGCGCTGGCGCGCCTGCTCGAGGTAGTAAAGCGCGCGCACGGCGGCGAGGTTCTCGGGCGAATGCGGACGGAGCTTCTGGGCCTTCTCGCGCAGCCCCGGCGGGCAGGCCGCGGTATAGCGGTCCGTCAGCTGCCGCAGGTCGGTGGAGATGGCGTTGCCGCCCCAGATCTCCGCGCGGCGCTCCAAGAGCTGCTCGCAGATGTCCTGCGGCGTGTTGAACGCGCGCGCGACGTCGGCCAGAATTTCATCGGCGGTCTCGGCGCGGGCCTCGGCGCCCGCGAGGCGCGACTCCAGCTCAACGACGAAGCGCGTCACGCTGCGGGTGTTGTTGGGGTTGTTCTGGCCCACGTCGGCTTCGAGCGCCTCCGTGCCCTCAGGCGCCTCGGCCAGAACCTGGCACTCGTTGAGGAGATAGCCGTAGGCGTAGGTCTTGGCGCTGCCGCCGCGCAGCTTGTGCGGCGACCGGCCTGCGGCGCGGACCGTGAAGCCGGCGGGTTTGCCGGCCAGGGGGGCGTTGGTCGCGATCAGCACGGGCGTCCGGCGGCCCTGGGCATCCACCCATACCGGCCCGCCCACGAAACTCTGTCCGCGGCCCACCGAGCCGAGCCACACGGTGCGGATTCCGCGCATATTCACGCGCACCGGCACCGACTCCGCCGCGCTGTCCAAAGGCTCGTTGCACGGCTTGAACGCCTGCCAGCCGGGATTGTCCGCGCGCATCTGCTCGCGCGACGCCGCGGTCTGCCGATTGAACGCCTCGACCTGTTCGAGCTGCGTCTGCCACCACGTGGCCGCGCGAGCCCCGGCCGCGGCCGCGAGCAGCCACACGAAACAGACGATGCCGGTTGTGTTTCTCATCG
>CAZOIS010000350.1:0-3287 GCA_964579865.1 uncultured Lentisphaeraceae bacterium | reverse complement strand
CCCGGCGAGCGCCTCGCCATGGAAGACTGGGCCACGCGCTATCCGACCCACACGTCCGACGTCGCCGCTGTGCTGTGCCAGATGGTGGCGCACAAGCTGGCGCACCCCGAGCTCCGCGGCATCTTCCACTGGAGCGGCAGCGAGCCGATGACCAAATACGGCATGGCGCTCACGTTTGCGCCGCTACTGGGGTTCGACCGCACGCGTCTCATTCCGTACGCCACGCCGCCTGCGGGCGCGCCGCGCCCCAAGAACGCCCATCTCGACTCGTCGGCCTTAGAGCGCCTCGGCATCGGGCAACGCACGCCGTTCGCCGACGCGTTGCCCGCGATCCTTGCGCCGCACCTGCCGAACCGGGGCGAGCGTCCGCGCGAACCGCACAGCACCCTGCGGAACGATGCCTCGATGGCGGCTACCCGCGAAGGCGCTTGATCTCGTCGAGCGAATGATTCATGTGGTCGCGCTCGTCCAAGCCGACGCGCCGCACGAGGTCGCCCAGCGACGCCTGCCGCGGATAGTACTTGAACCAGGCCGACTCCACCGGCACCGCGTCATACTCGGGATGTTCGCGCGCGAAAAGCATGTACTCGTGCTCCGCGTGCGACTCGAAAGCCGCATTCATCGCGAAAGACCAAACGGGGTTCAGTTTGTACATGATGCGCGTCAGGCAGAAGTAGACGAACGTCATGTGGCGTGGCAGCAGGAAGTGCCTGAGCCACGAAAGCTTGATGCCCCGCTGCTGGCAGAGGTCGGCCCACAGCAGCATGTGCCACTGCTCGTTGTCCTGCGCCTCGCGCCCCATCTGGATGTGGCGCAGCGCGATCTCGATCTTCTTCTGCGAGGGCGGGCGGGCGCTGCAGTGCAGCTTTGAAAGAACCGCGTAAGAGCCGTGCTCCCACGCCCAATAGGGATAGCGGGCGAGGATCTCGAGCACCATCACCTTGGGGAGCGTGCGCGCCTTTCCGTACAGAACATCGAAGGTCAGGAACATGATTTTGAGCATCAGGTTCGCAGGCAGTTTCGGCGTTTCAATCGTCCGCCGCATCTCCCGCTTCAGGTCCAGCTCTTTGCCGATCGTGTACACATCCTCTGTCATCGCCAGGCTCCTTTTTTCCGTTTCTATTTACCCGCCACCTTCAGCTTGAAAACCCGCAGTTGCGCCGGCGGAGGGACGCCGCCCGGCTGAGGCCGGTCGCGGTTCGCGGGCAACGACTCCCACATGGCGCGATAGACGAAACCGTCGCACGAAACGCCGCTTTCCGGATCGGCCGCAAGATCCTGGGCGCTGCGCACGCCCATGCCCTTCAGGAGATGTTCCTTCCGGCTGACCTCCTTCGGCCAGCGCACGCGTCCCTCCAGTTTGCCCGACGGTTTCAGCGTCACCTCATCCAGCGCCCAGCGCCCGCCGCCAAATTTGGCATGCGAATACGATTGAGCCAACGTCCCGTCCTGAACCTCCACGGGGCCCACACCGATTTCGCCGATGATCGAACCGCCGCCCGAGAAGTCCCAGCGGTAGGCCCAGTCCGACGTCTGCACCACGTTCCATCGGCCGTCTTCCAGGCGCGCGTTCATCAGCTGCGAGTTGCCGGCCGCATCATACTTGGTGTAGGTCACGATCACGCGGTTCTGCGCATCGAAACCGATCGCCTGACCGGGATTGATAAGGCCTCCTTTGACCGGCACGGGGTCGACCACCACGTCCGCGCCGAGCCGGATCGGCAGCGTCACCGGCTTGCCGAACGCGTTCTCCCAACGGGTCATGTCGCGGCTGCGGATGTAGCTCAGGTCGTGGCAGGTCTCGCACGCGGGCGTATCGCGCCAAACCCACGTGAGGTGGTAGTAGCCGTCCTTGCCGAGCACCGGACCGTGCGGATAAGCGTTCATGAGCCCTTGGCCGTCGAAGAGCGGCTCGGCCATGAGCCGCGTCCAAGCCTTGGCTGCGAGGTCATAGCGGTTCCAGATCGTCGAGCCGTTCCCGCTTCCGCCGTCGCGGTAGGTGAAGAGCAACGCGCCGTCAGGCCCCTTCATGAAGCGCGGATAGGTCACGCGTTTTTCGCGTTCTCCGGTCATGCGGTGGACGGGCGTCATGGCCCGGATATCGAGCGGCTTCTCGCTGCGGAAATAGATCAAGGGCACACAGTGCATGTTGCCGGAAACGTGCAAGTATCCCTCGCTGTCCACGGCCATCGTCACGTAGTTGTGGCTGTCCCAGCCCAGCCGGGAAGGCAACTCAACGAAGGTCCAGGCGTTCGTGTTCAGGTCGCGCTGCGCCAGCGTCATCGCACGCGCGTCGCTGTAGTAGGCCAGAAATTGCCGGTTGCTGTGGGTCAGCATCGCGAAACCCACCGGGCAACCCGCCCAGACGGGGGCCACGTCGAGGCGCTCAACCAGCGCCAATCGTTGCCCGAACACCCCCGCCGCGATCAGACAGGCCGCCACGGCCGCCTTTTCCTGTTTGCCCCGCATGCCGACTCCTTTTGTGTTCACCGGACACCCCGCCGGCGAATCGTCCACCGGAACGGAAGTGTCGTGCCCCTCGTCCGGATTTCAAGATACACGGTTTGGCCCTCCACGACAAGCGCGCCCTTGTAGGCGGACGGGAGGTCGGCCACCGACCATGAAGCGAGCCGGTCCGCGCCTTCGACCGCGCCGAAGGTCATGACCGCGAACGCGCCCTCCGAGGCCCTTTTTCGGAGTGCGCGGCGACCATCGCGTCGCCGCGCTTAGCGTTGCTACCGCAGCATCATCACCGTGCCCGAACTGCGGCCGATATAGAGCTGCTTGTCCTTATACTGTAACCGTCCTTCCGAGCCGGACAGCGTTTGCGTCACACCGGAGAGGTCAAGCCCTGCCGTCCCCCTGAAATCGCCCACCACGGTCTGTCCGAACGGCACTTCCTGAGACACCGTAACGTTCAACGCGCTGCCCGTGACCGCGACGGAGCCCGTGACCGCAAGCCGCGCGCCCGTATCCACCCAGAGGTCCGTCATCTTGAGCGTGCCGGGGCCCGTGAACGCGACCGTGCCCGCGCCCGGCGCGTTCGTGACCGCAACCGTGTCCACCGTCAGCGTGTAGGCCGGCGTGTCCGCAACATCCGCCACCAGCATGGCGTTCGGCAGTATCCGGCTCGTTGTCGCGCCAGGCAACGTGACGCTCGCACTCAGCCCGAAACCGCCGCTCCCCTGCTGGAAGACGATCGCGATGTCGTGCAGGCCATTGGTCAGCGTCACCGTGCCCGAGCGCGTCTGCATGCCGTGGCTGCCCGCGTTGTTCGCCACGGTCTC
>CAZOIS010000349.1:0-3297 GCA_964579865.1 uncultured Lentisphaeraceae bacterium | reverse complement strand
GCGTGGACAATCTTCTCGACGACGACTTCCAGACCTATCCCGGACAAGAAGCCGCAGGTCGCAGGCTATTCACGTCGCTCGCCTACGCCTGGTAAAAAGAACGCCAAGCACACACGGCACGAACGGCTAAAGAGTAGGCTTGCCGTTATCAGCGAAGCGAGCGAGAGCGTATCCTCATCGCCCAGGAAAGAGCGCGTCGTCGGCCCGTTGCCAACAACGCGACGTGCCGCCTCCGCCGTGCGCCATATCGCGCGATCGCTTAATGGATCCGCATCAGCGTTCCGAGGATAATTTCCAGCCGCACTTCCCCGTTGCCCCTGTCGTAGACCACGTGCCAGATCGTCCCTTCCGAAATATTGGTTGAGTCGAACCGGCCGGTCAGGCCTCCCGGCGTGCAGGTCGCGATCACATATGACGTGCCGGACTTGAGCTGATCCACGTCCTGAACCTGAAGGACTGCGCCCGTCAGATCCAGTGAGCCTTGAACCTTGAGAAGGTCGCACGTTCCGCCGAGAGACGTGTCGACCGCCAAGGTCCCGGTCAGTGCCGTGGCGGCTGCGACCGTCAGCGTGCCGATCGCATTCGTGCCCGGGGCGACCGTGCCGCTGACAACCAGCGTGCCGTTGGTGACCAGCCCGTCGCCGCTGAGTCCGTCCAGGGTCTGCGCATTGCCGCCCAGATCCAACACGGCGTCCGAGGTTACAGAGGCCACTGTCCCCGTAGGCAGGTTGCCGACAAGGCCGCCGGCGGCCAGCGTGGTGACGGCAACCCGGTCGATCCATGTGGCGGAGTCCGTGCCCGTTACCGTTCCCCGGAAAGTCAACGTATGCGTGCCGCCCGACAGAACGGCGGAGCCCGAGTACATGTCACCTGAATCATTGAACTCAGCCGCAGCGAAGCCGAATTGGTTGGTCCCGTCGATTTCGACAGAAATGGCCGTGGCGGCTGTGGTGGGCCGTTTCCCGGCCATAAAGGAGATCACATACAGGCCGTCAGCGGGCAACGAAAGGGTCGTGGAAATCGCTCCGGTCTGCGAGTTGGCCTGCAGGAAGGCGGCCGAGGCCCCATCGATAATGGCGTTGCCGCTCACCCACGTGGACCCCAGAGCCGCGATGCCGGCAGAATAAAAGTTCCAGTACGCATTAGTCGGCGTGTCATAAAACCCATATGGAGGATGTTCGGTCAGCGGAGCGTGTAACTCGAAAGAGGCGTTGGTGACGACCACGGGCGCGGTCAATCTCAATGTCCCGCCCTTAATCACGGTCGCGCCCGCGTAGGTGTTCGTGCCGGAGAGCGCCAGCGTCCCGTTGCCGTCCTTGGTCAGTCCGCCGGCCCCCGAGACGGCACCGACCGTCAGCACCGTGCCCGCCCCTCCGTTCGAGCCCACCGTGAGCGTCGCGTCCTGCTGCAGCTCGACGTTGTCGATCGTCTGCCAGGTCGTATTCGTGACGCCGCCGAAGGTCAATGACACGGTTGCGACCGCCGCGTTGGTGGCGGCCTTGCTCATGATGAGCATGGAGGAGTTATTGACATACGCAACATACGTATTTGTAGGAATATGGAGTCCTGACACCGGCATCCCCGCGACCAGGCCGGCGGTGTTGCCGCCGCGCGCGCAACGCTCGTATCCGCTTACGCCAACCGTGAAACTCTTGGTGACAGAGGGAACAGAGGCGCGGCCGGTGACAATAAAGTTGCCGCCATTCAGAACCAGCCGGGACGTCCGGTCATAAAAATCGCAGACGGTATCCCGCGCGACCCAAGCGGCCCGCCTGTTGAAGTTCAGGTTCAGGGTACCGGCCGCGACCGTTGTCGCGCCGGTATAGGAGCCCCCCGCGTAGGTCATTGTGCCGGCGCCCAGCCTCGTCAGGCCGCCGGAGCCGCTCTTCGAAAACGGCACAATCGTTTCCACGTTCTTTCCGTTGATGTCGATCAGCGCGCCGCCATTCTTCACCAGATACGTGGCGACGGAACTTTTTGTAGAGGTCTCGGTGAGGAGGGTATCGGCGCGTGCCCGCAGCAAGCCGCCGTTGAAGTTGACGCGAAACGCTCCGGGACCTGTCGATGACGTGACTTGATTAACCTCAAGCGTTCCCCCATTCAGGTTGAGCGTGCCGGTAGAACTGTCCAGATGGGTAATACTGGTCGCAATCATGTACCCGCCGTTCATGCTCAGCGTCCCGATGCTGTTCCAGCCGAGCATCACATCGCTCGTGTTCGTCACGATCGCACCCGGATTGATGTTAATGTTATAATTATCTTCACCGGAATGTCCGCCGATTCTGGCCGATGTGGTCAAATTGCCGTCGACGTTCAGGGTGGTCCCATCGCGTAGCCGGAACCCGAATGTACTATATTGATAGGTTGGAGGGTAACCGGTTGTTTTAAACGATGCGCCGGACGGGATCGTGATCGTGGTTCCGGCGACGCCGCCCGTGATGCCAAACCAAGCTGTTTGCGCATCCATCATGTCAACGGAGTGAAAGATGTTCGTCCCCGCGAAAACGAACGTGCCGCCCCCGCTGAGATTGAGATCGCGCGTTGTGTTGTCGCTGTTGGCTCGGTTCGTGACGGTCACGCCGGAGGAGACCCACAGCAGAGGATAATTCATGCCGAAGGTAAGGGCGTTGCCGTTCCCGTCAAGGGTGTAGCTGCCGGAGCCGGGGGCGTTGAATCTCAGGTGGCCGACCGTGATGGCCTCGCCCAGCGTGATCGTGCCTGCCGCGCCCGCCCCCGCGCCGATGATCGTGAGGTCGGGCGCCGCGCTGTTGCTCCAGTTCGTGTTGGCGGACGAGTTGTTCCACCAGTTGGTGTCGGACGCGCTCACGGTCCACGTTCCGGAACCGTCCTGGGCGCCGGTAGTGCCCGTGTCCGCATCCCACGTGTTGGTGGTGGCCGCATAAGCCATATTGACAAAGGCCCAGATAGCCGTTACCACAAATCCAATCTTTCTTTTGTTCATTATCTGATGCTCCTTATCACTGGCATCCGGTCGCACACTTCTCTTGTCTAAACCACAAACCGTACCACAATTTTTCAGTATCATTTTTCATCGGCATCCCATCGGGTCAACCCATCACGTGCCGATTCCCATGCAGCCATCTGTTATGCGGAAAAAGCGGTCAACATCCGGAAATGCGCAAATTTTCCGCGCATAAACAAACGTCAACCTCGAGTCCCACGACGCCAGTGTACACAATCCTAAGACAGATCGTCCAGTGGATTTCCTGGAGGGGCGAAGCACGCGGTATGTCATAGTCGTGGACACCGTAGCCGAAGAAGCGGTGTCTTGGAATC
>CAZOIS010000348.1:0-3297 GCA_964579865.1 uncultured Lentisphaeraceae bacterium | reverse complement strand
TATAGCCCGCCGTCGAGGCCCCGCCGTCTTTCTCGCCGGCCTGCGCCGCACCTTCGAGTTCTGCGGAGAGCGTCTCGGTGAGCTTCGGCATCAGGCGCGTGCCGACGGTGTGCGTGTTGCGGCCCGGCAGCTCGTTGCCGGACAAGCGCGCTTTGGTCTCGCGCTTGAACAGGTAGTACAGGTCGAACGGGAACGCTTCCCATTCTTTCGATTTAAAATACAGGCCGCCGCCATACTCCGCCATGTCGGTGCTGCCCGGCACGTTGTAAGTCAGGGCGCGTTCTTTGGCGGAGCTGCCGTTCGCCCCCTTGGGATGGCCCCAGCTCAGTTCGTTGTCGGGGTTGTTGTAGATCGCCAGCAGGTCCAGTGTGTTTTTCTCGTCGACCTTGACGGTGGCCCTGATCGCGTCCATGAATGCCGAGCGCGACCCGTCACCCGGCGTGCCGTCCAGCAGCACGCGGCCCGAGCCGTAGCCGTCCGGCCCCAGAAAATCCTGGCGTCCGATCCGCAGGTCGACCCGGTCGCCGAAGAGGTTGTAAAGGTCGAGGCAGAGGTTGTCCACGATGACCTCGTCCGGGAACTGGGCGGCGTGGCTCTCGCTCGGCTGAAAAACCTCCCTGAACTCGTCGGCGAGGCGCAGGTAGAGGCGGAAATCCTCGTTTTTGACTTCGCCCCAGACGCGCGGGCGGATACGTAAGTAGCTCTGGTTGGCCGAGACCGCGCCTTTCGCGTTATGCTGCGGCACGTTGTCGTACAGCTCCTGCCGCACCCGCAGGTCGGCGCCGCCGTTCCAACTCAGATTCCGTTTGCCCGCCTCCGGTTCGGTCGCGACCGCCTCCGGTTTTGCGGCGGCAGGCGCGGCCGCAGGCTTCGCCTCTTCGGCCACCGTCGCGCCGGCCAGCGCTGCGCAAAAAAACACCCCGAGCATCTTTTTCATGCGGTTTATTTCTCTCCTGTGATCGCTTTATACGAAGGGCGCGAGCCCTTTGTTTCTGTCAGTAGTAACATTTATAGCGGAAACCACATGTGCCGTCCAGTCGCTTTTCAACCTATTTTCTTGCGACGGACCGGATGCAAAAGCACCCCGATTCTGCTACACTTCGGGCCATGACAAACGTGTTTCCATGGCTGATCGGCGGCGCGGCCGCCTACTTGCTGGGCTCGGTTCCTTTCGGCTTTCTGATCGCGAAGGCCTGCGGCAAGGACATCCGCACGCTGGGAAGCGGCAACATCGGCGCGACCAATGTCTTTCGCTCCGTAAGCAAGCCGCTGGGCATCCTCACGTTCGCCCTCGACTTCCTCAAGGGCTTTGCCGGCGTCCGTCTGATCCCGATGCTCGCGGCCGCCTGCGCGGAGGCGCCCGACGCGGGCATGGGCATGGCCGTCTTCTGCGGCGCCATGACGGTCGTCGGCCACAACTGGACCTGTTTCCTGCGCTTCAAGGGCGGCAAGGGCATCGCGACGAGCGCGGGACTGCTGCTGGGCCTTTCCCCCGCCGGCGTGGGCATCGCCTTTGCGGCCTGGCTGATCACCTTCCTCGCCTCGCGCTATGTCTCCGTGGCCTCGATCACCGCGGCGGTTGTGCTCGGCGTCGCCGCCTGGCCGCTGCACCTGAAAGCGAACGGCCCCTGGTTCCCCGGCGTCCTGACGCTGCTCGCGCTGCTGGCGGTCTGGAAACACCGCACGAACATCGCCCGCCTGCGCGCCGGCACCGAGTCGCGCTTCCATTTCGGCAAAGGGCGCACACCGAAAAACACCCCCTAGCGCCTCCGCCCCCCGTCTTCCCCAACTCACGCACTAACGCCCTCTCGCACTAACGAACTTCTTCCGTCCTCCGGCCTCAGATTTTAATCCTCTTATGAACATCACAATTATCGGCGACGGTGGCTGGGGCACAGCCATCGGCCTGTTGCTTCATTCATACGGTCACGCGGTCACCCTGTGGGGCCCTTTCGACGAGTATCTCTCCGAGATCCGCGCGCGCCGCGAAAACACGCGCTTCCTGCCCGGCATCGCCCTGCCGGAGACGCTGCGCTGGACGTCCGACCCCGCGGCCGCCGCGGCCGGCGCCGAGGTCTTTGTCCTCGCCTCGCCCTCCAAGTTCTTCGCCGGCGTCTGCGAGCGGTTCAAAGGCCTGATCAGGCCTGACGCCCTGGTGGTCAGCCTGACCAAGGGCCTCTGCGAGGCGACCCACTGCCGCATGAGCGAGCTCGCCCAGGACCTGCTCGGTCTGGAGGCCATCGCCGTGCTCTCCGGCCCCAGCCACGCCGAAGAGGTCGCCCGCAAGATCCCGACGGCCGTGGTGGCCGCCTCCCAAGACCCGGCCCTGGCCCAGCGCGTCCAGAAGCTCTTCAGCGGACCGCTCTTCCGCGTCTACACCTCAGCGGACCCGCTGGGCGTCGAGATCGGCGGCGCGGTCAAGAACGTCATCGCCATCGCCGTGGGCGCCTCGGACGGCCTCGGCTTCGGCGACAACACGCGCGCGGCGCTCATCACGCGCGGCCTCGCGGAGGTCACGCGCTTCGGCCTGGCGCTCGGCGCGCGGCCGGAGACCTTCTCGGGCCTGAGCGGCGTCGGCGACCTGATCGTCACCTGCACCAGCCGCCACAGCCGCAACCACACGGTCGGCGAACGCCTCGGCCGCGGCGAGCCCATCGAGGCCATCCTCGGCAGCATGAGCATGGTGGCCGAAGGCGTGTGGAACTCCAAAGTCATCCACACGCTCGGCCAGACGCGCGGCGTCGAGATGCCGATCACCGACATCGTCTACGCCCTCTGCTACGAGGGATTTTCGGCCCGCACCGCCGTCGAGACGCTCATGACGCGCGACATGAAGGCGGAAGCGTAGCGAAACGGCTCGGCGCAGCCTCGCCAGTCAACCAGCCTATTTTTCACAAGGGCGAGGCTGCGCCGAGCCGATCATGGGCCCCCGCGCTCCCGACCGGATATCCGCTCCGGGCAAACGGCCCGGGCCGGATTTTTAGCGATCAGCCTAAAAACATCCGGCCCGGCTCTCATTCGCGGGGATTCGCGCTAAAAAAACATCGTCCCCGGCGGGGACCGGTCACGCCGCCCGCACCGCGGCCCGGCGGCCGCCGAACGCCAGCCGGTAGGCGGCGGGCAGGACCAGCAGGTTCAGCAGCGTCGCGCTGATCAGCCCGCCGAACTGCACGATCGCCAAGGGCGCCAGAAGCTCGCCGCCCGGCTTGTCGTAGGCCAGCACGATCGGCACCAGCCCGAAAATCGTGGTCAGCGAGGTCATGATGATCGGCACCATGCGCTCGAGCGAACCCTCGA
>CAZOIS010000347.1:0-3297 GCA_964579865.1 uncultured Lentisphaeraceae bacterium | reverse complement strand
GTCTGGCCGTTGAGGCCGAGCACGTAGCCCGGCACGATCTGAAACACCGCCGCGGCCGCGGCCGAACGGCGCAGGAATGTTCTGCGCGACACCGACTCGATCTTCTTGCTCATGATTCCTCCTTTGCCCGACTCACTCTCGCACTCTTGCACTAACGAACTAACGCACTAACGAACTTCCCCCATCCCGTCCAGACATACGGCGGCCGCGCCCAGCAGCGCCGCCTCGTACCCCAGCCGGGTCCGCACGACCTTCACATTCTTGCACTGCGGCAGGGCTTCCGCCGCCAGCGTCCTCTGGATGGCCGGCAGCATCAGGTCCAGGGCCTTTGAAACGCCGCCCCCGATATAGGCACAGGCGGGATTCAGAAGGTTGGCGGCAATGGCCAGCGCGCGGCCGAGATAAACGCCCGTCTCGTCGTAAACGGCCAGGGCGGCGGCGTTGCCCTGCCGCGCCAGCTCTTCGCACCGTTTGGCATCCGTGCCGACGCCCAGCCCGGCCTCTTCCGCGCGGCGCGCGATGGCCACGCCCGAAGCGTGCGCCTCCAGGCAGCCGAACGCGCCGCACCCGCAGCGCCGCGGATGGTCGCGCTCCACCTTGAGGTGGCCGAACTCGCCGGCGCAGCCTGCCGCGCCGCGGACCAGTTTCCCGTCCGCAACAACCGCTCCGCCGTTGCCGGTGCTGATGGTGATCCAGACGAAATCGCCGTCAGCCCCGCCGAAACGTTTTTCCGCCAGCGCGCAGGCGTTGATGTCGTTCTCGAAGAAAACGTTACCGTGTGCGATGCCCAACACGCCCGTCAGCAGGGGCCGCGCTTCAAACGCTCCCCAGCCGGCGGAGGGCGATCCCAGAACCCGGCCGTCCAAGGTGACCATGCCCGGAATGTTCATCCCCACGCCGGCCAAATCGGACACCTCGGTCCCGACCTCCCGCGCGCAGGCGGCCAGCATCTCCGCGCAACGGCGGAAGTAGAAGGGGACGTCCGCGGTCGGCACCGCGTCTTGGCGCCGCGCCAGCACGTTGCCCGTTTCCGTCATCACTGCGGTCAGCACCTTGGTGCCACCGCCGTCGATCGCTCCAATGAACATCTTTTATCCCGCCTTTGCGGATGCCCCGGGGCTGTGCCCCTGCCGCTTTCGGTGCCGGGAAGGGGCGCGGTTTTCCCGGGCCGCCCGTCTTATTCGACTGAACAACCTGACTTGTCCGTCCCCGCCAGCTTGGCGAGACCCGGGCGCATCGCGCACACGAGGTCATGGAAATAGATCAGGTGCATGTCCTCGAGCATCTCCATGGAGTCGGTCGGCGCGATCAGGATGTGGTCGCACAGCGGCTTCATCAGGCCGCCGTCGCGTCCGCCGAAGCCGACCGTCGTCAGCCCCATTTTGCTCGCCGTCTTCAAGGCGTGGACGATGTTCGGCGAGTTGCCGCTGCCGCTGAACGCCAGCACCACGTCGCCTCGCTTGGCGTACGTGCGGAGCAGGATGGTGTAGATCTCCTCATATGAGAAATCGTTGGCCAGGCAGGTCACGAGCGCGTTGGAGTCGCTCAGGCAGAACGCGCGGAAGCCCGGGGTGTCGCCGACGCGGCATCCCTTCACCAAATCGTTCGTGACGTGCGACGCGGTGGCGGCGCTGCCGCCGTTGCCGATCAGGAAGACGGTCCGGCCTTCGGCCTTGACCTTGAGCAACAGTTCGCCGATTTCCGCCAATTTGCCGAAATCCGTCCGCATCAGCTTCGCGGCGGTATCCGATGCGTAAGCGGTCAGATCCATCTGTAAATCATTTTTCATGTTTATCCTTTTCCACAGTTTTTGAGGTTCGCTCCAATCGTGTTTACGGCGCCTTTTCGCGGCTGTTTGTCCGCGCGCTCCAACTCCCGCAGCAGCGCCACCAGGAAGGCGCGGTTGTCTGCGCTGGTGTAGGACATGCGGCCGCCCATCCGCGAGAAGGTTTTGCAGAAGCGCAGGTAGTAGGCGGGGCTGTCCTGCGGCGGCTCGCCGTCGCGGACCCAGTCCCACGCGGACTCCGCCAGATCCACCACGTGGATCGAGAAGTCTTCGATCGCCGCGCCGTGCCTGCGCGCCGCGTTACGCGACATGGAGAGCGCCTTCTCGAAAATCATCGGCGACATGACGGCCGATCCCACCGAGAGGTAGACGCCGCCTTCCAGCCGGCTCACCGAATCGACGAACGCCAGAAAGTCCCGGTCGGCGGCTCGCCCGATGGGCGCACCGCGGTTCAGCGGATGCGTGTAGATGATGTCGTGCCCGAACATGGGGTGTGCCGTGAACGGCACGCCCGCCGTGTAGGCCGCGGCCTGCAGGCCGTTCGCCTTGAACGGATGGTCGACGCGCAGGAACCCCGGTTTCACGTGGCAGCGGAGCAGCAACGCTTTCAGGTCGGCGGCCGCGGCGGCGTGCGTGAGGGCCGCCTCATCCGCGTGCGCGCCGGCCCCGGTCGCGATGGCGGCGGAGAATTCTTCCGGCGCGGGGATCGTCAAGCCGTCCTCCGCCACGAAGGCGCCCACCGATTCGCCGTAGCCGAGGCCGCGGTAGGCGCCGACCGCCAGCGCCAGGTTCAGGTACATGCCGGTCTCTTGCCAGATGCCGAACTGCCCCTCGCCGACGTAGCGCTTCACGTCTTCGCCGGAAAAGCCTTGGAATGCGAACTCCCAGTCGTGTATCACGCCTGCGCCGTTGGTGGCGAAGTGGGTGATCCAGCCGCCTTTCATCAGGCGGACCATGACGGGGGAGAGCCCGTTCTTGATCGCGTGCGCGCCGAAAGCCAAGATGGCCGGCGCGCCGCGGGCACGCGCGGCGCGGATCTCGTCGGCGGCCCGGCGGACGCTGTCCTGGGCGGCCGGGGTGAGATGCGGCGCATAGGTTTCGGGATCGATCCGGTCCCGCTCGAAGTCGAGCTTGTTGATGCGCTCGGCCAGCGGCCTGACGGTGATCGTCTTGCGGTCAAAAAGTTTGTTCATGACTGTTGCTCCTCCCAGAGCGCCCAGGCGGGAAAAAGGTCCGCGGGTTTCGCCGTGCCGGTCGTGCCGAGCTGCCGGATCGTGACCGACGCGACCAGATTGCCGACCAGCGCGGCTTCTGGCCGGGTCGCGCCCGCCGCGAGCGCCAGCACGGCGCCGGCCGTGAACGAGTCGCCCGCGCCGGTGGGATCGATCGGCCCCGCGACGTGAACCGGCGGGATGGTCGCCGGGGCGGGGCCCGACACGCGGACGCCGCGGTGCTCCGCGGTGGCGAAGACGGGCGCGCCGACGGCTGCGGCAAACGCCTCCGTTTCCGCG
>CAZOIS010000346.1:0-3317 GCA_964579865.1 uncultured Lentisphaeraceae bacterium | reverse complement strand
GCCCAAGCCGGCGGCCGTGGCGCTCGCCACCTGGATCCGCCTCACGGACGGCGCGGCTTTCCGGTCGCTGACCGAGGCCGGCGGCCTCTGGACGGCGCGCTACGCGTTCGCGGGCGGCGAGGAGCTGCTGGTCGCGTGGACGGCCGCGGGCGAGCGGAGCTGCCGCGTGGCGGGGCAGGCGGCGCAGGGCACAGACCTGATGGGCGCGCCGCTGCGCCGGACGGAGCGGGTGACGCTCTCTCCCGACCCGCTCTATCTGCGCGGCCGCGGGCTGTCGCTCGCCGCCGAGTGAGCGTTCTCGCCAGCTTCAGCGCATCGTCCGCGACGGTCAAGCGCACCGCAGCGCCTTGTTTCCCTCAGGCGAACAGGCGGGCGAGCAGCCAGATGACCGGCATGGCGACAAGACCCATAACCAGCGTCACGGCGGTCTGGGTTTTGTAACCGTCCGCGGCGCTGAGGCCGCCGAAGTTGGTGACGACCCAGAAATAGCTGTCGTTGGCGTGGGAGACCACCATGGAGCCGATGCCGATCGCCATCACCGTGAGCGCCGCGGCCGCCGGGCTGGTCAAGCCGAGCAACTGCATCATGGAGCCCGAATCGGCGATGCTCCCCATGATGCCCGCGGTGGTGGTCATCGCCACCGTCGAAGAGCCCTGCGCCGTTTTCAGGATGGCCGAAACGAGGAAGGGAAAGAAAATGCCCAGCGACGAGAGCGTCGCCGCGTGCTGTTGCATGATGCCGACGAAACCCGCGCTGGCGATCACCTTGCCCAGGACGCCGCCGGCCGCCGTGATGAACAGGATCGGCCCCACGCCCTTGAGCGTCTCGTTGGTCAGCGCGCCGAACGAAGCGGCCTTTCCGGCGCGGACCAGCAGAATTACGCCGAAAAACAGGCCCACCGTCAGCGCGATGATCGGCGCGCCGAGGAAGGCGAGCGCCGCGGCCACGCGGCCTGTTCCGCCGAGCGCGGCCGACAGCGAGCCCAGCGCCATGGCCGCGATGGGCATGGCGATCGGCGCGAGCGAGAGGAAGCCGCCGGGCAGCGCGCCGAACCCGCGCAGGATCTCGTCGTAGCCGGGCCCCGCCTGCTCCTCGCGGTCTTCCGCGGACTGGACGCGCCGGCCGATGCGGTTGGCGAACACGAAGCCGGCGGCGAGGCACGGCAGCGAGACCACGGCGCCGACCGCGATCACGAACAGCAGCAGATGCCCGATGCCCAGCGCGCCGGCCGCCGCGATCGGTCCCGGCGTGGGCGGGATCAGCACGTGGGAGGTGTAGAGCCCGGCGGAGAGCGCCACGGTTGCGGCCACGCTGGAGCGGCGGGTCTTCTGGCAGAGCGCCTTGCGGATGGGGTTGAGGATGACGAAGCCGCTGTCGCAGAACACGGGTACGGAGACGATCCAGCCCATGAGGCCGAGGGCCAGCTCGGGCCGCTTGGGGCCGACCCGCCGGACCACGCACTCGGCCAGCTTGAGCGCCGCGCCGGTCGTCTCCAGGATCGCGCCGATCAGCGCGCCGAGGATGATGACGATGCCGATGCTGGCGAAGGTGCCGCTGAAGCCCGCGCCGATGACGCCGGGGATTTTATCGAGCGGCAATCCGACGCTCACCGCCAGCAGGAGGGAGACGCCCATGAGCGCCAGAAAGGGGTGGACCTTGAACTTCGAGATCGACAAGAGCATGACGGCGACCGCCATCACGAACGCGAGCGAAAGACCCCAGCCTGACATACGGTTGATCCCCCGTGAAAGCGGGCCCCTCCGCCGCCACGACGGAAAGGCCCGGGTGCATGATTCACACACCATACACCATCCGGCGGGCGGGTTCAATCTTGCGGGATCACGCGATGCGTAAAGCGCCGCCGGAGACGGTCACGCGCACGGTCGCGCCGGGCGCGTAGTCGCCGGCCACGATCTTGCGGGCCACGGGGGTCTCCAGCTCGCGCTGGAGCGCGCGCTTGACCGGCCGCGCGCCGTACACGGGGTCGAAGCCCTTGTCCGCAAGCCACGCGATGGCCTCGTCATCGATGTCGAGCGCCAGTTCCTGCTCCTGCATGCGGCTGCGCAGGTCCTCGAGCTGCAAGCGCACGATGGTCGCGATCTGGGCGTGGCCGAGCGGCTTGAAGAGCACGGTCTCGTCCAAACGGTTGAGGAACTCCGGACGGAAGTGGGTCTTGAGCAGGTCGAGGACCTTGCGGCGGGTCTTCTCGGGAATTTCGGCCCGGTCCGACCGGTCGGACGGATCCGTCCGATCAGCGGCCAGGTACTCCGAGCCGATGTTGCTGGTCATGATGACCACCGCGTTGCGGAAGCTCACGGTGCGGCCGTGGCTGTCGGTCAGGCGGCCGTCGTCCAGGACCTGCAGCAGGATGTTGAAGACGTCGGGATGGGCCTTTTCGATCTCGTCGAGCAGGACCACGCTGTAGGGCTTGCGGCGCACGGCTTCGGTGAGCTGGCCGCCTTCCTCGTAGCCGACGTAGCCGGGGGGCGCGCCGACCAGGCGCGAGACGGTGTGCTTCTCCATGTACTCGGACATGTCGATGCGCACCATCGCCGCCTCGGAGTCGAACAGCTCGGCCGCGAGCGTTTTGGCGAGCTCGGTTTTGCCCACGCCCGTGGGCCCGAGGAAAAGGAAAGCACCTACCGGACGCTGGCGGTTTTTGATGCCCGCCCTCGAGCGCAACACAGCGTCCGAGACGGCTTCAACCGCCTCGTCCTGACCGACCACACGACGGTGCAATACGTCCGGCAGGTGCAGAAGTTTCTCGCGCTCGCCTTCGAGCAGTTTGGTGACCGGGATGCCGGCCCAGCGCGAAACCGCCTCGGCGATCTCTTCGGAAGTGACTTCCTCGCGCAGCATGACCGAGCCGTCTTTCGACTGGAGCTTGGTCTGCGCGGCCTTCAGCTTTTTCTCCAGCTCGGGGATGGTGCCGTATTTGAGCTCGGCGGCCTTGTTGTTGTCGTAGGCGCGCTCCGCCTTGTCGTAGGCGGTGCGCGCGGCCTCGAGCTGCTCGCGCAGGACGCGCGTCTCGTCGAGCACCTTTTTCTCCGACTGCCAGCGGGCGGTCATGGCGTCCGCCTGCGCCTTGAGGTCGGCCAACTCCTTGCGCAGCTCGTCGAGGCGCAGCTTGGAGGCGTGGTCCTTCTCCTTCTTGAGCGCGGTCTCCTCGATCTGCAGGCGCGTGACGCGCCGCGTGATCTCGTCCAGCTCGGCTGGCATGGAGTCCATCTCCGTGCGGATCGAGGCGCAGGCCTCGTCCAAGAGGTCGATGGCCTTGTCCGGCAGGAAGCGGTCCTGCACGTAGCGGTCGGAGAGCA
>CAZOIS010000345.1:0-3317 GCA_964579865.1 uncultured Lentisphaeraceae bacterium | reverse complement strand
GTCTGTTCCGTGGAGAACATTTACGACTGCCGGATGCCGATCAAAAAAGGGTGCGTCAAAACCTTGCGCCTGAACCGGATCATGACGCAGTGGACCGCGACCCACCCCGAGCGCAATGACCTGGGTGGATATTCGCTCCATAAGAAACCGATCGGCACGGTGCCGGTCAATCCGGACGGCTCCGTGGCGTTCCGGATGCCGGCGGGCGTCCCGGTGCAGCTGCAGGCGCTGGACGAGAACGGCATGGCGGTCATGACCATGCGGTCGTTCATTTATGTCCAGAAAGGCGAGCAGCTGCGGTGTGTGGGCTGCCACGAGAACAGGATGCAGGCGCCCCGGCAGTTTTCCCGCAAGAACATTCCTGTGTCAGAACCGGTGCCGATCCCGAATACCGAGAACGGCGTGGGGTATGACCGCCAGGCGCGTCCGGTTTTTGACCGGCACTGCGTTTCCTGCCACGGGCTGAAACCGGAGACGGAACAGGCCGGCGGATTGTCGTTGATCGGCCAGGGCGGCTGGGCGGCGCTGACGCGGACGAAGGGCCAGAAGCGGCCGCCGGAAATCCTTGTCGCCCGCGCCCATGCCTACACGGAGACGGGGAGCAGCCAGACGAACGATTATTTTGCGGCGCCGAGCCGCCTGACCCAGAAACTGCTGGCCGGCCACAGCGGCGTCAAGCTGACGCCGTCGGAGTGGTCAGACCTGATCATCTGGATGGATCTGAACGCGCAGGAGTTGCCGTGCCCCAGCTGGAATCTGCCGGAGCTCGCCACCCACGCGCCCGCGGGCGTCATGGCGTTGCGGGAATATGTCCGTACCCTGTTCGGCGACGAGGTGTCCCGGCAGCCGTATGAGGCGCTGGTGAATATGACGCTTCCCGAGAAGAGCCGGATCCTGCTGGCGCCTCTGCCGCTGGCGCATGGCGGCTGGGGTCAGTTCGCCGGGGAGAAAAGCTACACGGGCAAGGACGATCCGCGTTTCCGCAAAATGGACGCGCTGGTCCGGGCTTCTTTTAAGGCGCCGCCTGACGAGAACCTGCATGGCACGTGTAACCGGCGGGAGGCTTGCCGCTGCCGTGACTGCTGGGTGTGGATGGGACGCTACAACGCGCAGCCCGGGACGCACGGCACGGTCACGTTGCCGGCCGTCGGCCGATTGACCAACGCCGTGCCGGTCACCCTTCAGGACGGGGTCGCGGGCACGCTCGCTTTGCAGGGGGCCGGCGCGGTCACGTTCGGCCGGGACGTGCAGGCCGTTGACACGCTTCAGCTTGAGAACGGCGCGACCGCCTGCGTCGGCGGCGAACGTCTCCGGATCGGCAAGCTGGTCTTGGCCTCCGGTGCGACTTTGGCCGCACCGTCCGGCGGGGCGGCCGGTGTGAAAACCGTGGTTCTGGATGGAGACGAAACGTCTTTTCTGTTTGGCGCGTTGAAAGATGGACCGCGCGCCCCTTTGGCCGTGCTGAAGACGGGGGGCGGTGTGCTGTACGTCTCAGGAAAACAGCCGTTTACCGGTGAGCTGACGATCGATGGGGGCGTGGTGCGCGTCCAAGACGAATCCGCGCCGTTTCTTTCCGGGCTCTCGTTCCATTTGGATGCCGCCGAAAAAGCGTGTCTGAAAATCGGCGCCGACGGCGCTGTGACGGAATGGAAAGAACAGCTGACCGGCGCCGTGTTGCATCAGACCGTTCCCGAATGTCCCTGTCCGGCTTATCAGCAGCAGGGCATCAACGGTTTGCCCGCCGTCTATTTCGCGGGCCTGACCAACCGGCTTGCCACAGGCGACCTGTTCACGCAGCAGACGGTTTTCATCGTCAACCAGCCGGAGGGCTCGCCGCAGTACGGCGGCCTCTGGGGCGCTGAGAATGCCAGCCAGGGCGCCGATTACGGCATCCGCTGCGTCGGCGGAAACGTTTGGGCCGGGGGCACAAACTTGCCCTACAACTATTTCAACACGTTCGACCGTTATCGCATCAACGGCGCGGAAGAGGTCCGGTTCACGCCCGGTCAGCCGCACATTCTTTGCGCGCAGCGTGATCGTGCGGATCTGTTGACGATGCCGGTCGCGCTCGGCTCCTATTTCTGGCCGATGGGCCGGTCGTATCACGGCAAGATCGGCGAGGTGCTGGCGTATAGCCGGTTGCTGACGGAAGCGGAACGCCAGGCGGTCGAGAATTATTTGTCCAAGAAATGGCTGGGCAAAACCTTGCACGCTCAGGGGAAGGAAGGGGCAGAGGCAGCAAGACGTCTTCCCGCAATGGCCGATGTGTGTGTCGGCAAACAGGGGACATTGGACTTGAACGGGCAGAGCCTGCGTGTTGCGGCGCTGTCCGGTTCGGGGCGGATCATCAACAGCCGGCCCACGCCGGCGGTGTTGACGGTCGAAGGGAAATCGGCCTATGTCGGAGCGATGGCGCAAAACGTCCGGCTCGTGACCGAGGCCGGGCGCAACGGCGCTGCGGCGGACAGGCCCTGACGGAGGCACTTCCTCCTCGTATGGATCGACAGGACACGTATTTTTTGGCTTAATGAAATCATGAAATTTCTGTTTTTGAGTTTTGCACTCGTCGCCTGTTGCGCGTATGCCGACACGGCGGATGACGCGCTGTCGTTGGCGCAGCGCACGCTGGCGTATGTGGAGAAGTCGGCGAAAAGGCCCGGGATGGCGGCCGAGTTGAACGCGCTGGCGCAACGCCTGCCCCAGGCCAAAGAGGCGGCGGCGCGCGCGGCGCTGGAGAAAGAGATCCGCGCCTTGCGCCGCCGGCTCATCTTCTCGCATCCCGCGCTGAATTTCGACCGGCTGCTGGCCAGCCAGCGCGGCATCCCGTACACGTGTGCGCCGCACATGGCCGACCAGTATACGGGGCGGTGTTCGCGCCCCGGCCCAGGGCTTGTGGTGATTGAGGACTGGAAGAGCTCGCCGCGCAAGCGTGAGCCGCTGAAGGGCAAGTTGCCGTTGGGGACGGTGCTGAATCCCGACTTGCATTGGGACGGCGAACGGGTGATTTTCGCCTTCTGCGACCACACGGCGAAACGTCCGGCCGCTGCCGTCGGCGTTGCGGCGCCGACCGTGTTGGCCGGGGCTGCCCGCGGGAAAATTGGCGAGATCATCCGGAAGCTTGATCCCGAAAACCCCCTGTTTAAAGACGCGGCGGGAACCTATGATCCGAACCCGGTTGCGCATCTGCGATACTTCATCTGGGAAGCGGCCGTGGACGGCTCGTGGGTGCGTCAGCTCACCGGCACGCCGCAGGACAAGATGGAGACGTGGTGCGGACGGCAAACCTCGCTGATCGAGGATGCGGACCCGTGCTATCT
>CAZOIS010000344.1:0-3322 GCA_964579865.1 uncultured Lentisphaeraceae bacterium | reverse complement strand
CTGCGCCACCTTGGTGATGCCGTCGGTCTGGCGGAACGCGCTGTCGTGGATCTCGATCGTGAGCGGTCCGCCGTTGATGACGCGTCTCAGGTCGGGCGCCGTAAACGACTGCACGACGGAGAGCGGCCCATTGACCCGCACGTTCAGCGAGGGGGCGTAGTTGGCCGCAAAGGGCTGCCCGGTCAGCCGCCCGTCCGGTGTGGCGTGCAGCTCTTTGGCGTGCCAGATGTAGTACATGGCCGAGCCGGTTCCGCAGCGGTAAATGCCGCCGCGCCCGTTTTTGCGGCCGTCCCACGTGTCCGCGAATGCGTCCAGCAGGGCTTTGCCGAGCTGGTCGACCGCGGGATCCGCGTTGCCCATCTTCGGCACGCCGAAGCGGGCCTTTGCCAACAGGTCGGGGCGGCCTTCGAAATCGGCGTCGACCGCTGCGGCGAGCTCCTGCAGGGACAGCAGTTTTTCAGTGAACACCATCTGCCGGATTGCGGCCAGCGAGTCGGCGGCGGTTGAGAGTCCCGTGCCGTGGATGCCGAAGTTGTTGTAGCGGTTGCCCTCGCACACGTCGCGCCCGGCCGCGACGCGCCCGTCACACAGGATTGAGACGAAGGGCCCGGGAAGGATCCTGACGGTCTTGAGCGAGTCGGCAATGCGGTCTGCCGTCCGTAAGAGCTCATTTTTCACATCGGCCATGAACGCGTCGAAGCCGTCGGCTTTGCTGGTGCGCAGCACGTGGTCGACCACGGCGGGGAACGACACCGCCCCGATGTTCGGGATATCCATGCCGCAGCCGGGGATGATGAACTCCCAGCACGCCGCCACCGTGTAGTCGCGGGCGTCCTCCAGCGCATAGCCGAGCCGTACGAGCGCGGGAATGACGATGTCGTCGTTCGCGTACTGCGGAAAACCGAGCCCCTGCTTCGTGAGTTGGGTGGCATCCTCCAGCACCGCGAGCGGCGTTGCCGAGGAGACGCGCAGGTTGATCTTGGGGTCAATGACCTTGAGTTCGCATGACGCTTTCAGGCAGAGGCGCGAGAGGGCGTTGAAGGCGTCTTTGCCGGATTTGTCGACGCCACCCAGCATGCAGCTCTGTCCGTTGTCGCCCTGCTGGACGCCGATGTAGAGGTCGCTGTCGCGGTTGCAGGAGAGGAAAAATTCCTCGATCAGTTCGAACGCAGCGGTTTCCGTCAAGCGGCCGTCGGCGAGATCCTTGGCGAAGTAGGGGTAGAGGTACTGGTCGATGCGCCCCAGTCCGTTGTGGTATTCGCCTTCGCACCAGAGGGTGTAGTGCAGGATGCGCAGAAACTGCAACGCCTCGTGGAAGGTGGTCGCGCCCTTGTGCGGCACGCGGGCGAGCGTCTTGGCGATGAGCGTCAGCCCTTGGCGCTCCGCCTCTGCCCGGTAGCGGTCCGCGAGGTCGAGCACGGCGTCGACGGTCTGGATCGCGCAGGTGACAAACTCCTGTGCGGCGACGTCTTTCTCGCCGACGGCCTGGGCGAAGCGCTTTTCTAGCTCGGCGCGCCGGGCGTCCAGCCCGACGCGGATGGTGGATCCGTAGTCGGGCGAGATGTTGAAGACGCAGCCTTTTTCGTGGTAGTACGCCGAGGCGCGCAGCGCTTCCATCTCGTCCTTCATGTAAAGGTCCGGTAGCTGTTTGACCGTGCGGGTGAAGGCGATGGTCTCTTCCGGCAAAAAAACCGGCTGTTCGGCGGCGAGCATGGCGCACAGGCCGTCGGAGGCGCGGTTTTCGGAGGGGACCCGGTGGCGGCGGAAGTCTTCCGCCAGCGTCCAGGCCACGTCGCGACGGAGCGCGGCATGGCGCTTCTCCAGCACGAAGGTTAACAGGCGTTGGATGCGGTCCGTCATGCTTCAGACTCCTTTCGCGTGCTGCGGCCCGATGCCGAGGCGCTGTTCGATGTCCTCGATGGTGCCGCCCTTGGTCTCGGGCATCCAGAAGATCGCGAAGACAACTTGGCAAATCATCATGAGTCCGAAGAACCCGAAGGCGTAGGTGCCGGCCTGCTCCGCCACGGCGGGGAACGCCCAGGAGATGAGCGTGCACATGAACCAGTGGGTGAAGCAACCTAACGCCTGGCCCTTTGCGCGCACGGCATTGGGGAAAATCTCGGAAATGAAGACCCAGATGACGGCTCCGGACGAAATGGCAAAGAAGGCGATGAAGCCGAGAATGCCGCCAATGGCCAGAATCGGATTCGCCTGCGCGCCGAGCGAGAGCTGCCAGGCCACGAGGAAGTGCATGAACATCATCGCGATGGAGCCGCCGATGATCATGATGCGGCGTCCGAATTTATCGATGATCAGAAACGCGAGCATCGTGAAGATCAGGTTGACCGTGCCGACGCCAATCGTTGCGGCCAGGGCGGACTGGGCACCGACGAAGTTCTCGAAGATGCGCGGCGCATAATAGTTTATCGCATTGATGCCGGACACCTGGTTGAAGAAGGCGATGAAGAACGCCAAAAGAATGGGCTTGAGATAGCGCCGCTGGAAGAGCGCGACGTGGCCAGTGCGCGCAGTCTCTGCGAGCGTCTCTTCGATTTCAGAAAGTGTCTTTTCCGGCGTTTCGTCGCCGACGAGTTCGAGCACATTGCGCGCCGTCTGCCGCCGTCCTGCCCGCACCAGCCAGCGCGGCGACTCGGGGATGGTGAAGAGCAGCAACAGGAAGGCAACGGCGGGGATACACTCCACCCCCAGCATCACGCGCCACATCACTTGCTCGGTCGTCATGGGTGCCGAGGTGAAGAGCTTGGCGAGGCCCTCACAGGCGTTGCACAGCGTGCCGTTTGCCATCATCGCCTTGGCAATGAAAAAGTTGGAAATGTAGGAGACGAGGATGCCGAAGACGATGTTGAGCTGGTTCATGGCAACCAGCCTGCCGCGCGCGGGTCCGGGAGAGATTTCCACAATGTAAAGGGGCACGACAACCGAGGCGCCGCCAATCGCCAGACCGCCGATGAAGCGCATCCACGCCAGGACCGGCTGGGTCCCGGCGAAGGCGCAGCCGGCGGCCGAAATCAGGAAGAGAACGGCCATGAGCATGAGGGTGGGACGCCGGCCGAAACGATCGGATGGCCAGCCCACGCTAAAGGCTCCGAAAATGGTGCCGATCAGAGCGCCTGAGACCGTGAACCCATGCCAGAAACCGGAGAGTTGGAACTCCGCTTGAATGGCTTTTTCGCAGCCGGAAATCACGCCGGAATCGAAACCGAACAGAAATCCGCCTAAAGCGGAAACGAGCACAATGTATAAAAGGGAGTAGGCTTTTGCCTTATTTGAACGAAGCGCCGTGTCTGACATATGCGTCTCC
>CAZOIS010000343.1:0-3337 GCA_964579865.1 uncultured Lentisphaeraceae bacterium | reverse complement strand
CGCTCCAGACGATGGACGACAAGACCAAGAAATTCAGCGAGAGCGACGCGCTCAAGACGCGCTTCGGCATCCGCGAGATCACGTCGGATCAGAACAGCCCCGACAAGTCCCGCACGTTTTATGTGAACGGCAAACGCTTCTTCGTGCGCGGCACGAACTGGATACCGGACGCGATGCTGCGCGCGGACGACGCCCGCATGTACGCCGAGCTGCGCTACACCGCGCAGGCGGGCGTGAACTTCATCCGCATCTGGGGCGGCGGCATCGCGGAGTCGGACTACTTCTTCCAGCTCTGCGACGAGCTGGGCCTGCCCGTGTGGCAGGAGTTCTGGCTGACCGGCGACACCCGGCATCCGGTCGACCAGGCGCTCTACCTCAAGAACGTCGCGCAGACGGTCAAGCGCATCCGCAACCACCCGTCGCTCGCGCACTACGTCTCCTCCAACGAGTCCACCGAGGTCGCCGGCGCGAAGGAGCTGATCCAGGCGCTCGACGGCACGCGCGGCTACATGATGCAGTCCGAGTGCGACGGCGTGCACGACGGCAGCCCGTACAAGACCGTGAACCCGATGCGGCACTACGAGAACACGGCCTCGGACCGCGGCAGCCGCGTTGACGGCTTCAACCCCGAGTACGGCATGCCCTGTCTGCCGACCGTCGAGTGCCTGCGCGAGATGATGGACGAGAAGGACCTGTGGCCGATCAACAAAGAGGTCTGGGACTACCACGACGGCGGCGGCTTCCACCTGATCACCACGCTCTACAACGACCTCGTGAACCAGTACGGCCCGTCGCAGAGCATCGAAGAGTACGCGACCAAGGCGCAGGCCGTGGGCGGCGCGGGCTTCCGCTCGATCTGGGAGGTGTGGAACGCCAACAAGCTCGACTTCGGCGACCGCTACTGCGCGGGCCTGCTCTTCTGGTACCACAACTCGCCGCTGCGCCAGACCGGCGCCCGCATGTGGGACTGGTCGCTGGAGCCGACCGCCGCGCTCTACTACACGCAGGACGCGCTGGAGCCGCTGCACGCGCAGTTCGAGTACCTCTCCAACACGGTCACGGTCGTGAATGACTACTACCGCAGCTTCAAGGGCTACACGGTCAGCGCCGACGTCTACGACTTCAACCTCAAGAAGGTGATCTCGAAACAGGCCAAGGTGGACCTGCCCGAGGACGGGCTCGCGCACAAGGTCTTCGCGCTCGACTTCCCGGCAACGATCACCCCCGTGCACTTCATCAAGCTCGCGCTGACGGACGAGAAGGGCGCGTTCGTTTCCGACACCTTCTACTGGCGCTCGACCAGCGTCTACCAGGGCAAGAAGACCGTCACGGGGCCTTGCGCCGCGGGCTTCGAAACGTTGTCGAAGCTGCCGCCCGCGACGCTCAAGGTGTCGCAACTCGTACAGAGCAAAGGCGCCACAACCTTCATCGACGTGACCGTCGAGAATGCGGGGACCTCGCTCGCCTTCCTGACGCAGCTGCAGCTGCTCGACAAGGACGGCAAGCCGGTGCGTCCGTCGTTCTACACCGACAACTTCTTCAGCCTGATGCCGGGCGAAAAGCGGACGGTGACCATCGAGGCCGACGCCGCGAAGCTCGCCAGCGGTGCGGCACTGGTGACCAAGGGATGGAACGCCTCCCCGCAAAAATTGCACGTGCGGGAGTAGTGCGGGCCGCACGAGGCCAGCGCAGCCACGCAGGCAAGGGACGGATAAACCATGAACGAGTCCTTGAAAGAAATCTCGATCATCTTGGATGTGTGGGATGACATCTTTTCGGATTTCGACCCCCGGCCGTTGGACGAGCGGGCCTTGTCGCAAGACTTCATCGACGAGCTGAAGAAGCGCTACCGGGAGACATCGAAAGGCGACCTTCTGATCTCTTTCTTCGCGCCGAAAACCCTGAAGGACGACCAGTCGGAGAAGATGGTGATCCACCGGCTCAGAAAACATTTCAAAGACCGGGCCATGCAAAAGAAGCGCGACATGCGGCACATGCTGACCCGGGGGGCCACCTTCGTATTGGTCGGCATCGCATCCCTGAGCGCCATCACGCTCCTCGCTTTCTTCAACGTTGTCCCCGAACTCACCGGCAAGCTTCTCGAAAGCCTGTTTGTGCCGCTGGGATGGTTCGGCATCTGGGAAGGCTTTTCGCAGATCGTCAACGCCTCCCCCTTATTTGCCCACGAGGAAAAGCTGTACCGCCAACTCTCCACAGCGGAATATCACTTCCACTATGAACCGTAAAGGAAATGCCTCCATGCGCCATTATTGTCCGACCGCCCTCTGCCTGACGCTTCTAACGTTTACGGCGCAAGCGGCTCCGCTCGCGCTGCCCAACCCCGGTTTCGAGGACGGCAACGCCAACTGGTTTCTGTCCGACAAGGGCTTGAGCAGCATCATCCCCGAAGCCGCCCATTCGGGCAAGTCCGGCCTGCGCGTCGTGGACACCTCAGACAAGGTCGGCAGCAGCTGCCGCTCCGCGCAGGTTCCCGTGACACCCGGCAAGACCTATGCGCTCCGTTTCTGGGCACGTGCGCTGGAGGGCAACGGAGCGGTCGGCGTTTACCTGCAGTACTTCGACGCCAAAGGCCGGAACCTCACCACGTCGGGCCTGAACGAAGAGCATATTCTTCCCGTTCCCGGCAGCACCAACGCGTGGCAAAACCTCGCGCTGTACGGCACGGCGCCCGAAGGTTCCACCGCCCTTGCCGTCTGGGTGCACGCCTTCAACGGCTCCAAGGGCACCGCCGACCTCGACGACTTCACGGCCGAGGAGCTGAGCGACAGCGAGGCGAAGCGGCTTCTCTACGAGCAGCGCCTCAGCTCGAACCGCGGCTTCCCGCCGCCCGATCCCGCGCGCATCGCCCAGATCGCCGCGTGGCTCCCGCCCACGCCGCAGGGCTTGGGACATCCCGCTTCCGACCGCCAAGCCTGGGACCGCCTCGCGGCCTTGCCGGAAGCCGCCGGCATCCTTCGCGACGCGGAGCGCCGCAGCGGCACCCCCCTGCCCGAGTTGCCGGACGCGCTCTATCTCGAATTCACCACCAACGGCAACCGCCGCAATTACGAGAAGCCTTATGGGCAGCGGAGCCATCAGCTCAGCACGCTGCTCCTCGCGGAGTGCCTCGAATACAAGGGGCGCTTCCTGCCCGCGCTCGAGCGCGACATCCTCGCGGTCTGCGACGAGCGGAGCTGGACCATGCCCGCGCACGACGGCTCGCTCAGCAATTTCAAAGGCACGAAGCTCACCATTGACCTCGGCTCCTCCGCGCGCGGCTGGCTGCTCGCCTCGGCCGACGCCTGGCTCGGCGACCGCCTCAGCCCCGCCGTGCGCG
>CAZOIS010000342.1:0-3344 GCA_964579865.1 uncultured Lentisphaeraceae bacterium | reverse complement strand
CGAGCGTCTCGCGCAGCTCGAACTCCTTGGTCACGACCGCGATGGCGTCGGCCTCCAGAATGTCGCGGATCGTCTGCTGCTGCGGCAGGATGAGGCGTCCCTTGGGCGCGGCCTTGTCGATGGGCGTCACCAGCACCACCAGATCCGACGGATGCAGCAGGTCGCCGACGATCTGGAGCTTGTCGGCCTCTTCCGGCACGGCTTTGGCCAGCGCGAACTTGAGCTCTTCGATGCCGTCTTTCGTGGTCGAAGAGGCCGCGTACACCGGGGCCTTGGCCGTTTCCGCCGCCTGCCGGAGCGCGGCCTCGGAGGGCGGCAGCAGGTCGGCCTTGTTGAAGACCACCAACAGGGGGATGCCCTTGGCGCGGACCAGCGCAAGAATCTCCTGTTCGCAGGCGCCGAGCCCGTGGTCCGCCTCCAGCACGAGCAGCGCCACGTCGGTCTTGTTCAGCACGTCGCGCGTGCGCTGCACGCGCAGCGCACCCAACGCGCCCTCGTCGTCGAGCCCCGGCGTGTCGATGATCATGATCGGGCCGAGCGGCAGGAGCTCCATCGCCTTGTAGACCGGGTCCGTGGTCGTCCCCTTGACTTCCGAGACGATCGAGACCTCCTGTCCGGTGAGGGCGTTGATGAGGCTGGACTTGCCGACGTTGCGGCGGCCGAAGAGCGCGATGTGGACGCGCTCGCCTTGGGGTGTTTCGTTGAGTGTGCTCATGAGAAAAGTGCAGTCGGTTCAGGCCGGAATGAAACGCTCCGGCTCAAGGTCAAAATACAGTAACATACCGCGGCAGGCTTGCCCACCGATTATCGGCAGGCGGACTTTTGCGTGTTCGGCGGGAAGAGGGATGGGAAATCCTCGGACGTGGTGATACAATTTTTTGCTCAATGGCCGAAGGGGGGGAGAGAGAGCGGAGCTCTTTGCAGAAAAGGGGAAGGATGAGTATGAAGCGATCGCTGGCAAATATCGGCATGCGTCTGACGGCGTGCCTGTTCTGTTTCGGGTTTGTTCCGCGCGGCGCGGGTGCGGCGCCGTACGCGCCTAACCGGGAACCGCTGCTGCCGCAACCCTATCTGCGCCTTCCGCCTGGAAGCGTTAAGGCGAGAGGCTGGCTGCGGACCCAGCTTGAGCTGCAGCGCGACGGCCTGACCGGACACGCCGAAGAGCTTTACGCGGATATCGGCCGGAGCGACTGGATTTCGGGCGACAAAAAAGGCGGCGAATACGCTTGGGAGCGGGGCCCGTATTACGCCAAAGGCCTGATTTCTCTCGCCTATGTCCTGAACGACTCCGGTCTGAAGGCGAAAGCGCAGAAATGGGTTGACCAGGTGATCAAGAGCCAACGTCCGGACGGCGATTTCGGCCCCAAGGACCGCAACTGGTGGGCGAACATGATCGTGATCCACTACCTGCGTGACTACTATGAGGGATCCAACGATCCGCGCGTTCTGGACTTTCTTGAGAAATACTTCCGATTCCAGCTCCGCACGCTGCCGGCGCACACGCTCCTCAAGGAATCCAAATGGGCGCAGATGCGCGGGGGCGACAATCTGGAAATCGTGATCTGGTACTACAATCTGAAGGGCGGCGATTGGCTGCTGAAGCTGGCCGGCTTGCTGGTCGAACAGACCGGCCAGTGGGAGCGGTACTATGCGGACGGGACCGGTAACGGCGCCTATCCCGAGCACATCGTCAATGTGATGCAAGGCCTCAAGGCCCCGCCCCTGATGTACTTGATCACGCGGAAGGAAGCGCACCGCGCGGGCTATTTGAACGCCACGCGGGCAGACGGCTGGCTGATGAAGAAATGTGGCAGGGTGGATGGTATGCTGAACGGAAGCGAGCCGCTGACCGACCGCAGTTCGACGGAGGGGACCGAGCTCTGCGCGGTCGTCGAGCGGATCCTGAGCTGCGCGGTCGCGCTGGAAATACTCGGCGACACCGCGATCGGAGACCAGCTCGAGACCGTGGCGTATAACGCACTGCCGGCGGCGCTCTCTCCGGACATCAAGGGCCTGCGCTATTATTCGCTGCCGAACCAGCCGAAGTGCTCGGACGAAAACCTGGGCTTCGCGAATAACGGCGCGGGCGTGGGCTCGATCTGCCCGAGCCCGCACTCGGGTTTCGGCTGCTGCCGCAGCAACTTCCACTTCGGCTGGCCGAAGTTCGTTCAGCACATGTGGCTGGCGACGGACGATAACGGCTTGGCGCTGGCGGCCTACGGGCCGAACAGCGTGACCGCGAAAGCGGGCGCGGAAGGTCGCGAGGTTTCGATCGAACAGGAGACCGGTTATCCTTTCCAGACTTCGGTCACCCTGACGGTTACGAAGGCTGACAACGTCGCCTTCCCGCTGAAATTGAGGATGCCGGGGTGGTGTTCCGCTCCGCGCGTGGCGGTGAACGGGAAGCGCCTTGGAAACGTCGTGCCCGGCAAGTTTCTGGTGATCGAGAGGGGGTGGAAAAGCGGCGATGTCGTGACGCTCGACTTCCCCATGACGCCGCGGCTCTCCCATTGGACCAACGGCTCGGCGGCGATTGTCCGCGGGCCTTTGGTCTATTCGCTGCTGATCGGAGAGGAGCCGTGGAAAAGCACGGCGGAGTTCGGCGGGGGCGCGTTCCACACCTATGAGATCCATCCCGCCGGCGCATGGAATTACGCGCTGCTCCTCAAAAATCCGGACGAGCCTCAAATCGAGGCCGTCGTATCCGGCGAGATGCCGGCACAGCCCTTCAAGGCCGCCGACGCGCCGGTCCGTCTGAAGGTGAAAGCGTTCAAAACCGAGAAGGACGGCTGGGGTACCTTCCGGAAGGACTTCCCGGCCCGCGCGGCGGAGCCTCCCGCCAGCCCCCTTGCGGCACCTGCCAAGGCCGAGGACATCGTCCTGGTGCCCTATGGGTCCACCCAAATCCGCATCACCCTGTTCCCGTGGGCGGTGAAGTGAGCGAAACGGCTCGGCGCGGCCTCGCCATGTGAAAAACGGTCGATCTTCTGAAGGGCGAGGCAGCGCCGAGCCGAGACATGGGCTACACGTTTTGCAAAACCGCGCTAGCCCTGCGGCTCTGGGGGGATCAACCGGTCAAGCGTCTCGGCGGGCAGAAGCTGCTTGTCGGCCACAAGCCGGCGGATGCTCTTGCCGGTTTCGAGCGACTCCTTCGCGAGCGCCGCGGCGGCGTCGTAGCCGAGGAGCGGCACGAGCAGGAGCGCGGAAGCGGTCGAGGCGTGGAGGTGGCGCGCGCAGGCCGCGGGGTCGGCCTCCAGCGTCTCGATGCACGCGGTGCGGAGGCGGCTCGCCGCGCCGCACAGCAGCCCGAGCGAGTCGAGCAGCGCGTCCGCGATCAGCGGCAT
>CAZOIS010000341.1:0-3375 GCA_964579865.1 uncultured Lentisphaeraceae bacterium | reverse complement strand
AGGGCGGCTCCAAGAACCTCCTCGTCAAAAACTGCGAGTTCGGCTGGATCGGCGGAGGCGTCCAGGGCGAGGGCCTCTTCGGCCGGGCGTGGGGCGTACGCTACGGCAACGCGGTCGAAGTCGGCGGGTGCGACGGCTACACGGTCACGAACTGTTATGTGTACCAGATCTACGACGCGGGCCTCACGCACCAGGCCGACGTCGTGTCGCGCGTCAGTGGCCAAGAAAAGATCCTTTATCAGAAGGGCATCCGGTATGTGGGGAACGTGATCGAAACTTGCAATTACTCGATCGAGTATTTCCTCTCGCGCTGTCCCACGAACAACCCCAGCCGCATGGAGGATTTCGTGATCGCCGACAACCTGATGTGGGACGCGGGGACGGGGCTCTGCGAGCAGCGTCCTGACCGCAATCAGGACGCCCACATCAAGAGCTGGGTCGCCTCCAACCGCGCGACGGGGTACGTGATCCGCAACAACCTCTTCGCGGGCGCGTACAAACAACTGGTCGAGGTCTGCGCGGACCTGACGAATCCCGACGGCAGCGCGTCGATGCCGCGCCTGGACGGAAACGTCTTCGTGGGGTCGCCCGCGATCCGCCTGGGGGCCGTCGAGCAACTTCCCTCAGCCGCGGCGCGTCCGACGTACGTCCCGTTGGACGACAAGGCCGAGGCCTACCTGAACGCGCGCGGCGGGGGGAACCGCGTGATCGTGCGGTAATTAAGGTCCGTCCGGCGGCGGGTACGCGAGGAACAGCGCCCGGCACAGCTCACAGGTGACGTCCGTCTGCAAGACCGTGCCGTAGGACTCGGGGTAGCCTGCCGTCAGCTCGATCAGCAGGCCGAAGCGGTCCCGCGCGCCCGAGTTGATCAGCATGGGGCGGTCGCCATCCGGGCGCAGCACATCGAGAAGGTAAGGCGAAGGCGCCTCTTCGTCGCTCTGCCGCAACAGGTGCCGACCGCGCAGCCGGGCGTTGGCGATCCGCTGCACCTCCAGCGCCATCAGCTCGTTGTCGGGGTGGCCCGTGAAAGGCGTGAAGCCCAGCTTGTTGTCCCTCGCACCTGAGTTTCCGTGATAGTCGAGCAGGCAGTAAAGTTCGGGCCGGCCGACAATCTTGCGGTAGACTTGCGCCTCCGGCTCGCTGAAGGGAGCGGTCCCTTTCCAGTCGTAGTCGTGCGGGCCGTACTGGCCGTCTTTGTTGCTGTCCTTGCCCACGAAGCGCCCCCAGTTGAGGTCACCCTGCCGGTTGAGATCGACACCCTGCGCGTTCTGGCGCCGCATCCGCTCGTAGCCCGACGGGTTGAGCAGCGGGATGATTTTAATCTGCACTTTTTCAAGGTTGACCGCGTCCCGCATCTTGCCTTCCGCGACGAGCCGGGCGAAGGTCATGAGCCCATACCCCGGTTCCCATTCGCTGCCGTGCGCCGCCGCATACAGGAAATAGAGCGGGGCGCCCGGCTTGCCGAGATTCAGGCTCCACAGCCTGTACGATTCCGAAGCGGGCCCCTCCTCTTCGACACGAATGACGGCCGGATGCGCTGCGGCCAGCCGCTTCATCTCCTCGACCACGCCGTCGTAGTCCAGCCGCCGCGGATAATAGTGGCCGAAGCGCACCGGATTCCCCAGTGCCGCGCTCACGGGCGTGAACGCGTAATAAGCGTCTACGCTGCGGCAGTGCGGTTCTCGCAGCGACAGCAGGTCGCAGGCCGTGATCGAGCCCGCCCCCACCGCCAGCCTCACGAGCCCGGCCTCTCCGCCCGGCGCGACCGCCAAGACCTCCAGGCCGGGGATCGCGAGGCCGGGCGGCAGCACGAAGAGCTTTCCGTCCGGCCAGCCTGCGCGCGGCATAATTTGACCGGCCTCGAAGCCTGCTGTCACGTCAGACGCCTGCAAGACGCGGAGCCCGGCCTGCATGCGCGTCGCGAGGGACGGGCTTTTGACATCGCCCACCCCGGCCGCCATCGCCTCTGCACCGCGGCTTCTCGCAAACGTGCGCATGTCCATGAACACGCGGCCGCCGCCGCGCACGAAGGACTCCAGCACCGGTCCGAGCGCCGCCGGCACGGAGCCCTCATAGAGCACTAGCGCACCCGACGCCCCTTGCAGTGCCGCCGGCTCGGGCGCGGCCCGCTTCAGGCCGTCACCGAAAAGGGTCCGCGCCCGCTGAAGGACCGCATTCGTTTCGGGCAGATCGGTCAGCAGTGCGATCGCCGGGCGTGGCTCCTGCTTCTGCGGGGGCCGCTTCACCGCCAGTTCCGCGTCGTCAAACCACACCCTCCCCACACCGTCCCGGATTTGCAGATAAGCCATCACGTAGGCGGTCTCGTCCGGCACCTGCGTCCGCACCCGACAGCGGGTCCAGTCGCACGCGCCCCGGATCGGTGCCGAGGTTGGCTGCGCCAGGATTTCGCCCTTGTCTCCGAGACAGTAAATCTGGACCATCGCCACGCCGTCCGTATCCAGTTCGGATCTCACCCACGCCGAAAGCTCGAGCAGGCTGCCCGGCGCGACGGCGATGGAACGATCCTGGCCTTGGCGCAGGCGCGTGTAGGCGGGCGCGAGATTCTCCAACACAGCCGCTCCGCCGCTCCGCCCGCCCGCCGCCGCGCGAAACGTTTTGCGCGGCGCGTCGTCCGGCGTGCGTCGCTCCCACGCCGGTGCCAGAGCGGACTCGAAGCCCGCGTTCGTCAGCAGGTTTGTTCCGCCTGCCGCCGGTGCGACGCCCGCCACAAGCAGAGCGAGTGCCCTTAGCGCTTTCACCGTATTCACCGTCATGACCTCCCGGCTTTCCTCGTCACGCGGGCAGCCTCGCACCCCGCCCGGTCTTCTGCAGCGCGGAGCCCTCGCCCATGCGGCTTCCTTTCCCCCGTTCGTGTACTCGCTACAGCTTAGGGGAAGCGAACAGAGAAAGTCAATGCGCCCATTTCTCATTGAGATAAACCCCGAGCATCGGCCTTGCTAAGGCGACGTTCCGAGTGCTACAGTGCACATGATCATTGTGGTGGCCCATTAAAATGACAGTGTCCGTTCGTGCGGAAAGTGCTATGAAAAAGATCGCTTTTGGGGGGATGCCGGATGCGGGAAAACCGCACGGTCGGTTTGACGAGGGGGATGTTGCCGCGGCGAAGACGAGGCCCAGGTCTCTGCTCTATAAAATGCGTTTTTGCCTTTCGGCAATGGCTCTGGGTCTGGTGATGCCCTACGGACTGGGTGCGCGGGAACTCGATCTCGCGCAAATCGATTCGCCGTCCGCGCTGCGGCAGGCGATGGATGCGCGCATCGCGGAGATCCGCGCGACGGGAGACGGTACGCCGCCCGTAGGTGCGCCCGTCTACTACGTCTCGGCGGCGCAGGGCAACGACGCGGCGGACGGCCG
>CAZOIS010000340.1:1743-3376 GCA_964579865.1 uncultured Lentisphaeraceae bacterium | reverse complement strand
CCGCTTGATTGACGCAGGACGGCTTGCCGAACCGGTGGAGGTGCAACGGGAGTCCGCACTTGACGCGGCGACGGTGCAAGCGTTGATCGACAACACGCCGACGGCGGCGCACGCCGAATATCACATCGGGATCGTCCGAGCCGCCGCCGCTAAGCGCGCCGCCTTGCGCCAAATCAAAGACGCCGACGGCACCGAGGCTTTGCGCTTGGCTTGTCAGAAGATCACGGCGGACTTGCCGACCGTCGAGGGCGCGGGCGCGGTTCTGTCATTAGCCGACCTCGCCGACCCGGTGCCGGAGGCCGAAAACGAGGCCGCACTATTCCGCAACGGATGGTTGCGCAAGGGTGGCGGCGCGTTCCTTGTGTCCACCTCAGGAACAGGCAAGAGCGTGTTCACAATTCAAGCCGCACTGCTTTGGTCAATGGGGCTTAGTGCTTTCGGCATTGACCCCGTCAGGCCGTTAAAGGTTGCCATCATCGAAGCCGAGGACGATTCCGAGGAAATGGCAGACTTCAGAAACCAGATCACGGGCGGGCTTGTCGAGTCCGGTCTTGATCGGGCAGCGGCACAAAGGGCATGCGAGAGCATCACTCTTGCGGACGCGACGGGCAAGACCGGGCAAGACTTTATAACCTTTGTCGGAGAGCTTTTGAGGACAAGACCGGAGATCGATCTTTTGGTCATCAATCCGTTTCAAAGCTTTTTCGGCGGCGACGTTTCGCGCAATGCGGAGTTGTCCCAATTCTTGCGCACTTGGCTTGATCCTCTGATTAAGCCGGGCCGCGTCGGAGTCCTGTTTGTCCACCACACAAATAAACCTCCGACCGCAAAAGACCGTAAGGGCTGGGGCGCTGACACGTTTTCCGCATACATCGGCGCGGGCGGTGCGGAATTGGTCAACTGGGCGCGGGCGGTTCTGGCTCTTATGCCTTGCGAGGAAGTGCCCGGGCTGTTCCGGCTTGTGGCCGGTAAACGCGGCGGGCGGCTGGGCTGGAAGGACGGCGACGGCAACAAGACAACCACCAGATTTATCGCGCACAGCGAAGGGCGCATATTCTGGAGAGACGCTAGTCCCGAGGAAATGACACAGGCGACCTCTGGCGACACGTCACGGACACGTCGGTCATTCTCGCGGGAACAAATAGCGTCTTGTTTCACGGCGACGGAACAGACCTACGCAGACGCGCTAGGATCAATCCGGCAGCGTTTGGGTGTAGGCACTAACAGGGCCAAGGAGATCGTCGCACAGGCGGTTTCTGAGGGCATAGCAAGCGTTCGCATTGAAGGACGGAAAACGCTATATCGTTTAAAAGCCGATATGGTTTAAACCACGTTTACTAAACCACGACGGACATGGTTTAGGTTTATCCCCCCCTAAGGGGGTAAACCATTAAACCGAGTCACGGAACAGAATGGAGTCACAGACATGAGCGAACTGATTTTTGCAGTAACGGCGATCACGGCGGCCGCACTCTCGCCCGAACTGGCGCGGATTGGCTGCTGGCTAGCACAGGCGATTAAGGCGCGGAGGTCACGGGCGTGAACCTAGCGCAGACAGAACTCAATCGGCTAGCGGCTGGCCGTGTCATTTCCGGGCGCGCCCCGTCCCCGCGAACATCCGCGACGGGCTTTC
>CAZOIS010000340.1:0-1643 GCA_964579865.1 uncultured Lentisphaeraceae bacterium | reverse complement strand
TCGAGGCCGCACAGCGCGAACGCGGCAGGCTGGCGAGCCGCATACCGGATGCGAGGTATACCGGTAGGCACCGACCGGCATACCGTTGAACAGCTGCGCATCTTAACCAGCAATGGCATGCTGGCGACCACCGGCGCGACGCAGGGCAAGAGTTGGAAACTTTCGCCCTTGGGCGTTGCGACGGCGCGGGCCGCGCTTCAACTGGATAATGAGCTTCCCGCGCTTTACGTGAAGATCAGCAAGTTGTCGGCTATTTCAAAGGTCACGCTTCCCGGAACATGCACGCGGTTGGCGATGTGCTGGGACCTCGTTCCGAGTGCTGGCATATGGCTTGCAACAGCGAATAAGTCAGATGCGGCGTGGCGCAAATATCAGGACGATCTTTTGTGGCTGTTGACGCCGTTGGCGGACCTCGCCATGCTTGGATTGATTGAAGTCTACACAGATGCACACGGGCAACTTTGGGGTTGTGCGCCGACAGGCACGGTGCCGACATGGCCGAACGTCCCGGCGAGCGACGCCGACCCCGACGCCGCTTATACGGCTTGGGAACGTGGATTTGAGATCGGCATCAGATACGCGGATAAACCCGCGCCAGCCGATGTTAGCGGCTATGTGACGCGCATGCTACCCACATCCGCATGGCAATGATTTTTCGGACGTGCCGCGTTCGCGAGTGCGAATTGCGGACCGTTCACAACAATCCGCCCCCGGCGGTCAATCCGGGGAGAAATGAGACACCATGATAGCAAACCAAATCACGACCGGCCGCGTTTTTGTCGAGGCGACGACCACGCAAAAGCAACAAGACGAGGTCAAAGCGTCGAACAAAAAAATCGACGAGCGCGCCCGCAAAATCGAGGCCGAACTTGCCGCACAAAAAAAGGCGCGTGATGCGGCGCTGAAGCTGCACGCGCCGGACTGTCGTTTCCCGACGCTCCTTTTGGGCACGACACGTTTGGAGGCGAAATTTCGACGCACGGGCGACACCGCGAAGGCGGACGGGCTGAAAAAACTGGCCGACGAAATGGCGGCGGCCTTGGAGACGTACCGCGCTGCGAAAACGGCAGAAGCAAAACCCGTCCCGACCCCGCTTGCGGACGCTGTTTCTGCGGCGGCGAAGGAGCTGAAAAAGGCGCTTCCCGCGTGCTTCCCGTCTTTGGCTGATGCCGAGTTTTTCGCGGGCCGTAATCTTTCGCTGACTGCGGCGAGAACCGCGCAAACTCACGCTGACGATGCTCACGGCAAGCTCGCCAAAGCGGTGCAAAAAGCGGCGTCTGCGTTTTGGGATTTGACCGAAAAGGCTGCGCGGGTTGCAATCGGTTTTTCAGACGATAACGCGGTACGTCAGCTCGAAGCTGTCGGCAGCATCTAAAGCACCACCACGCCCGGCTTGCACCTGGGGCCGGGCTTCTCTCAACACAAGGGGCCGCTATGAATCATTCAGAGATCCGCGAACGAATCACCGCCGAACATGAGGCTTCCCATGCAGTAGCCGCAGTTGCGATGGGTGCGACAGTGACTTCTGTCCGCATGGGTTTTGCCGGGATAACGTTTGGCGGCGCGTCGGGTGGCGTCCACGATCACGGGATCAGCGACGCGGTGGATAATGCAATCGTCTTTTTTGCGGGCGTTGTTGGCGC
>CAZOIS010000339.1:0-3396 GCA_964579865.1 uncultured Lentisphaeraceae bacterium | reverse complement strand
CACCGCGTGGCCGTTTTCAAAACTTCAGGTGTTGCACTGGCCGGTCGCGCGCGCGTGTGATGAACGTTCAACTTTATGGCACAGAAAATATCCACAGATTGCACAGATTTTCACAGATTAAATTGAAAAATCTGCGTCCGTCTGTGTCATCTGTGGATGAAAAAGAACACTTCAAAATTTGAACGTTCTTCCTCTGCTTACTTCGTCTGGATGCCCGTTCCGGCGGCCGAATCAACATACAGGCCAATGAAGAAAAACGGGAAGCCGGTGTACATCTCTTTGGGCGGTTTCGCATTGATCACCGCATTCGCGCCGCCAGCTTTGGCGTCTTTGGCGATCTGGGTCATCTGCTCGGTGTTATCCTGTTTAGGATAGAGTTCCAGCAACTTCAGGCCGGGAATACCGACACCGATGCCGATTTCCGTGCTCGTGTGGTAGCCGGTCGCCTTGTAGTCCGCGAACGTTCCGTCGCCGGTCGTCACGTTGAGTACCTGCGCGTCAGCGGCAGCCTTTGTCAGGTCAACCTTGCCCGGGATGTTCAGGCAGCCCGTCAGCGCGACCGCCAACACCAAACCCATCGCCAGCTGAACGATTCTTTTCATGTGTGTGTTTCCTTTCTTTGTGCTGCTGTGCTGACCTGGCACCGCTCCTGACACCCGTCAAAGCGCGACCAAGTGAACGCCGGTATTCTTACAACAAACAGGGCTATGAGGCAAGAGTAAAACATGAAAATTCAACTTTTCGCACCCAACGCTCAATTTTCAAGTATTCACCCCCCAAAATCCTGCATCCTGATCTGACTCCGCGCTGTGCGGATATAAAAATGTAGCGTGACAGGCGTTTTGCGATATGCCACAATGGCACCATATTCTATCGTTTTTGTTTGGAACTGCACAATAAGGAGCGATAATGGCTTATACAGAAGTGACGCGGACTGGATACGGCGACCGTCTTAAGGGAACGCTGGGTGGCGTGGTCGGCGGGGTTGTCATGTTTATCGCGGGCACGGCGCTGCTGTTCTGGAACGAAGGGAACTTCGTCAAGACTAAGCAAGCGCTCGGCGAGTCGCAGGATGCCGTTGTGCCGGTTGAGCAGGTGGCTGCCATAGACCCCGCTCTTGAAGGCAAGCTGATCCACGCCAGTGCCCGTGCGGAATCACAGGACATTCTGGAAGATGCCGAATTCGGCGTTAAACAGACGGCGATCCGGCTCCAGCGCAACGTGGAATACTACCAGTGGGTGGAGGAGTCCCGCACCGAGACTCGCGACAGGATGGGAGGCGGCCAGGAACGGGTGACCACCTATACATATAAAAAGGAATGGTGCTCCACGCCGGTGGATTCAGGCGGGTTCCATGACCCCTCCTACCAAAACCGCAACACCGTCTGGCTGACGTTTGACGCGCGGACGTCATATGCGAAGAACGTTTCATTCGGCGCTTACACGTTGCCCCAGTTCTTTGTGGAGGCCATCGGTCAGGCGGAGAACGCGGATGTCAACCCCGCGCCCGAGCAGATCCAGACCTGGACGCAGAACATATCCGCGCATCTGCGCTTTTCTCTCCCCCAAAACACGACGAATGCGCCGCCTCCGGTCGTCCACGCTAGCGGGAACGCCGTGTACTTCGGGCGCTCTCCCGGCGTGCCGGAAGTCGGTGACGTCCGCGTGTCGTTTACTTGGGTGCCGCCGCATGACGTTTCCATCATCGGCAAGGTTTCCGGCAAGACCTTTGTGAAGTTCGTGGCGAAAAACGGCAAGTCCGTCTCGCGTCTGGACGACGGGGTTCGGAGCGCGGAGGAGATGTTCGCCAGCGCCGCCAAGGAGAACGCCATGTTGACGTGGATTCTTCGGCTCGTCGGCGTGCTGTGCGTCTGCTTCGGCCTGAAGGCGATCTTCGGTATCTTGGAGGCTATCGCCAAGGTCATCCCTATTCTGGGCAGTATCGTCGGCGCGGGTGTCGGCTTGGTCTGCATGATCCTCGGGCTGGCTTGGTCTTTGCTGTGGATCGCGATCGCCTGGCTCGCCTACCGTCCGCTGATCGGCATTCCGTTGCTGGCCGCGTCTGTCGGGTGTATTGTCTGGCTCAAGAAAAGGGCCAAACCGAAGGGGCCTGAACCTGTGGAAGCCGCGTCGTAAGCCTGACGAATGGATCTGGAGTGCGGCGGCAAGCGGTCTTCCGCGCGACGCCGCTTTTCGCGCGGATGGTTCGGAAAGCGGTGCCGCGAAATGTGGTTTGTCGAAGAACGGTGTGCACGTAATTTGATGTTTTGACAATTATCGGGCGTGGAGACGCAATGGCGGGAGGTATACATGAGACTAAAAAAACGATTCGCGGCAATGCTTCTGTTCCAGTTTCGCGTAGTCATTAAAGATGGTTCTGGTAAACGTCGTCTTTGTGAAAAGCGAATTATCAATTTTCTGGCTCGAAATAGTGTCGAGGCCCTCAAAGTTGCTGAATTACGTGGACATGCCTCTCAGTACTCGTACAAGAACAGCGAAGGCAATCCGGTCTTTTTCGAATTCGTCGGTGTTCTAGACCTTCAATGTTTAACGCCAGCGTGTGAGTCGGATGAAGTCTGGTTTGATATCGTTCAAATGCTGATGCCTATGGAGCGAAAAAAATCGTTAATACCACCGGTCGGCGAATTAAACGCAATTCGGAATAATGAGTAGATGGAGCAGAGGTGACCATGCGTAAGAGGTGACAGAGGGAAAGGTCTATTGAGGTCTTCGGCCAGCCCCTCTCCGTCGCATACTCCGACGCCCTGCCCGCCGTCTTCTTCGCCTACGACGCCCTCGGGCGGCTGAAGGTGGCGCAGACATTCCTGTCTGCGACCGGGGAGATCCTCTTCTCCACGACGAACGTTTACGACGGTATCGACCTCGTCGCCGAAATGTCACCGGGCACTTCAAAACCAGCCACTTATGGGCAGATCAAAACCAGCCAGTAATTGTGTAGATTGATATCATTATCGGATGTCAGTTGTCCACGCCGGTTTTTCGGTTGCGCGGTCCTTGAGCCGATATCGGGACCCGCGTGTTTACGGCGTTAAACGCCGTGACGAACACATATTCTGCCAACTGCCTTAACCAATACGCTGGCCTTTCCCATGACACGGACGGTAATCTGCTTTCGGACGGCAGGCTGCGCCATTCGTGGGATGCGCCTGCGAGGGTAGCAATGCCGCGTTGCCGAACGAGGTCGGTATTCCGTAAGCGGCTCAACTTTGACCGTCTTGACGGCGGCAGGGTCAAGCGGTGCGTGAAGCCGGCGTCCGCGCTGCGAGCCATTTTGCCGGGGTGAGTTCCCGGGCCTCGTCGGCCTTGATGTTCGGCAGGCTGCCGAGCACGTCCTTGAGGTACTCTTCCGGGTTGATGCCGTGCATCTTGCAGTTC
>CAZOIS010000338.1:0-3400 GCA_964579865.1 uncultured Lentisphaeraceae bacterium | reverse complement strand
TCCGCGCCGGTTTTCAAAAAAGGCTGCCGCGCAACTGACACCTCAATCATTCGCTAAACACGAGAGCCGTACCACCTGACGGGAGGAAACCATGATCTCGCTCGACGACGCAACCCATTCTGACATTCCGCAACTGTGCGATTTGCTCGGTTTACTTTTCACCATCGAGACGGAATTCATGCCTGATCTCGCGAAGCAAAGGAGCGCGCTCAACCTGTTGGTCGGCAACCCCCAGCGCGGTCGGGTCTTTGTGCTCCGCAACGGTTCCGAGCTTCTCGGGATGGTCAGCGTCCAATTCCTCGTCAGCACCGTCTGCGGAGGGGATGTCCTTTTGCTCGAAGACCTGATCATACGGCCCGGATTCCGCAATCGGGGTTACGGTTCAGCCCTGCTGGAACACGCCGTCGAATTTGCGCGGGGCGGCGGCTACCGGCGCATCACTCTGCTGACGGACAACATCAACGCGGGCGCGCAACGTTTCTACACACGCCACGGTTTTGTTCTCTCTCACATGACCCCGTATCGGATCGTCATCTAAAACAGGAGGGCTCCGCGTGACCGCGGAGCCCTCCCCGTTGTGTTCCCTCTGCGGACAGAGGCCGATCCGCCTACTGCAGATCGTTGAACATCTGGAAAGCCTCGGCCGGCTTCATGCCCTTGTGGACAACCGCCGAGACCGCCTGAATCATCGCCGTGGGCTTCTCCGACTGGAAGACGTTGCGCCCCATGTCGACGCCCGCAGCGCCGCTCTGGATCGCCCTGTAGGCCAGTTCCAGCGCTTCCAGCTCCGGCAGCTTCTTGCCGCCCGCGATCACGATCGGCACGGGGCAGCACGACACGACCTTTTCGAACCCTTCGGTATAGTAGGTCTTGACGATGTTCGCGCCGTTCTCCGCGCAGATCCGCGAAGCCAGGCCGAAGTAGCGCGCATCGCGCACCATGTCCTTGCCAACCGCGGTCACGCCCATGACCGGAATGCCGTACGCCTGCCCGGCATCCACCGCCTGATAGAGGTTCGCCACGGTCTGCGCCTCGTACTTGTGGTCGCCGATCGCCACCATCACCGCCATCGCCGACGCGTTCAGCTTCACCGCGTCCTGGACGTCGATGACGACGTTGTTGTTGAGCTCGGTCAGGATCGAGGTGCCCGCATCGGAGCGCAGGCAGACCGGCTTGCGGCTGCTCGGCGGCACCAGCGAGCGCAGCACGCCGCGGGCGCACATCAGGCAATCCGCAAATTCGATCAGCGGCAAAATGCCCAGATCGATACGCTCGACGCCCGAGGTCGGCCCCATGATGAAACCGTGGTCGAACGCCAGCATCACGCTCTTGCCCGTCGCCGGGTTGAAAATGCGGCTGAGACGGTCCTTCATGCCCCAGTCGAGATTGCCCGAGCCCTTGAGAAAAAATCCCTCACACTTCTGCGCTTCGCCGATGCCGTAGTTCTTGCCATCGCGAATGTCATCCAAATCAGCCATGATAAAACTCCTTGTTCCCTTTCCTACACCGACTTCGCAAATGCGGCGAAGATGCACGCCATGGAGGCGGCACCCGCGTCACACGGGCCGATCGAACGGTCGCCGAGGTTCTTCGCGCGACCGAACTTGGCGCGCATTGCACAAGTGGCCTCCGCGCCCTTCTTAGCCGCATCGGCGGCCTTGCCGAACATCGCGGCGACGCCGTCCGCCTGCGCCGACGACAGCGCCTCCGTCGCGGGCATGAGCGCATCCATCAATGTTTTGTCGCCCACGCGGGCGCGCGTGACGAAGCCGAGTTCTTCGAGGCCTCCGTTGAAGACCTTGGCGAGCGTCGCCGCGTCGAGTTCCGCCGCGCCCTCCGGAGCCGTATCGCTCATGCCCTGCAGCCACGAACCGTAAAGCGTGCTGGTCGAGCCGCACGCCTCGTTCTGAAGAGCGTCGCTCAAGGCTTTGAGGTAGCTCTTGAAATCCGCGCCGTCGGCTTTGGCCATCGCGTTGAAAGCCGTCACGATCGCGGTCCCATGATCGCCGTCGCCGCCCGCAGCGGCATCCAGCTCGGAGAATTTTTTCTCGCCCGCGCGGATGTCGTCGCCGGCCGCGGCGATCATCGTCTTGAAGTTCTGAATCGTCAGCACAAGCACCTCTTGAGATTTAGGATTTAGGAAGGAGGATTTAGGAGCCTGAGAGGAACGCATTCCAACTCCTAAATCCTAACTCCTAAATGATCACTGAGCTACGCGGTCCAATACGGGGTGCGGGCCGTCGCCTTCAGATACTCCGCGTGGTCCGCGTCCAGCTTGCAGAGGATCATCTGGAAGCCGGCCATCTCCTGCACGGTCAGATATTCGCCGCACGCGCCGGGAGTGACTTTCACGCCCTTCGCGGCCAACAGCTGGGCCGCCTTGCGGTAGACGATCAGCATCTCCATCAGCGTGGTCGCGCCGACGCCGTTGATGATCAGCAGCGCGGTGTCGCCCGACTTCACGCCGGTCGCCTTGACGAGCGGCTCGATCATGCGCGCGGCGGTCTCATCCGCCGTGAGGATCTTCGTGCGGCCGCCGCCGGCCTCGCCGTGCTGGCCCATGCCGATTTCCATCTCGTCGTCGGGCAGCACCGCGATCGTGCCGCCGTTCTGCGGATGCGTGCAGCCGGTCATCGCCACGGCCAGCGTCGCCATCTGCTGGTTGAAGCGCTCGCCGATCTCCGCGACCTCGTCCAGGCTCTTGCCCGCCTCGGCCGCCGCGCCGATCACCTTGTAAAGGGGGATGCATCCGGCCAAGCCGCGTTTCTCCTCGGGATCGATGTCGATCCCCGCGCTGATGTCCTCGTGCGTCACGATCTCGCGGACTTTGATGCCCTCTTTCTGCGCGTCGCGCAGCGCCTTGCTCGCGCTCATGCGGTCGCCCGCGTGGTTCAGCGTCACCAAAAGAATGCCGGCATCGCGCTTGAACATGCGCAGGGCCTCCAGCACTTTCGGCGCCCCCGGCGCGGCAAAGATGTCGCCGACCACGCTCGCGTCGAGCATGCCCTCGCCCACAAAGCCGCTCAGCGCCGGCTCGTGCCCCGCGCCGCCCAGCGTGACGATCGCAACCTTCCCCTGATCTTTCGGCACTGCGCGGGCCACGATCTTCTCGTTCACCAGCTTGACCTTGCCGCTGTAACACATCGTCAGTCCTTCCAGCAACTCCTTGGTCAGATTTGCCGGATCATTGATAAACTTCTTCATCGGCATGATATAAATCCTTTTCTCTTCGGTTGATCGGCGGGAGACCCAGTCACTGGCCGCACGTCCGGCCCGCGAAAATGAGCGCTCCCGCATTTCGAGTGTATCGCTCAGCCCAACTGCATCAGCTCGACCGCCAGCCCTTGATCGTAAATGAACGCGATCTTCAGGCCCGGCATCGGCTCGCAGACCGGCCACA
>CAZOIS010000337.1:0-3404 GCA_964579865.1 uncultured Lentisphaeraceae bacterium | reverse complement strand
ACGCGCGTCACTCAACGCGGCCGAACATGATGCGCTCTTTGCGACTGGCGTCAGAATCTCCCTGCGTCACGCACACGTAGACGCTCCCGTTGTGCTCGCGGAAACACGGGTACTGGAATGATTTGTCGGTCACGAACCGGTATCGGCGCGCCCAGCTCGCGCCATCCTTTGACACCTCGACGTTGAACACGGAGCGGCTCACCGCATTCGAGCCCGCGGCCTCCTGCCACCCCAGCCAGTACAGGCCGCCGATCTTGTCGAACGTGGGCTTCGAGGACGTGCCGCCGCGAATCACGGTGCGGGACTCGCCCGCCGTCCACCTCTTTCCGTCTTCGCTCTGCGTGAAGATGTAGTTGCGCGAGCCGCCTTCTTGGCGGCAGACCGCGAGCCACGTGCCGTCGGGCAGGCGGTTCACCGCAGACTCGGTCAGCTTCACGTCCGGCGAACCGTTGTAATGCCCCACCACCTCGAAGGTGTCCAACGCGTCATTCACAACGGCCAGCGCGTTCTGCCCTCCCGGATAGTTGTTGAGCGCCACATAAGTCCGGCCGTCGAACGCCTTGAACGAATCGAAAAGATAAAGCCCGAAATCCACGGGCCTGCGGGTGAAGCCTTGCGCCGCCGCATCGGCGTGGAAAGGCTGCGGCCGCATGTCGAAAACGCCCCCTGCCGTCTTGAGCTTGGCCCGGAAAATCCGCTTGCCGAAGCTCAGGCTCCGCATGTCGAAATCGACGTACCACGTCTGCGCCTGACGCTTGCCCGGCTGCTCGCTCGCGAAGAAACAGCGCAGCGTCCTCGCATCCTTCTGAAGAATGCGAGGCACGAAACACGCACCCTCCGGCAGCGTCTCGTTCTCATATGCCTGGCCGCCGCGGGCGAACGGGATAATCTTTTCGACCGCCAACGTCGTGAGGTTGACGATGGCAAGCGCCGCGTAAATCTCCGGCCAGTCCGCGCTCTCGCCCGCCCGCTTGTCGTTCACTTCGGCGACCACGTAGGCGCGGTCACCGACGAGCGCCATTTCCGCGTCGTGCGCGCCCTTCACCTGCGGGGCGGTCACGGTGACCAGCCCGGCCAGCACCTTGTCGCCCGCGTCCTTCGCGTCCCACGCCGGCGGCAGCAGACTGCGCGTCAGATCGGAGAAAGCCGGGTTCTCGGCCTCCAGTTCACCACGCCCCACGGTATCGGTCATGCCGGTGAAGCCCCGGCCGCCGCCGGCCACATAGCCATCGCTGCGGCCCGTCGCGTCGCGGCTGACCCAGAACGCGTAAAGCGCGGCCTGACGCACGCTGAACCGGAAGCGCACCGTTTTGCCCCGCAGGGCCGAAACGTCTTCCGCGCCGCTCCACACGACCTCCGCCAGCGTGCTGTCCGCCGAGACTGGCCGGCAGTTGTCCAGCGTGTAAGGCGAGATCGGCTGGCCCGCCTCGTCCAGTATCTCGACGCGCACCTCGCCGCCCCGGGCGGCCGCGTTGACGAACACGCGGCTGCCGCCGAAGGTGACGGGGCGCGTGGTCAGCGTGCCCGGTTCCGTCCCGGCCTCCATGGACGCGAAGCCGTCGCGCCGCAGGAAGGCCACCCCCGTCGCGCCGCGGTCATACATGCCGTTCTTCATCCAATTGGCGTTCGTCTTGGAGGTGTCGCCGCGGAACGCGCTGTAGTAAAACCAGAGCGTGTCGCCGCGCACACAGCACAGGTTGCCGAGCGACTGCACGTAGCCGCGGTCCCACACGTCGCGCCGCTCCGATCCGATATGCGCGCGGCGATCGGGGCGCGACCAGTGGAAGCCGTCGCGGCTGTAGGCGAAGTTCAAGTCCGTGATTTTCGGAATGCCCGCCTTCTCGCACACGTCGTTTTCTGGCCCGTGGTGGATCTCGAAGAAGCCGAGCATGAGGCTCTCGTAGGCCACGGCGTCGAGGTTGTAGAGCTGCGGCACACGCCCGATAACCGGATCCCTGGGATCGTCGCGGTCGACGGCCGCCCAAACCACAGGCCCATCCAGATCCCATTTCGCGCCCTTCAAGAAATCGTCGGCCTCCCAGTAGTGACGCGAGCGCCCGCGGAAACCGGACCGCAAGCTGTAGACCCATTTCTTGCGGAAGGGATTGTAGAACATGGTGCTGCGGTCTCCCGTTTCGCCACTGAAGACGCGGTTGGTCCAGTGGATGCCGTCCGGCGACGTCATGCTCACGCCCGGCATCTGCCCGCCCGGAGGCCGCATGAACATCTTGTAGCGCTGCAACGGGTCCTTTGCATCCCAGTCCGGCACGACGGTCCACGAGTCGGGCGTCAGATCCGGCGGAAGCACCTGGTTCGTGCCGGGGTTCACGTCCAGCGAAGGGCGATCCCAGTTCAGCCCGTCCTTGCTCGTCGCGTAGCAGATGGTGCCGATCCAGCCGGCCTCGTACCACATCTTGAAGATCTTCTCGGCGGGATCCCACCAGACGCCGCCGCTCTTGGGCACCGCCGCGTCGTTCTCCGCGCCGTGCAGCTCCAGCGCGGTCTCCGGCGTGAGGATCGGGTTGCCCGCGTATTTCTTGGGCTGGTGGAACACGCGCTTGAGCGTGCCGGTCTCGACCAGGAAATCGTCCACGAAAAGCTGCCGCCCGACGTCGATGGGGATGACCTTCGGCGGGCAGGCCAGATACGGCACGGCCATCGGCGCGGTGTCGCGCGGATCGATGGTCTGCGGCGGCCACTCCTCGGGCAGCACGATGCCGTTGTAGAGCCGCTCGCCCCTGTTTTCGCCCCACGGCCTGGCGGCCTCCGCCTGCCGCGTCGCGGCGTCGAAGCCCACGGCCACGGCCCACTTGCCGATGCGGAAGCGCTCGCCTGCCTTCACCCGTTTCTGGTAGGCGCGCGTGAGATCGAACGGCTGCGCCCCGAAGAGCTGGAACGTCTCCGGGTTCGTGATCCACGCGAAGCCGCGCGCCTCCAGCAGACGGCACTGCGTCGACGCGCGCGGATGTTCCGGCGCGGGCGTCAGCAGCGTCAGCACGCCGTCCCCCGTCACGCGCAGGCTCCCGGACTCGATGCTGCCGCGCAGGAACCTCTTGCCCTCCAGCCACGCGGGGCACGCCTTGACGGTATAGTTGCGGTCCGTGAACAGCACCGCCCCGGCCCTGAACGTGTCGCACGTCCCCTCGCCGCGATACGCGATCGCCGCGCCATTCCCCTTCATCGGCGCATCGAGGCGCTCCAGCGCCGGCGCACTCCACGCCGACAACACCGTCACGCCAAAGGCCCACGCGACCATCCCGTTCTTCATCATCGCCCCCTTTTTCGCTCGTTTATCGATGGAACACCCGAAAAGCCGCGGTTTCAGCCGCCCCGACGCCCGTGGCCGCCGGTCCGAGGCCCAAATTAGGATTTGCCCTTATGACCGCCTTTTATGCTAATATTCT
>CAZOIS010000336.1:0-3407 GCA_964579865.1 uncultured Lentisphaeraceae bacterium | reverse complement strand
TCACACACATACAGGCTTCTTTCCGAACAGAAAGCAAGGCGAATTCGACACATAAACCATTTGATTCCAATGAGTTATGTACATGGAGGCGTAACCTGCGGAAACACGCGGGATTACGGGATTCCCCGGCGTCCGAAGAAAAGAGAGGTGTTCGGGGGATCAGCTCCGCTTCCAGTCGGTGCCGGTGTGTTTCTCCCACTTTCCGCCGCCCGCGAGGTCGGTGTTGAACCACTCGTCGCCCTTGGACGGGTTCGGGAGAGCAGCGTCGCGTTCAGCCTGGGTGCCGACGCCCCGGTGGATGGCCTCCCGCGCGGTGAGCCCCTGACCGAGCCGGTCCGGGCCGAGCAGGTCCCGCCATCCGAGGGCCGGTGCCCGCAGACGGGAAACGAAGGTCCGGTAGGCGGTCGCGTCCTTGGCCGCGCGGTAAAGGAGCAGCGAGCCGTCGGCGTCCCGGACCAGGCTCGGCGTGTAGCAGCGTTCGAGGAACGGCCCGCTGCCGTTTTTGAACACGGGGTTGATCTCGGCCTTGCGCCAGTGGACGCGGTCCCAGGACCATGCGTAGCCGATTCCGGCGTTTCCCGCGGAGCCCCCGGAGTAGAGCATCCACCATCTCCCGTCGGGAAACCGCTCGACGTGGGCGGCGGAGACGTAGCCGTTCACGCCTTCCCAAGGCTGCGGGTCGATCAAGCCGGAGAGGATCGGGCCGTTCCCGATCAGTTTCCACTCGACGGCATCGTCGGAACAGGCCAAGCCGAGGCTGTCGTTGCCGCCGGTCGAGGCGATGAAATACATGGCGTAGCGCCAGGTGAAAGGTTTTCCGTCTCCCGAGGTGGGCAGCGGGTTGTACCAGAGGAACGACGGCCCGTAATGGCCGCGGTTCCAGACCTGGACGCTTCCCTCGGTGACCAGGTCGCCGGCGCAGGGGGTATCGCCCGTGAACACGGCGGGGTCGACCGACGGATCACAGACCGCGGTTCGCAGCCCGGCCATGGCATAGGGCTGGTTCGGAACGTCCGGGTTCCAGTAGAGGATGCGCAGCCGGTTCGCGGTCTCCAACGCGCAGACTACGTGATAACCGTTGGCCGCGATGCCGGTGACCTTTTTCTCTTTGTCCCAGATGAGCCCGTTGTCGGAGAAAGCGCAGCTTGTACCCGCTCCGTCGCCGTAATAGGCGATGAAGTTCCGGGGCCGGCTTCCGTCGTGGAAAGCGTCCGGGGACCGGAGAATGCGGACATAGTAAGCGCGCCCGGCCGTAAGAGGCAGGACGTGCGGGTAGCGGTGGTCGAACACCACCGGCGGCAGCCCCTCGGGCGGTTCAGCTCCGGAGGGGACCAGCAGCAGGCCGAGGTCAACGGCGCGCAGCAGGTCCGGGGTCATCGCCTGAACGACGGAGTTCTTTCCGGGGCCGAGCGTACCAGTCAGCCCGGGCAGTTCCAGAATCGTATCGGTGTTGCTCTTGATGGTGATGTTCATAATTGGGTCCTCCCGGCCTGCGCCGCAAGCGCCGCGGCGGACAGGTCTTCATGCAGGTATCCGGCGTCCATCAGTTCCCGGTTGATCCGCCCGGCTTCGATCTCCTCCCGCCGGATACGGGTCATGAGTCCGGCGAACGCCTCCGCGGCGTCCGGCTCAATACCGTGTCGCTTCTCGATGCGCCGCATGCGGGCGTCGAGGTTGGCGAGCAGTTCGAGGGTGTGATCCCGGAGGACACCGTCGCGCTTCTCCTGTGGTGATGGAATGAACTCGGTCAATCCGCCTTGTCTTCGAACGATCATGACGTCCCTCCGATCAGCTCAGCGTCGCGCCGAGGGTGTGAATCCTCGGGTACACCAGGTTGTTGCCGGTCATCTCCGCCTTGTAGCGGACCTTGTTTCCGTTCGGATCGGTGAAGTTTCTCGTGAGCGTGTACTCGGTCCACTCCTGATCGATCTCCCGTGTCGTTTGGATCGACATGGGCTCCCAGTTCGCGCCGCCGTTGTTGGAGGCGAACCAGTTGATGGTGGTCCCGCTGGGGATGTTCATCTGGGTGTAGACCTTGGTGGAGGACACGCCTTGGGTGAGCTCGTTCTCGCGGTTCAGATACGCTCCCGCAGGGTCGTTGAGATAGCCGATGAGGTTCACGTCCTTGTAGTTCAGCGCCGGGGAATCGTTGACAGCGTTGCTGGAGAAGATGGCCCTGAGGAGCACCTGGCCCGCAAGGTTGGGTAACCGTTCCTCTTCCGCGGGCACGATGGCGTCCCAGATGACGCCGCCGTCGGTCGAATACTCCCAGACGATGCCGGTAGCCTCGGGGATGGAGGAATACTCGTCCAGGTTCAGATCGCTGAACTGCACCCCGGTGATGGGCTGAAAGCGAACCTCGCCGGTGGACTGGAAGTCGTAGCCGTAGATTCTCATGGTGAGATCGGAGCCGTTGAGCGGCGTCCAGGTCTCGGCGTTGGAGCTCTCCAGCAGTACGCCCGCCACATAGGTCTGCCGGGTGATGACGCCGTTCTGCCCCAGTTGCCCCAGGGTGGCGATGCGCACGCGGTAGTTGGTGCTGTTGGTGAGCAGCACGACCGCGTAACTGGTGTCCGCCTGGGCGTAAAACGGATCGGCGAAGACGATCTTGGTCTCGGCGTTCAGGTTGACCTCGCCCGGGGCCACGACCTTTTCGGCCAGCACGACCTCGTTCGGCAGTCCGGTTGTGACTCCGCGGATCTGCACCGTTACGGGCACCGTCGCGTCTTTCTGAGTGAACCAGACGCCCACGGCGGAGATGATGCGGTTTTCGGTGAAGCTGAAGGTCTGGGCCAGGGGATCGCGCCTGCGGTTGCGGAGCTGCCATCGCCAGACGATCCGCTCGACCGGGACGCGGATGATCCGCGGCGGCGACGGCTGGACGATGATCTGCCGCTGGACGATGGTCCGCTCGACCACGACCCGCTCGATGCGGGTGATGATCAGCGGATCGTTGATCTGCAGGTTGGCCTGTGCGGAGTAGACGCCGTCGGTCACCTCGACGATACGGTTGCCGTTGCGCGCGTTCTCGGGGATGACGAACGATGCGGTGACACGGCCCGCGGTATCCGCGTGGACACCCGACGCCACTACCTGGCCGTCGCAGCGGATGGTCACGTTGTTCGCGTTGGACAGAAAGTTGGCCCCGATCACGGCGATCCCGGTCTGGCCGCGTCTGCCGATGTTCGGCGTGATCTCCACTGAGGCATCGGGTTTCTCGAACACGGCGTAAGGGTTGATGTTCTTGACCTCGGACCAGTCGGTCTGCTCGATAAGCACGCGCTCCGCGGCCGGGAGGAGCGCGAGGCTTCCCTTGAACAATGCGTTGCTTGCGGAGGGGTTCACATCGAGCACGGTGGCCGAGGCGGCCCTGGCCGGTGCGGCGAAGCGGCGGACCCGGTCGATGC
>CAZOIS010000335.1:0-3441 GCA_964579865.1 uncultured Lentisphaeraceae bacterium | reverse complement strand
GCTTCTCAGGCGAATTCACGCCACGCGCTGACCAATTCGCTCCCGGCGACGCCATAGCTGTTGCGGGCGGAGACACGCACCCGAACCGCGTTCGCTTCGGCAGGAAGTCCCGTAAGATCAATCTGGCCCTTGACATCTCCCGCGGAGATCGCGCGTTTTCGGGACATGACTGCCTCCGGCTGTGCCCACAGCTCGCTCTTCGACCAGCTCTGCGAGGCCGATTTGCCCGGAACGCGGGATTCGACCTTGACGGTGTAGTCGAACGGACGCGCGGTCGGGTTGGCGAAGGCTCCCGGGAAACTGAAGTCGAGCATCTTGCGTTCCGCGAGCTTGACGTCCACCTTCGCCGCCTTGTCGAACAGAGGCCGTTCCTCCTTGCGCAACGAACGCACCGAGAACGAGCTCGTTTTCACCGGCATTTCCAGCACGACCTTATCGTCGAGATCCTCGTCATTGAAGAAATCGCGGCGCGCGACGACAAGCCGGTCGTCAAAGACGTCCACGATCTGCCCGCAGCGGCCGTCCAGCTTGTCGCGATAGCTCTTGCGGCCTTTGCGTCCGTCCGGCATGCATAGATAGCTGAGCGTCCCAGTTCCGATCGACGTGAACTCCTCGCGCCAGTAGTTTCGGCCATCGGTGATCGGACGGTGGGCATGGCCAGAGAACACCGTAGCGAAGGGATAGTCGGCGAAGGTGCACGTCGAGTCGCCGGCGTCTTCGCCCCAGCTATCTCCGGCGAAGACCGTGCCCTTCGGGTGGGGGTGCTGGAAATAGAAAAACGGTTTCGAGGTGTCGATCTTCGAAGCGTTCGCCTTCATCCATTCACCAATCGCCGGCCCCGACCCCCATCCGCTGCCGTTCGCCTTGTCCCAGTGTCCGCCGATGAAGTCATAGCCCTTCACGTTCTTCGTGTAGATCGGCGCATACGGCTCGTGGAAGCAGGTCTCCCAGGCCTTTCCGAGGCCGATCTTTGTCAGCACGAACTTCTCAGCTTCTTCGTAGGTCATGTTCATCGCCTTGAAGGCCTTGTCCATGGCCGCGTCGCGGTAGGCGAGCCCGTCTGGGTCATGGTTGCCGTAGACGAACAGGCGCTCCACCTTCTTTCCCCCCAGTCCCGTGTCGTCGGGAAAAACCGAGAACCACGCTTTAGCGATGTTCTGAAGCTGGGGAAGGATGCCGTGGTCGGCCATGTCACCGGCGATCAGCACCGCGTCGACGTTCTGGTCCCGAAAATACTGCAGGGTCTTGCGGAAGATCTCTGTCGACGTCCAGTCCGTGATGTGGATGTCGCTCAACACGCCGAACCTGAGATTCGGCTTCGACATGCTGGCCGCAACGGGATTCGCAACCATGACAAGGGGAAAGGCCGAAGTCCCGACAAGAAAATGCCGTCTGGACACGTTGATGTTCATTGAACTGTCTCCTTACTCAACTCTCAACACTTGACACTCAACACTTCTCAATCACTCCGCGAACAGGGGTACTTCGCCGTTTGCCTTTCGGCATTTTGCCCAAACCATAATACCCGTCGCGGATTCAGCGGCGACGGACGCCTATCGTCCGACCACGGCAAAATCGACGACGACGGGCGAATGGTCTGACGAGTCCAGTGCGTCCTGATCGGTGACGACGACGTGCTTCAGGGCTCGAATGGCGTTCGTCTCGACAAAGACGTGGTCGATGGACGTCGCTGGCGTGTTGTCCTCCGGACGCAGTCCCCCGCGGTACCGTCCCGTCGCATCGCGTTTCGGGTCTCCGTGGTGGGTCGAGAGCTGAGACGCCTCGTCCGCCACTTCGGCGGCCGTGCAGTAGCCGGCGGCCGTGAGCGCGTCATACGCCCAGCTGCCCGGACGAGAATTGAGGTCACCGCCGCCGATGACTGCGTAGGGAAACTTCGCCTTCAGTGTCCGGAGCCGCCACAGGAGAAGCTCCGCGTTCTGTTCGCGGATCGTATCGGACTCCTTGCCGTTTGACTGCCACCAGAAATGCGTCGAAAAGGTGATAACGCCCTTGCCCGTCAGGCGGTCTTCGAGGACGGCCCACGTCGCGCCCTTGTTCCAATCGAGGCGTGCATGGAAGACGTCAAAGCCGGACGCGATCAGGCGGTACCGGTCCGTCCTGTAAAGAAGTGGAACATGGTTGCGAGTATGCTTGACGGAAAGGTCCGTCGCCCGGGCGGCCTTGAACGCTGCCTGCTCGTCGCCCTTCACGACCTCATAGCCATCCTTGGCCAGTTCGGGGAAAAGCTTTGACGTCCACCAGGCGTCCGTCACCTCCTGCAAGGCCAGAATGTCGGGTTTCCAGCGCCGTATCACGGTCAGGATGCCGTCCTCGCGCTCGTGGGGCGGATTGTTGAAGTAGTCGCCCCAGATGTTGAAGCCCATGAACCTCGCGGACGCACCGGGCTCCTTCGCCCCGACCGCTGACGTCATCAGTGCCAAAGACAGGAATAGGAACGCCAAGGCCCCTCTCGTCCGTATCGTCGCGTCTTTCAAATCTCTCATGACAATTTTCACCGTGGAATATCAGATATATCGAACATCGAGGTCGGTAACACGCTCGGACAGAATGCCGAGCTGCAAAGCAAACGCTGCAAAACGCTCCTGCCAGCCGGGGGCCTCCCAGCCGTCGCCGTAATGCTGGAAGCAGATCTTCGCGATGTCGCGTCCCTTCAGGCGTTCGACGGCCTTCGCGATCGGATAATGGACGAACTCGCAGACGAGCAGATCGACCCGGCCCTTATCGAAGGGGTCGAGCGGCAGGTCGAAGTCCTTGTTGACATCGCCGGAAAAGTAGATGCGCCTGCCGTTGGAAAGCTCGAAGAGGAGCGAATGCGCAAACTGAGTCCCGTCGGCGCGGCGTCCCATGTGGTCGTTGCCGTAGGCCGTCACCTTCACGTTGCCGTCATCAAAAATGACGCCCGCCCGATAGGCCTTGAGATGCTGGTAGTCCTGAAGCTTGCCGAAATGCGCGAGATCGTGGATCGTCCGGATCGTCTGTTCAAGCTCCGGTCCCGGCAGCAGCACTTCGACCGGTTTCTTCACCTTGACGTTCGCGCGGTAAATGAGGTTCTGGAACCCGTGTTGCACCAGCAGCATGGGGAGCCCGCCAAAGTGATCGCTGTGCGGATGGGTGATGAACACCGCGTCGAGATCCGGTGCCTTCACGCCTGTCTGCATGAGACGGCTCACGGCACCGTCCGCAGCGTCGATCACGTAGTTCTTGCCTCCGTACTGCAAAAGCGTACACGAGGAGAACCGGAGTGGGGTCACTGAACCATGGCTCGTGCCGAGGAACGAGATCCTCGCCGCCCCGTCGCCTCCGGCGGAGGCAGCCGCGAGCGCATCTCGGGTCGAGGCGACGGCGACACCGGCCGCGAGACCCTTAAGAAAGCCCTTCCGGTTAATCAATGTCCTTCCCATACTCTGTCTTTCCCTTGTT
>CAZOIS010000334.1:0-3443 GCA_964579865.1 uncultured Lentisphaeraceae bacterium | reverse complement strand
CTTCCGCTCCCATCTCCCTGCCGCTTAACCATCAACTATCTTGAATCCCACCCCGGGTGGCCGCAGAGCCGGGAATCGCATTGACAGTCGGCCTGGGAGAGACTATAAACGGGGTGAGTTTATAGTTAGGGCGGCGCACATAGTTTGGTGGGGAGGATAACATGCGATCAAACCGTGAACTCGTTAGCAGTCCGCTGGCAACCGGTCCGGGAACCCTGACATGGGGTCCCATCTTGCTTGCGCTGGCCGTTTCAACGACGGCGCTTTCACAACCCCTTGAAGAGCCGGCCCGCGTGTTGCGTGCCGGAGCGGCGGCCGTGGACATCACCCCGACGCAATATCCGATCAACACGCCGGGCCTGTTTGAGCACAGGCTGTCCGAACGTGCGCACGATCCCCTCCACGCACGTGCACTCGTGCTGGACAGCGGCACGACGGCCGTCGCCCTGGTCATTGTCGACAATCTCCAAGTGCCGGTGGACGTGATTGACGCTGCGAAATCCAATGCGTCCAGGCAATGCGGCATCGCCGTGGGGAACATGCTGGTGGCCTCCACGCACACCCACAGCGGCCCGTCCTGTTCGCTCACGGGCCCCGCGCCAGAAGTGGCCTACCGCAAGGTCCTTGTCGATGGAATCGCAGAGGCTATCGTTCGCGCACATGCCGCGTTACGCCCGGCCGCAGCGGGCGCTGCGGCGGGCTCCATGCCCGACGAGGTGTATAATCGCCGCTGGTTCCTCAAGCCGGGGAAAATGCCGCTGAATCCCTTCGGCGGCGTGGATCAGGTGAAAATGCAGCCGATCCGAAGCCCCGAGGTCCTCGACCGGCCCGCCGGCCCCACGGACCCTGAACTCGCCGTTCTCTCCGTACGGGACGCTAAGACGGGCAAACCGCTGGCCCTGGTGGCCAACTATGCGTTGCACTATGTCGGCGGCACACCCGAAGGCGAACTCTCTGCGGATTACTTCGGCGAGTTCGCGCGGCTCGTGCACCTGCTCGCGGGGAGCGACACGGATTTTGTCGCCATGCTGTTCAACGGCGCGGAAGGCGACATTTGCAATGCGCCGTTCTTGGAGAAGCGGCCGCCGCGCAAGCCGTTCGAACACATTGAAATCGTTTCCAAGAAGGCCGCAGACATCGCGTGGCGCGCCCAGCAGACGATCGCCGAACATCGCCCCGGTGCGCGGCTCGCCATGCTGGAGCGCCGGGTCACGCTCAAGATCCGCCGTCCGACGCCCCAGCAGATCGCAGCGGCCCAAGCTGTCTTGGCCATCCAGGACGAAGCGGCGCTCGCGAAACTGCCTCGCCTAGCCGTCAACTACGCAAAGAACACGCAGTGGATGGCCACGATGCCCGAAACGCTGACCGTGCCGGTTCAGGCTATCGTGGTCGGCGATCTCGCCCTCTGCGGCATCCCCTTCGAACCCTTTGTTGAAATCGGACTGGAGCTGAAGAAACGCAGCCTCCTTCCGCACACGATGGTCATCGGCCTTGCCAACGGAAACAACGGCTACCTACCGACACCCGGGCAACACAAACTCGGCGGTTACGAAACGTGGCTGGGCTCCAACCGCGTCCAAGAAGACGCCTCCGACATAATCATCCACCACCTGATCGACATGCTGGCCGAGCTGCACGCGGATGCAGGCCGCTGATAGGGTAGCGCCCCGAACCCCTGTTGGTGCCCGATTAAGATTAAATGCCTTACAAACCAACAACAGTGAGTTGTTTGACTACATCGAGAGAGAGGTTGACATGTTTCGGATTCATGTGCGTCAGTTTTTCAGGGTCGCTCTTTTGGGCAGTATCCCCGCCGTTCTTTTGGCCGACGGGCTTGTGCCTCTTGATTGTCATGTGAAGGTCGTCCGCATCTTTGGCGACGGGCAGGCCGACACCAACGCCGTCGAGATGGCTATCAGTGGCGACACCGCGTCGCTGAAGATCCCGGCAGCTCAGATCGGCGAGGGGTGCGTGCGGGTTGAGCTGCGGCCCGACTTCGCCACGGCGAGGAAAGGCGACGCGGGCTATTTCCTGCTGCCGGACGGGCGTCTGGGCACGTTCCGCCAACAGGTCGGGAAAGTAGTTTCCGCTGAGAGCCGGAACTACATGCCTTTCTACGGGATGAAGACGCCGTCCTGCGTCTTCGCCGCCGTCGCGAAGTCCATGCAGTGGCGGTACTCGACGCATGTGGAGGCTGCGGGAGGCCTCTACCGGATGTATACGGTCTACCATCTGAACGGCGACGCGCCGTACGAGGACTTCGAGATCGCGTTCACATTCCTGCACTCGGATGCGGAGTATCCGCAGATGGCGCGCGTGTACCGTGATTGGCAGTTGTCCCGCGGCGCCTGCAAACCGATTCTCGAACGGATGAAATCCCAGCCCGAGCTTGCGCTGGCCGCCACCAACATCGAGGTGCGCGTGCGTCAGGCGTGGAAGCCGGTCCCGTCGCCCGTGCCGTACCAGACCCGCTTCAACGAGCCGCCCGTCCATCCCGCCGTCACGTTCGATCGTTGCGGCGACATCCTCCGCGAGTTCAAGCGCCAGGGCGTCAACCACGCGGAAATGTGCCTGGTGGGCTGGAACAAGGGCGGGCACGACGGCGCCTATCCGCAGCTCTTTCCGGTGGAGCCGTCTCTGGGCGGCGAGGCGAAGATGCGCACGCTGATTGCGGACGCCAGTGCGCTGGGATTTCAAATCGTCTGCCACACCTGCTTTTATAGCGCCTACACGATTGCCGACGACTTCGACGAGGAGTATCTGCTTAAGGAGAAGGACGGCTCGTTGCAGCCGAGCCACACGGACTGGGGCGGAGGACGGGCTTTCCGAATCTGCCCGCAGCGCGCCTATGAGCGTTACGCTCGCAAGAACATGCAGATGATGAAGGATCTCGGCTTCCGCGGGCTCCACTACCACGATGTGTATTCCATTCTCGAGCCGCGGGTCTGCTACGATCCGCGCCATCCCTGCAATCCGCGCCAGAGCCTGGACTGGTACGTGAAGCAGATGGAAGTGACGCGCGACGCCGTGGGCGGCACGCAGAGCGAGGGCCCGTTTGACGGCTTTGCGGGCAACCTCGACTATTGCATGTACGTCTATTTCTTCCAGCTTGAAGCGAACGATTACGCGAAGACCCCTTTGGTGGATCGCCATGTGCCGCTCTTCCAACTGGTCTACCACGGCATCATCCTGTCGAATCCCTTCACCGGCACGCTCAACTATCCCGTCAAAGCCCCGCACAAGCGGCTCAAGTTCATCGAGTTCGGCGGGCGTCCGCTCTTCGTGTGGTATGCGAACTTCCTCACCGGGAAGTCAAACTGGATGGGCAAGGAAGATCTGACCTGCGCGACGGACGAAGAACTCCAGGCCGGCGTCGCCGCCATCAAGAAAGGGTACGACGAGTTCGAGAAACTCGCCGACCTCCAGTTCGCGTTGATGGACGA
>CAZOIS010000333.1:0-3444 GCA_964579865.1 uncultured Lentisphaeraceae bacterium | reverse complement strand
CCGCCCGCGTCATAATCCCTGCCCGCAGCACTTTTTGTACTTCTTGCCGCTGCCGCACGGGCAAGGGTCATTGCGCCCGACGTTGCGCAGGTCGGCCGGGGCGGCGTTGGCACGCGGCGCAGGCGCACGCTCAGCCTTTTCCATCGCCTGCATGATGGCGTCGAAACCGGCCACCGCCGACTGCGGCACATCGGCCGAAAGCGGCCGGTGCTGCGGCTCCGGGGCGGCCTGAGGCCGCTCGCCGCCGTCCAGCATGTTCATGTCGTTGTGGACGGTCTGCACGTGCGCCTGAGAAATCGTCATCATGCGCTGCAGGTTCTGCATCGTGGTGGCGCGGAAAACGGACGTCGCGACCTCGGTCTTGATGTTCGTCATCAGCGCCTCGAACATGCCGAACGCCTCACGCTTGTATTCCACGAGCGGATCGCGCTGCCCATACGCGCGCAGATTCACGCCGTGCCGCAGCTCATCCATGGCACGCAGATACTCCTGCCACTGCTGGTCGATGCAGCTCAGGAACACCGACCGCTCCATGATCGGCAACACCTGCTGATCCTCGAGCGAACACTTCAGCTCATACGCCTCGGACACGCGGTTATAGAGCAATTCGGCCGCCTTCTCCGGCTCGCCTTTGAACGCGGCGATCTCGTCGGCGAGCACCGCCACAGGGAAGGTGTCGCACACCCACTCCACCAGCTCCTGCGGCTCCGCGTCCTTAGCCGACGTCAGATATTTCTCGCACTGGGTCAGGATCAGGTCGTTGAACACGTCGAGAATATGGCCGTGCGCGCTCTCCGACGTCAGCACGTCGCCGCGCAGGTCATAGACCACGGAGCGCTGCTTGTTCATCACGTCGTCGTATTCCAGCGTGCGTTTGCGGATCGCGAAGTTCTGCTGCTCCACGCGGCGCTGCGCGGTTTCGACGGAACGGTTGAGCCACTTGTGTTCCAGCGCCTCGCCCTCCTGCATGCCGAGCCGCGTCATGATGCCGGAAATGCGGTCTGAACCGAACAGCCGCATCAGGCTGTCCTCCAGCGAGATGTAAAACTGCGAGGAGCCGGGGTCGCCCTGGCGGGCACAGCGCCCCCGCAACTGGCGGTCGATGCGGCGCGACTCGTGCCGTTCGGAGCCGATCACGTGCAGGCCGCAGGGCTTCTCGGTCAGCAGCTCGATCAACGTTTTGTGGCCGTTGTCGTACTTGTCATCGAGCTTGATCTGCGACTTGATCGTCGACTCCGGCACCCACACCACGCCCGCGCCGAGCTTGATGTCCGTGCCGCGGCCGGCCATGTTGGTCGCGATCGTGACCGCGCCGGGCTGGCCGGCCAGCGAGACGATCTCCGCCTCGCGGGCATGATTCTTGGCGTTCAGCACGTTGTGCGGGATCTTCGCCATCCGCAGCATGCGGCTGAGAACTTCGGACGTGTCCACCGTGACGGTTCCGAGCAGCACCGGCTGGCCGCGCTGGTAACGCTTCTCAACCTCGGAGATGATGGCCTTGTACTTCTCGCGCTGGGATTTGTAGATCTGATCGTTCCCGTCCACGCGCCGGACGGGGCGGTTCGTCGGGATCACGACCACGTCGAGCTTGTAGATGTCGTGGAACTCCGCGGCCTCGGTCTCAGCCGTACCGGTCATGCCGGCGAGCTTCTTGTACAGGCGGAAGTAGTTTTGGATGGTGATCGTCGCCAGCGTCTGAGTCTCGCGTTCGATCTCCACGTCCTCTTTGGCCTCAACCGCCTGGTGCAACCCGTCGCTCCAGCGCCGCCCGGGAAGCACGCGGCCGGTGAACTCGTCGACGATATAGACATGGTTTTCCTGCACCACGTAGTCGACGTCCTTCTCGTAGAGACAGTAGGCGCGCAGCAGCTGGTCCACGTTATGCACGCGCTCGCTGCGGACCATAAAATCGGCCTGGATCTGCTGGCGCTTCTTCGTCCGGTCATCCGGGCTCAGCGAGGCGTCGCCGTCCAGCGCGGAAAGGGCGGTGACGAGGTCCGGCATCACGAACATCTCGGGGTCCGAGGGCGAGAGCTTTTCGCAGCCCCGGTCGGTCAGCGCCACCTCGCGCGTGCGCTCGTCAATCGTGAAAAGCAGTTCCTCCCGGAGGTCGCGCGCCGACTCTTTGCGCATCTCGCTCAGCATCATGTTCTCGACCTGCTCGTGCAGCTTGCGCACCGCCGGCTCTTCGAGCAGATGCAGGAACTGCTTGTGCTTCGGCATGCCGTGATAGACCTGATACAGCTTCTCCATCGCGGTATCGTCGTCTTTGTCGTCGATCGCCTTCTTGGCCTCGGCGATATAGCGGTTGCAGATCTCGTTCTGGTCGCGCTCCAGCCGTTCGACCAGCGGTTTCAGCTCGATGTACTGCGCCGTCGAGGAGTGCGCCGCCGGTCCGGAGATGATCAGCGGCGTGCGCGCCTCATCGACCAGAATGCTGTCCACCTCGTCGATGATCGCGAAGAAATGTCCGCTCTGCACCACCTGCGAGGGCTCCACCGCCATGCCGTTATCGCGCAGATAGTCGAACCCGAACTCGCTGTTGGTGCCATACGTGATGTCGCACCCGTACTGCTCGCGACGCTCGGACGGCCCCATCTGGTTCTGGATGCAGCCGACGGTCAACCCCAGATATTCGTAGACGTGGCCCATCCATTGCGCATCACGGCGGGCCAGATAGTCGTTGACCGTCACCAGCCGCACGTTCTTGCCGGAGAGCGCGTTGAGGTAGAGCGGCAGGGTCGCCACCAGCGTCTTGCCTTCGCCCGTCTGCATCTCGGCGATCTTGCCCTGATGCAGCACGATGCCGCCGATAAGCTGGACGTCAAAAGGCACCATGTCCCACGTCAGCTCATGGCCGCACACTTCGCGCGACGTGCCGCACAGCCGGCGACAGGCGTTTTTCACGACCGCGAACGCTTCGCACAGGATGCCGTCCAGCGTTTCGCCCGCCGCCACGCGGCTTTTGAACTCGGCGGTCTTGGCCTTAAGCTGCTCTTCGGAAAGCGCCTGATAGCCTTTTTCCAACTCGTTGATCCGATCCACCAGCGGCTGAAGCCGCTTCAGATCCCTGTCATTCTTCGTGCCGAAAAGCGTTTTGATGAGATTCATGTATCAACCTTGTTTTCCGCGGCAAAGAACGTTTTGCCGAACATGCGGAATAAAGCTGACATTTAATCACACTCGGTGACTGTTTTCCAGTTCAACCTTTTGCGCTTTTCACGCGCGCACCCTCAAATTCCGGAATAAAAAGTTGCTCCCCGGGCAGGCGCAACCCCGCGCCCGCAGGACGTGCGGCGCCTTCAGGGGCGACCTCCGCCGAGAAATCAGCCCTTGGTTTTACCCCCCCCACTCTGCTATATTGAATATTGTTTTTCATATCGTTTGCCCCACGTACAAGGAGTTTGCCATGCGCACGATTGAAGCCCCCGACCGGCTCTCTTA
>CAZOIS010000332.1:0-3473 GCA_964579865.1 uncultured Lentisphaeraceae bacterium | reverse complement strand
CCACGCCGCCCGCGTAGATCGTGCGCAGGGGCAGGGGAGCCTTCACGTAGGTGTTCGAGAGGTTCGTCACGGCCACGCCGAGCGGCACCACGAAGCGGTCGTTGACCACCGTGTGGATCATGCGGCGCGCCCACTTGACGAGGCGCTTCTTGGTCACCGCGAGGATATCGACGGGGTCCTGCTGGATCAGGCGCGGGCGCATCTCCAGATAGCCCGCCAGCTCCTGCAGCGATACCTGGAACACGTCGTCGGTCAGCACCATCGGGCTGTCCGGCTCCTCGTCTTCGGCGAACAGCTTGGGCGAGTCGTTCTCCGCGTTCGTCCCGAGCGGCAGATCGCCGAGGGAACGGAACTGCACGAAGGTGCCGCTGTTCGGCGCGAGCTTCGCCTTGACGCCGTAGTCGCTGTTGGCGAGAGGGGTTTCGTAGTCCTTCTCGGCGACTTCCACAAACGCACGGTCAAAATATCCCTGCACCGTGCCTTTCAGTGTATCGAGGTCCATGTTGTTCTCCTTTTGCGCCCTGAGGCGCAGGTTGTTTAGGCTGAAGACTGTTAGGCTGTGAGGTCAGACGCGGTGGAGGGCCACCTAATAGCCTTCAGCCTAAGCCCCTACAGCCTATTTCCCGATCTGTTCCTTCAGCCACTCTTCAGCCGTTTGCTTGCCTTTGCCCCCGCCGCCCCCGGCGGGCGGCGTCGAGGTCTTGCCGACCAGCTTCGAAAGCCGGTCCACCTCAGCCTTGTACGCGTCGCGGTCCTTGACGGCCGCGTCGCGTTCAGCGGTGACGGACGTCACCTGGCCTTTCAGCGTGTCCCGTTCGACGGTGACGCGCTCCAAATCCTGCCTGCCGGCCGCCTGACGGTCGGCTTCGGCCTTATCCGCAGCCGCCTTGTCATCGGCGGTTTTCTTGTCCGCCTCGGCCTTGTCGGCAGCCGCTTTATCGTCAGCGGCCTTCTGATCGGCTGCCGTCTTTTCGTCTGTCATGGTGAAGTCTCCTTGAGCGCGATGATTGGTGTTTACACTGATAGGAGAAAGAATGTTCCCCGGGGGGATAAGGGGAATGAAAGAAAGGGGATCAAAACAATCGGATCAACCTTGGAATGTATAGGGTGTGTCATGGCTTATGTGTAAAGTAAAATAATCGTTCTGGTGTTTTAAATTCCTGAGGAGTAACATAAAGAATCAAGTGTAATTCGTAAATACTGGAGAACAGCTTATGGTAAATCACTTTGGTGCAAAGACAGGAGGATGTTTCGAAGTTCTGCAGAAGGTAGGAACGGTGATTTTTGCCATTATTATTGCAGCAGTTCTTTGGAAATGTATTATCCGACCTAATTTTAACAGCTTAATTCGGACTCCAATATTAAGCCATGCATTATCACCGATCATCGCTAAAACAAAGCCGCTTGGTGGTTTATACAGGGAAAACTATGATCAATTATTGATAACGGATTTATCGGACGATGAGAAAATCAGATATCGTCAGGTTAAACCAAATGGGCATTATCAAGATGGAATTAAGTTCGCTGATATAATTAATGACGGCCAATGGAGGATCTTTGACAAATATATGAATAGTCAAGTGGATCTGTCATTGATGACTAATTTTTTGGCGGTGGTTGGAAAGGCTGTCGTATGGGATATGAAATTTAATAGAGTGGAAGAATCACATTGGGATTTGAACAAGCGGATTAGAGGCGGAGCAAATGACAGAGTACTGACTTTATTCCTCATCCTTGGAAGGAAACAGGAGGATTCTGGCCGTAGGTATCGTAATGGTCATGTGGTATACCGTGAGTGTGTTGAGGTGGCGATTGTTCTTTGGCCGGACATGAAAATTTTAGGTTATCGGTTTGCACGTGGTCTTCCAGACGGAAACCTTGATTTAGCTGAGCATATCAACGCGTTGCCGTCAATGACACATGAACTATGGGACCAGAGGGCCGCCCAACAAAAGCGCGCGGAGGAACAATTGGAACGTGCTCGTCAGTTGGAGAACGAGCGCCTTCGAATGGATGAAGTTAAAAAGCAAAATGAACTCAGTTATAAAGAAGCTCAACGGAAGGAACGCGAACAACAGGAACTGGAAAGATCTCGCCTGTTGGAGGCAAATCGACTAAGGATGGAAGAGGTTAAAATGGCACGCGAGCAAGAAAAGCAAGAAGAACAAAAGAAGGAACGCGAGCTAAGGGAACAGAAACTAGAGCTTACGAAAAAGAAACAAGAACAAAGAGAGAAAGAAACGCGGCTAAAAGAAAGACAGCGACAAATCCTGGACAAACGCATTGTTTTGGAGCTGAAGGGTGGCGGGAGGATAGAGGGCATTCTGGATTCCATCGACGAGAACTCAGTGAATGTATCAAAAGGTAAAGCCACAATAACGGTGCACCGTATGGAGCTTTCTGATCACTGGCGCTCTCAGTTATGGGGAAATGATTAAATAAAAATAATATTTGTAACTACCGCAAATAATCTGCTTTCAAACAAAAACGTGATTACAGTGCATCAAAAGTGAACCAAATTGTTCTTGGTAAGGCAATGATCGCGCCGATCAATATGATAATTTCACATGTCCTTGGGCTCGCCCTCGCAGGCGAGCCTTTCGATTTCGCCCAGCAGAAACGACATACCGCCGGTCATGCCGTGCTCATACGGCGTGCGGTCACACACCGAGAGCGCCCGGTCGGTGACCAGCGCATGGAGCGTGAGCAGGAGCTTGGCGCCCGACGGGGTCTTCAGGAACCGGTCGAAGTTCTCCTTGTCGGTCTCGGTCCATCCCTCCGGCCGCACGAACCGCGCGCCGGGCATCGCGGTGCCGTTTGACCTTGTTTCTTTCGCAAACCAGTGTCTCAGTCGTTTGATCATTCTGCCTCCACACTTGGACGTTGAGCGTTGGACGTTGAGCGTTGAGCGTTCGCCTCTCCCTTCCCCGCTGCCGCCATCACCCGCCGCGCAAGCTCGGTATCCAGCGTGTTGAAGATCCACAGATAGAAATCGCGCACCGCCGCAGGCCCGAGCGTGAGCGTCATGTTTTCGACGATGGGCGCGAGCTGTCCCATGTTCGTCAGCGCGGCCAGCGTCCGGATCTGGTTCACCGAACGGCCGGACACTCCCGCCGATATGCAATACTCTGCGGCCCACGCTGCGGACGGCAGCACCTTGCCCGCCGCCTGGATCAGTCCGCACTTGCCGCCGTTGGCCCGCGCCGTGCGGGCCATGAAGGCCCACATCATGCCGAACATCTCCGCCCACGGCTCAGCGAAACGGTCCACCGCATCGGTGGACATGCCGTTCGCGCTCGCCATCATGGCGTTGACCTCGGTGGCGGTCTTGCGCTGGTCAGCGCCCGCGACGCTCGCGATCGCGCCCTGGGTGGAGCCCACGCGCTTCATGGCGAGGTTGCGCGAGTAGTCCTGCTGATAGATGTGGTCCACGCCGGGCGTCTTGGCCCAGATGATCTCCCGGCCGTCCAACT
>CAZOIS010000331.1:0-3480 GCA_964579865.1 uncultured Lentisphaeraceae bacterium | reverse complement strand
CGCCCCACACTTTCGAACTGGCGGTGCCGCCGTTGTAGATGACTTTCGCATTGTGCAGAGTCAGCGGGCCGAAGCCGTTGCAGGTCGTATTCGCCAAGCGCAATGTGGCGTTCGAAATCACCGTCGCCATTTTGACGGTCGACGCCAGCTGGCCCAGCGTGTCAGACTGCACGAAGCACAGTTCCCCGCCCGAACGGACCCACATCGTACGGCTCGCCACCTGGGGATTGCCCACGCAGCTGGTGACCTTGTTTTCCCCATTGCCGCCGATCGGCACGAGCAGCACGCCTTCGGCGACATCGATGTCGCCGGAAAAGGTGGAAGCGTGATTCGCCAGACTCAGCGTGCCGGGCCCCTTCTTACCGAAGTTGCTGGGGACGGGGAACCGCGTGACGTCACCCCACGGCGCCGGGCCGTCGTCGATCTGCATGTTGACCGTGACGTCGGGATTGGCGTTGCCCGTGATGTCGTCCGGGGCAAAGTACACCATGCCATTGATGCCGCAGCGCATCAGGCTGGTGTTGTTGTTGGCGAGGTTGTAGGCATTCGTGCCTTTGAAGACCACGTCGCCGTCGAAATAGAAGGTCCCCCATTTAGCCCCCATGAGCCACAGGACCGCTGTGGACACGTTCGTGTAGGCCGCCTCAAAGACGTTGGTGCAGGTGGCGGTGGTCACATCGCCCTGGATAACCTCATGGACCTCGGATTCATAAATGAAGTTGGTGTAGGCGATGGAGACTCTGTTCGTGTAGCGCGCCGAAATCTCGTCGATGGGACCAACCAGATACGTCGCGACCGTGTTCGCCGAGATCGGGTTGGTCACGGCTGTCGTCTCACCGCCGGAGGTCGTGCTGACGATCACATTGGTGACCGTGAGCACGTTGAAGGCATTGGTGTAATACCCCGGTTGATAGGACACGTTCCCGAGGGCATGCCCCGAGTAGTCGAGCTTGGCGTTGTTCAGGACCAGCGGGCCGAACGAGTTGACCTTGCCCGCGGTCTGCTTCAGCGTGCCGCCGTCGACCTCGATCGTGATCAGCGACCGGGAATAAGCCTGTCCCATCACATCAGACTGATTGAAGTGCAGCACCGCGTTCGTGCCCACGTGGAGGCGGTGGGGCACCCGGGGGTTGCCTAACGGGGAGAAGGGGTTGGTCCGGGAAACTTGCCTGCCGTTCAGGAACAGCGTGCCTTCGGCCACGCTGACGTCTCCCGTATAGAAACTCTTCGCGTAGCTGAGCTCCAGCGTGCCCGGCCCTTTCTTGTTGAAGCGGGTGTTCACGCCGTTGTCATAAGGCGTGTAGCCGATGGGCAGCCCGAAGATGACGTCTGAGTTGGCGTTCCCCGTGATGTCCGCGACAATCACATCGCTCGGCTCGTACTTGCCGAAGGTGAAGCCGCAGGTGCTCTCGTTGCCGACGACCGGGAAGTTGTAGACGTTTGTCCCGCGGAAGACGACGTTGCTGCCGAAGATCACCGACCCCCAGTAGCGAAAGCCTGCGGGCTGCCCGCCCGAATAGGTCAGCTTGGCGTTGTCGAAGATCACGGGGCCGACGATGTTGCCGTTATCCGCGGGCATGTTCAGCGTGCCGCCGGCCAAGTTCAACGTCGCCAGGATGCGGCTCGTCGACGTGCCGGCGCCGAAGGTGCCGCAGTTCCTGAGGGTCAGCGCGGCGCCGTTCGTCACCGTGATCGTCCGCGCCGCGCGCGGATTACCCAGCGTGCCCCAAGTTGCGTTCACCGCATCGTTGTTGGCGTCGGAGATCAGTTCGCCGCCCTCGATCAGCAGGTCGCCCGCATACGTATGATTCATGTTGTTGATGCGGAGCGTCCCGGGACCGCTCTTGATGAGCTTCGTGGCCGCGACGAGGTTGCTGCCAGACAGCAGATAAGGAACGCTGTTGGAGAAGAAGACGCTGCCGGCTGACACCGCTTCCGAAAACGTCACGTTAGTAACGGAAGTCGAATCATCGAACCGCACGTCCGATCCGGGCGCAAAGGCCACCGTCTCTCCTTGGCTCAACCAGTTCAGGTCCGACGTGTTCCACGCGGCGCTCGCACCGCCCAGCCACCGCAATTCGTCCGCCTGCGCCATTTCCGCGGCACACACCGCCAACCAAGCCCCGGCAAAAAACCGAAGGCCACGTTTCGTCCGCACATCCGAATCCATCCGTGCTGTTCCTTTCTTTTCAGCCGCGGGTGCCAGTACACCAAAGTCCTGTTAGCCCTTTGTGTGCCCTTTGCGAAAAACAGGCATCGGCTGAGCAACCGGCATTCCCGGACCTTCTAAACCGCTTGGTAGGGTTGCGTCCACGCCACCTGCACCTCGGGATGGAAGTGGCGCGTGTAGCCGCTCGGCACGCTGGACTCGACCTTGGCGCGGACATAGAGATCGTCGGGGGCCATGCGGTAGGAGGCCTCGGCCCCGTCCACAAGCCGTGCCGTCTTGCCGATGTCGGAGGAGTAGACCGGGATCGTGCGCGCCCCGCGGCCCTTCTCGGCGGGGCTCTCCACCGTGTGCACAGACTGATCGAACCCGCGCTTCGTGGTGATGAACCGGATGCGGTAGGTGACGCCCCGTGCCGCCTGCACCTTCACGCGCAGCGTGCGGTCGGCCGCGCTGAACGCCACGTCTTCCAGCGACACGCCGGTGGAAGCATAGAAGTCGCCCGCGTGCATCGCCCCCAGCAGCGCCTCGGGCGTCAGCGCCGCGCTGCGCACCATGACCCAGGCGTCCGCCAGACGCTGCTCCGGCTTGCGGTTGAGGTAGTAGTGCGTATCGTCCGATCCGACGCCGAAGAGCAGCGGCTGTCCCTTGAGGCTGCGGAAGGCGTTGACCGTGTCCCAGAACGAATCGCAGGTCACGCCCATCGCGTCCGGATGCGGCGCGAAGGCCGAGCCGCCGTTGCAGATCTCGAAAAACTTCACCTCGGGGTTGTCGATCAAGTTCTGCGGCTTGATATCCCAATAGACCCACTGCGGATGGTTCAGCATCAGCAGGGAGGGCCGCCGCTGCCGCGTAGCCAGCTCCGCGACTTCGGCCGCGTTCTGGCGGATCAACCCGCTCACGGTCAGCGACTCGTCCTTGATTGTTTTGCTCAGCGGCCCGCCTTTGACAGAGGCGATCGCTTCCGGCAGGTTGAGATAATTCAGATGGACGTTGATCCCGTTGAGGACCTGCGTGATCTCCACCGCAGGCATCAGGAGAAACTTGCCGGGCTCGTCGAAGCGCTTCCGCATCTCTTCATAGGTCTTGAGCCGCACGGAGATCTTGCCGTTCTCTTGGCGGATGTCCGCCTCCTTGCCGAACGCCTGCGCGTAGGCGTCGAAAATCGGGCGCGTCACAGCCGGCGGCCACTTGGTTTCCTTGTCCGCGACTGTCCTCCAGCCGTTTGCATCGGACGCGAAAAGGTTGTGGTCGCTCAGCGCCAAGAAATCGTAGCCGAGCTTTTTGTAGATGTCGACCGCCTGTTCCGGAAA
>CAZOIS010000330.1:0-3491 GCA_964579865.1 uncultured Lentisphaeraceae bacterium | reverse complement strand
CTATTCCGAGGCGCGGCGGGTTGAAGAGCGCATGGTGGCGGCCGAGTCGCACGAGACCTATGACGTGCACCGCGCGATCGGCGAATTGGAGTCCGAGATGCTGGCCGCCGCCGACGCGCTGGAATTTGAACGCGCGGCGATGCTGCGCGACGAGATCCGCGAACTGAAACGGCTGCTTGCGCCGTAAATATTCGGGGTTGACCTCAGCAAATTGCCGATCTAAACTACACCCGTAAATGTGATAATAAATTCCGAGGCGAGGTGTTTGTGAGTGCGCTCAGATTTTTGTGCTTCTGTTCGTGTTTCGCGGTGTCGGCGGCGTGCGCTGCCCCAGAAGGCGCGTTCTCGTCGCTGTTTAACGGCAAGGATCTTTCTGGCTGGACCATGCCCTCCGGCAAGCCGCCGGCCTTTGCGGTCGTGGACGGCCTGCTTGAAACGCGCGTCCCGGGCGGCAGCGACCTCTTCACGGTGGCGCGGTTCGGCAACTATGTGCTGCGCTTCGAGTATCTGCTCTCGAAGGTGGGCAACAGCGGCGTGCTGATCCGCTGCGATCCCAAGAACCCGTGGGGCACCGGGGTGGAGGTACAGTTGCTGGCGCCGTGGACCCCTTATCGCGATGACCTGCACTGCACCGGGTCGCTGTACGGGTATGTGGCGGTCACCAACCGGCCCGATGAGACGACCGGCGTTTGGCACCGGATGGAGATCCGCTGCGACCGCAACGTGATCGAGGTGTCGGTCGACGGGCGCCGCACGACCGTGGCGGATACGCGCGCGGTCAAGGCGCTCGACGCGAAGTTGCTGTCCGGCGTGATCGGCTTGCAGTCCAACCACAGCAAGCAGGGGGAGTTCGCGCAGTTCCGCAAGATCGAGATCCGCGATCTGGATGCGGATCAGGAATATGTGCTGGCTGGTTTTTCGCAGGCGGACGAGCGTTTCCGCGTGCAGGCCCGCGAGGCGGCGGTGGCGCTCGGGCCCGCGATGATCGTGCCGCTCGCACGGGTGATGGAGGGGGACGCGGTCATGGCGCGCAGCGTGGCGCGGCAGGCGCTGTTTGACATCGTGGCCGCAGCCAGCGCGCCGCAGGCCGAGGCGGCGGCGCGCGACGCGGCTACGCGGGCGCTGCGGGAGGCGCTCGGCACCAAGCTATCCGAGTCGACCGCCGGATATGTGTCGTGGCTGTCGGGCATGTTGCGCAAGTGACGGGAACGGGGAGACGTGATGAAGTCAGGCATCGGACGCAGGCATTTCTTGAAGCAGACGGGCGCGGCGCTCGCTGCGGGGCCGCTGATCGTGCGGGCGCAGACGCCGCCGAGCGAGCGCGTCCGGGTGGCGCACATCGGGACCGGCAACATGGGCGGCGGGCACATCCAGGCGTTCGCCGCCTTGCCGGAGGTCGAGACCGTGGCGCTGTGCGACGTGGACAGCGTGCGGCTGGCAGAGAGCGCCAAGCGTCTCGTGCAGCGCAAGCCGACCGCCAAACCTGAGACCTACACCGATTACCGGCGCATCCTTGAGCGCAAGGATATCGATGTGGTGACCTGCGCCACGCCGGATCATTGGCACGCCCTGGTCGCAATCCATGCGTTCGAGGCCGGCAAGGACGTGTACGGTGAAAAGCCGCTTTCCTATTCGTTGCGCGAGGGACAGCGCATGGAGCAGACGCTGCGCCGCACCGGGGCGGTGTTCCAGCTCGGGACGCAGATTCACGCCGAGGACAATTACCACCGCGTGGCCGAAATCATCCGCTCGGGCGCGTTGGGCAGGATCGGCACGGTCCGCCTCTGGAAGAACGGCGGCACGCGCGGGCTGGGGTTCCCGCCCAACCAGAAGCCGCCGGACACGCTGGATTGGAACCTGTGGCTCGGACCGGCGCCGTACGCCGACTACACGCCAGTGCGGTGCCACGGCAGTTTCCGTTCGTTCTTCGACTATTCGGGCGGCGTGTTCGCGGATTTCTGGTGCCACATCGCCGACGTGCTCTTCATGTCGCTGCAGCCCGAGGGGTTGTCGACGGTCGACGCGCGCGGCGAGGTGCCGGGCGACGGCATGGCCGACACGCCCAAGTGGATCGATGTCGATTTTGCGTTCAAGGGCCTGAACGTGCAGTGGACCACCCAGCCGCCGCCTGTGCCCGGCGCGGAGAAGATGTCGATCGGCGCCCATTTCGAAGGCGAGAAGGGAACGCTGACCTGCGACTACAAGAGCCGCAAGATCCGCATCGGCAAGGAGGTCTTGGATGATCTGCCGGACGTGCCGGTGACGCTGCCGCGTTCCCCCGGCCATCATCGTAATTTTTTGGATGCGGTCAAGAGCCGGGGTCTGCCCGAGAGTAATCTGCCGTATGCCCGGAAAATGACGTTGCCCATGCACGTGGCATTGGCCTCTTTCCGCCTGAAGCGGAAGATCGTCTGGGACAGCGTGAAAGAAGAAGCGATCGGCGACCCCGCAGCCAATTATCTGCTGGGCCGTACAAACCGCGCCCCGTTCGTCTGACGGGCCGGCTTTTGCAAAAAAATCTGTCCTTTCGCTTAACAGTGTTGTCTATATAACTTAGCCTTTTACGTTCCTTTCAACCCCCGCCAGCCCTTTTGTTTTTTTCGAATAGAAAAATCAGCTTCTCAGCTTATTTATTATTATAAGCATCATAAGATGTTGATTTTAAGTGTGTTGCAACAATGTTTGTTTTTTTTGCAAAATACTGATTGACTTTCAGCTTAACGCTGGTCTACCATCAAAATGCTGATGGAAAAGTATATGATGTAAGTTGAATCAAGGAGTGTATATGTCAAAGGCTAACGGTTTTCTTGCCGTGCGTGTTGCGCTGGTTATGGGTCTGGTCCTGATATGTTTGCTTTGGGCCGCAGCGAAGAACGGAGAGGGGCAGGTCCCTTCAGTGGACGGCCCTGACGGCTTGCGAAAAGAATTGTGGGAATCCCAAGAGTCGTTGTTACCGGCCAGTGAATATCCTCTTTTTTTTCGATGCGGGAGAGTTTGCTCTGACCGGGAAATCCGACGCGGCTCTGGCCTTGGCCGCGGCTCTGGTGCCTGTCGCTGGGAAGGACGGGCATGAGCGGTGGCCCGTCACGCTTTACGAAGATCCGCTGACGCGCGAGACCGTTTTTTTGAATGCGGAAGGACGCGAGGCGTTTAAATTGGAGCCGCCTCCGGATTACGACGCCCTGTGGCTGCTGCGTTCGAGGTTTCCCGACGGTGTTCCCGACGGGGGCGATGAGCGTCTCTACGATCCCGCGTGGGTCATCATGACGGCCTGGCTGCTGCCTGACGCAAAAAATCCTGAACATCAAACGGATGGCGAGGGTGGCCTGAACGGTACGCGGGCCGAGTCGGTGCGGAAAGGAGGCGGGCGGTCCGCTTCGGGTGACGGGCGGTCCATGGGAAGAGTCCCGGGGCCAACAAACAAGGCGCGGAAGGAGGATGAACCGGAGGTCTCCGGTGACCTGCGGACGCTCATGGGCGGAGGCGGGGGA
>CAZOIS010000329.1:0-3493 GCA_964579865.1 uncultured Lentisphaeraceae bacterium | reverse complement strand
CGATGAGGGTGACGGTCCCGTTTTCCACATAGGGCAGGAGCACGTCCTGCTGGGATTTGTTGAAGCGGTGGATCTCGTCGACGAACAGCACGGTTCCGGGGCCATCCCTGAAGAGCTTGGCCGCCTCGCAGATGGCGCGCAGCGTGGCCACGTTGGAGAGCACGCCGCTGGTGCGCTCGAAACGCCGTTTGGTGACGCGGGCGATGACCTCGGCGAGGGTGGTCTTGCCACAGCCGGGAGGCCCGTAGAAAATCAGGTTGGTGAGGCGGTCCGCCTCGATGACGCGGCGCAGAAGTTTGCCGGGGCCGAGGATGTGTTCTTGGCCGGCGACATCCTCCAGCGTCTCCGGTCTCATGCGCGCGGCCAGGGGCTGGCGCGCGGCGGAAACGGCGGCTTCCGTATCGCGCGGCGGCTCGGCTTCGTCAGAAAAGAAATCGGTGTCCGGCAGGGTCATGGAGATAGAATAACGGCGCGGGGCCGGTTTGTCTATCAGGGAAGGCCGGCGTTTCGGTCAGAACCGGATCCGGCCGCGCCGTCCCGGCCCGTCTGCCGGCGGAACCATGCGCAGACCAGAGCGGCGCAGACGAGGGCGCCGGTCAGATTCGCGAGCGCGTCGAGCGGGTCACACGAACGGCTTCGGGTCAGGATCTTTTGGCTGTACTCCAGTACAAGACCGTACAGGGCGGCGGCCAGAGCCAGAGCGACGGCGCGCGAATAGCGGGTGCGGGTCGCCGGGGCCAGCGTGCGGAAAAAGGCGGCGGTCAGGGCCGCGTACATCAGGGCATGGACGAGCTTGTCCATGCCCGGGCATGCGGGAGCGGCGGGGACATGCTTGAAAAACCGGGCTGGCAGGAGCGACAGGACCGGGATCAGCAGCGCCATCGCGACCGCTGGACCGTAACGGCGGAAGGCGTGGGGGCCGGCGGTCATGTCAACGTGGCCTGAAGGGCAAGCGAAAGCGTGTGCTTCGCGCCGGGGGCGAGCGTGACGGCATCGCCGTCCGTGTTGGCGGGTTCGAGGCACAGCATGCGCGTGTATTCGTCGTCGCCGAAGTCGGACATGGCGCGGGCCTTGTCGATCCAGGGGTTCCAGACGACCATGCGGGACGTGCCCGTGTATGCCATCGCGAGGGCGCGGCCGAGGCTGGCATCGTGCAGCACGCACTCGGGGGCGACGGGGGTGAAGATGCGGTCCGTCTCGGCCCGGATGTTCAAAAGTCCCTCTTGTGTCCCCGTCTGATGGGTGAGCCTGTCGCGGTAAGGGGCTTGGTCCAGCCCCCGGACGCTCACGTCCATGATTTGGCGCACTTGCAGATAGGGGTGAAAAGCCTGCGTGAGCGTGAAGGGGCGGGCGTCGCGGTTGACGGTCGTGAGCGCGAGGTTAAGGCGCTGGTCGAGCCAGACCCTCAGCGTCAGTTCGAAGGCATAGGGCCAGTAGCGGCGGGTGTCCTCCGAGTCGGAGAGCGCCAGGCGGACTTCGGTTTTGTCGGAGGTGTACTCGGTGGCCAGCAGTTCCCAAGGCATGATGCGCGCGAAGCCGTGTATCGGCAGCGCCTTGTCGGCGGCAGGGCCGAACCATGGCCAGCAGATCGGGATGCCCCCGCGGATCGGCTTGCCGGGCTCGAAGAGCGATTTCTTGCTGATGAAAAGGACGGGGGTGTGCCCCATGGGACGGTAGCCCAGCACATGGCCGCCATAGAGCGAGATTTCGCACGCGCCGTACTGGTTGACCAGCGCAAGAATGGGGTGTCCCGTTTCGCCGGTGCGGAACGCGATGCGGCCGGGCGTGCCGAAACGTTTGTTGAGGGTGTCGATGTCAGGATAGTTCATATGATGGGTGGGGGTGTGAAGGCAAGCCCCGCAGTGTCAGTGTTGTTCGGATTCAAGCGAATGGACTCGCCCGTTCTGGAATTCGATGCGCAAATACTCGTACGGGTGGTAGTAAAGATCAGTTGCCCAGAACGTGTCGGGGCGCCAGAAGGGGCGTCCGCGCGGGGGCGTCAACGGATGCATGGCCGGATGGAGCGCATCGTTAAAGGCGGGGTCGCAGGCGATGTAGGACCAGAGTTCGTTGGTGGATGCGCCGGTCACCTTTTTAAAAACGCGGTCCGGTTTGCCGTAGACGATCCAGACCGCGTCGGAAGGATCGCCCGCGCTCACCTTGCCTTCGCGGAGTTGCTGCTGTTTTTCGGAGGGCAGCGCAGCGAAGAATTCGGCCTTCTGTCCGATTCGCTTTCCGATCCGTTCGCGCTGGGTGGCGCAGCCCGCAAACAGGAGCGCGCACGCCAGCGCGAGTGCTGTGCAACGGTTGGCGTTCATGGCGCGACCGGCGCGACGGATGCTTCGGCGGTGGGGGCCGGGCAGGCGGGCTTTTGCCGCTTCAGGCAGCCGGGCAACGCTGGGTCCAGAATGCCCGTGAACCACAGACCGGCCACAACCGCCACGAGCACGAGCACCGTGATGATGATGTTGCGCGTGGCGTTGTCGTCGGCGTAGGGGTCCTTGAGCTGACGCACGGAATTAACGGGTAACGCGGCTTCACTCGTGAAGAGGCGCCCCAGTTTGAGCGAGAAACGCAGGCGGCGATTCACGGCCCAGCCGCAGGCGTTGAGAATCGGGGCGATGTCGCGCGCGCGCAACCGGAACCAGCCGAGAACCATCGACGGGCCGGAGACGATGAGGAGCACGGCGAGGATGCCCAGCGCGGTTTTCCAGAGAGGCATTCCCGAGATCACGCTGACGAGGCCGCCAATGGCCGAACCGATCAAGCCGATCGCGATGCCGAGGGCGGCCACCGAAGAGGCGAGGGCCGCGCCCTCCATCTTTTTGGGCGCTTCTGCGGGCGCGGCCGTGCCCAGGGTGGCCGCTTTCAGAGAGGCGTTCGTGAGCGCCGCCGTCTGACGGGCCGCGAGCATCTTGTTGATCTGGCTGCTGATCATGGCCGCGATTTTGCGCCACGGTTCCCAAAACGCTTCTCGGATCGAGATGGCGTTATCCACCATTTTGACAATGGTCGCGTCCCAGTCCTTGCCGTCGAGATCGTAGAAGATGCCGTTGCGCCCGACCCAGAGGGTTTGGGCAAAGCCGGCCGTGAAGGCCGCGCAAATAGTGCGCGTCTCTTTGGTCCCGGGGCGAGAGAGCGTGCAGTAGGCGAGACAGCACTTGCTGGCCGCAGCTTGGGCGGAGTGCCCGCCGATGTCGTCCACATGGAAGCAGAGGTTACAGGCGCGGGCATCCAGGTAGAGTGTGCCGACCTGGAAGATCGAGACGGATTTCGGGTCGTAGAGCCGGCCCATGTTGACATAATTGTTGAGCAGGTTGACGAGGTTCGCGTGGTAACGGATCAGCCGCTCGACTTCCGCGATCTGGGCGTTTTCGGCTTCGAGGGCCGCATCCTTGGCGATCAGCGCGGTGATTGTTGCCTGGGCGTTGCTCTTGAGCAGCGCCGAGAGGCGGTCGTTTCCGAGTGTGGCGGTCTCCGCGCCGGCCTTGGC
>CAZOIS010000328.1:0-3542 GCA_964579865.1 uncultured Lentisphaeraceae bacterium | reverse complement strand
TCGCGCGTGGTCGGCGTGCGCGGCTGCGTGGTCAAGGACGCCGCCAAGCTCGCCCTCTCCCGCAACGCCTTCTCGAGCGTCTTCCCGTTCGTGACGAGCAGCGACGGCTTCTACGCCGACGGCTCTTTCGTGCAGCACACGTTCCACCCGTATACCGGCGGCTACGGAACTTCGCTGCTCGCCAACACGGCCCCGATGCTGACGTGGCTCGCGGGCTCGACGTGGGCCGTCACCGACCCGGCCCAAACGAATCTCTACCGCTGGGTCCACGAGGCCTTCGAGCCGCTGATCTACCGCGGCGCCATGTGGGACTTCGTGCGCGGCCGCGAGATCTCGCGCTCGGGCAGCTCGCCGCAGGGCACGGGACACAGCGTGCTCCAGAACGCGCTGCTCATCTCGAAGTTCGCCCCCGCCGAAGAGGCCGCCCGCCTGCGCAGCATGGTCAAGGCCTGGGCCCTGAGCGACACCGTCCGCAGCTTCGTCGGCAACACGCCGCTGCCGTTGCTCGCCGACGCCAAAGCCCTGATGGCCGACCCGGCCACCGCGCCGCGCGCCGAGCTGATCGGCCACTACGCCTTCGGCGAGATGGACCGCGTGGTGCACCTGCGCCCCGGCTACGGCTTCGGCCTCGCGATGACCTCCTCCCGCATCGCCAACTTCGAGTCGATCAACGGCGAGAACATGCACGGCTGGCACACCGGCGACGGCATGACCGTGCTCTATAACGCCGACCTCAACCAGTACGGCGACAACTACTGGCCCACGGTCGACCCCTACCGCCTGCCCGGCACCACCGTCGACACGCGGACCCTGACGCCCCCCTCCAACTCGACGCGCGCCAACGGGCAGAGCACCTGCGGCAGCTACGCGTGGACCGGCGGCGCGGCGCTCGGCACGGTCGGCGCGGCCGGCATGCAGCTCAGCGCCTGGGGCACCACGCTGACCGCCAAGAAGTCGTGGTTCATGTTCGAAGACGCGATCGTCTGCCTCGGCGCCGGCATCACCAGCGGGGACGGGCGCACCGTCGAGACGATCGTCGAGAACCGCAAGCTCCTCGCGGCGGGCACCAACGCGATCGTCGTCAACGGCAGCGCCGTGGCCACCAACCTCGGCTGGTCTGCGACGATCACGAATCTCGTTTGGGCGCACCTCGCCGGCAACACGACCAACGCCTCGATCGGCTACTACTTCCCGCAGTCGCCGACCCTCGCCGCGCGGCGCGAGGCGCGCACGGGCGCCTGGCGCGACGTCAACAACGGCGGCTCCACCAACCTCGTCACGCGCAACTACTTCACGCTCTGGCAAGACCACGGCAAGAGCCCGACCAACGCCACTTACGCCTACGTGCTGCTGCCGGGCTTCACGGCGTCCAACGTCGCGGCTTACGCCGCCGAACCCCGCACAATGATCCTGGAAAACTCCGGCCGCGCGCAGGGCGTCGCCGAGCCCTCCTCCGGACTCACCGCCGTGAACTTCTGGACCGCCGGCACGAACAGCCTGGGAGGCCTCACCGTCAACAAGCCCTGCAGCGTCATCGTCCGCAGCGACGGCGCGTGGCTCGATGTCGCCGTCGCCGATCCCACGCAGACGAACACGGGCGCGATCGCCGTGGAGATCGCCGCAGCGGCCAGCGGCATCGTCTCGCTCGATACCAACGTCGTGGTCCAGCAGCTGGCGCCGACCATCAAGCTCGCGGTGTCGACGAAGGCCGCCGACGGCCGCAGCGCCCGCGCCTCGCTCTTCCTCGGCAAGACCGCGGAGACGCGCCTCGATCCCGTGGCCGACACCTATGTGGAGAACGGTTCCAACGCGACCAACAACTACGGCACGTCCGCCTCTCTGGTGGTGAAGAACAGCGGCACCAGCTCGCTCACGCGCGAGTCCTACCTGCGCTTCGACCTCTCGTCGCAGACCAGCGGCGCGCTCGTGGGTGCGGCGCTCCAGCTCATCGCGGCCACCAGCAACGGCGACGACACCCAAACCGTCTCGCTCGTCTCCGACCACGCGTGGACCGAGCGCGGCCTGGTCTGGACCAACAAGCCGGCCTCCGGCGCCGAGCTGGCGCGCTGGCGGGTCACCCCCAGCGCGCCCTTCGCGGTCACCGCCGAACTCGGCCCCGCGGCGTCCGCCGCCGCGGGCGGGCTGCTCGACCTGCGCGTGGCGGCGCTGGGCGGCGCCTACGTCGCCTACGCCTCGCGCGAAAACGGGATCGTCACCAACCGCCCGCAGCTGATCCTGCGCACCGCCCACCCGCCGCCGGCCGTCGCCCTCACCGCGCCCGCGCCCGGCGCGGCGGCGCACTGGTCGCAGAGCCTGACGCTCGCGGCCTCGGCCGCGTCCGCCTACGGCGCCGTCACGAACGTGAGCTTCTTCGACGGCGCGGTCGAGCTGGGCCGCTGCGCGCAGCCGCCCTACGCGCTGAGCGTCACGAATCTCGCGCCGGGCGCGCACGCGTTCACCGCCGTCGCCACCGAAGAGGCTGGCGCCGCGGCGACCAGCACGCCGGTCACCGTCACCCTCTCCGCCGCGCCGCTCGCCGCGCCGGGCCGGGTGCTCACGCTCCAGAATCAGGCCGTCGACGTGGACCTGCGCGCGCTGAGCGCGGCCTACGCGACCGGCGACGACGGCCTGCACTATGCCGTGTTCGCCTCCTCCAACGGCGCGGTCGCGCGGCTGGCCGACCGCCACACGGCGCGCTTCGCGCCGGCCGCCGGCTTCGCGGGCAGCGCCTCGTTCGGCTATTCGGCGACCGACCGCGCGCTGGACGCGCGCCTCCTGCTGCTCTACGACTTCGAGCAGGAGTCCCTGACGCCGGGCGGCCCGGTAACCGACGCCTCCGGCAACAGCCGCGACGGCACGCTGGAGGTGGCCGGAACCGGCGGCGCGTGGCCCACGAACGAGGTCCCTGCGGCCCTCGTCTCGTCCCAGGCGCTGCGGCTGACCGAGCGCGGCGACAGCGGCGGAGCGCGCGTCTTCCGGCTGATCGCGACCAACGCGTTCGACTTCAGCAACGAGAGCTGGAGCTTCAGCGGCTGGTTCAACCGCGCGGCGCAAACCAACGACGACTTCATCTTCTACCTCGGCGACGGCGACGGCTTCGGCTCGAACGAGGAGCTCCACCTCTACGGCGCCTATGGCTCCTCGTCCCTGCTGCTGCGCCACTACGTCGGCGCGAACGCGACGGACGTCGACCTGACGCTCGGCGCGTCGGCGCTGAACGGCTGGCACCACGTCGCGGTGACTTTCGCCTGCACGAACGCGGGGGCGGGCGTCCTGTCGGCCTACCTCGACGGCGCGCTCAAGGGCGCGGACAGCGACTTCGCCTTGCGGCTCAACCAGACCCATCCGCTGGTGTTCGGCGGACACCGCAACCCGGGCTACGCCGTGGCGCGCTGGTTCAGCGGCGCGCTCGACGACCTCGCCGTCTTCCGCGGCGCGCTGGGCCCCAGCGAAGTCGCCGAGCTGGCCAGCCGCAGCGTCGCGCACTTCGGCGGGCTCGCGGCCACCAACCGCGTCGACGTGCGCGTGCTCGCGCCGGAGGA
>CAZOIS010000327.1:0-3546 GCA_964579865.1 uncultured Lentisphaeraceae bacterium | reverse complement strand
GCCTGGTCGTAGCGGATCACGGTGCGCCCCGTGCCGGAGAACGTGTTGGTGTAGGTCTGCGCGTCTTTCCGGTTGAGCCACAGCGTGCCGGCCGAGCTGACCGTCACCGGCCCGCTGTTCAGCGTTCCCGTCAAACCTCCCGTGGTGCTGCCGACGTCCACGTTGCCCGAGTCGACCGTCAGCGTGCCGGTCAGCCCGCTGTTGTCGTTCAGCAGCCGCAAACGATAGGCGCCCGGATTGGACAGGCCCCCGGCGGCCGGGTTGAGCGTGAGGTTGCCGGAGCCGACGAGCGGCCCCTCCATATTCATGTCAGCCTGCCCGCTGTTCTCGTCGAGCACCACCGGCGAGTTGACGCCGATGATCAGCGCGCTGTTGCCGTTGACCGTGACGGGACTGAGGAACCGGTCGATCATGTTCGTCGGCGTTTGAAGATACCAGTTGGCCACCAGATTGCCGCTGTTCAGCGTCACATCGGCCGTCAGTTTGCGATCGGTGTTGTTGGCCATCACGCTCAGGAAGGCGTTGGTCTGGACAACGATGCCGCCCGGGACGACCGCGTCCAAGCCCTCGAACTGGGCCAGCCCCTCGTCCACCACCAGCTTCTGCAGCCCGCTGCCGGCGACGCTGCGGATGTTGAAGTTGCCCACACCCTTCTTGGTCAGCGTGTAGCCCGCCGCGTTGAGACTGCCGACGTCCGTGCGCCGGCCGTTCCGGAACGTCGTGTCGCCGGTCAGCGTCAGCGAGTTGAACAAGTCCGTGCCGTGATCCCGCGCGTTGTTCACGAGGGCCCCCTGCCCGTCGTCTCCCGTGCCGCCGGCGATGATGGTGCGCCTGTTGGTGTTAGTCCTTACTGTTGCGGTCCACTCGAGCGTGGCGCCGCTGCTGACCGTGATCGTCCCGCTGGGCAACACGTCGTTCGTGACCCACAGCACCCGTCCGGCCTGGATCAGCGTGTTTCCGGTCGACGGGCTGTCCGGGCCGGTCAGCGACAGGACGCCGGGGCCGCTCTTCGTAAGACCGCCGCTGCCGGCCAGCACTTCGCTGATCTCGTTGGTTCCGGACACCGAAACGGCGATGACGCTCGGCGTTCCCGCCAAGGTGAACGTGCCGTCCGCCGCCGCGTCACCGATCTGATAGCCGAACGTGTTGAAGGTGATGTTTTTGACCGAGACCGCGCCGTTGACGTCGACCCCCTCGCCGGCGCCGCCGAAGACCGCATTGTTGCCGTTCACCCACACGCTTCCGGCATCCCAGTTGGCTGCCGCCGTGCTCCAGTCGTTGTTGGCGTTGCCATCCATCCACGTCTGGTCCGCAGACCGCGCCAGCCCGGCGGCCAGCGTCGACACCAAGGCAGCGAAACCTAATCCGGCTCTTTCCCATCCATGCAAACAAGTCATTTTCCACACCCCTTTCGACGGCAATCGTTCACTTATTATGCTAAATTGTATAAAATACGCTGATGCCCTCCGGGTCGTCAAGTTTCCGATTCGTCAGTTTCCAATTCGTCAACGGGTACGACCCCTTTTCCGCGCGGTTTTTCCGCATAAAGCGGGGAATCAACATCTTGGAAATGGAGGGTCGGGAGCGGGTGTGTGGGTGAGGCGGGCGGGGACGTCACGATTCAGGTGCGGAGCCTAAGCGCATATTCTGCGCGGTCCGGAACGTCCCGCGCTACGTTGGCGGGCGGGCGGCGCGGCCCCCCGTCTCCGCATCAGTCCCATCTCCACGCCCTTCCCGTCGGTTGGCTACACCCTGCGGTCCCGCTGGGCCGCTGCCAGTTGGCAAGCGAGGCTTCTTTTAAGACATCGTGTTAAAGAGCCAGTTCCAACTCGAAAACCAAACCTGAAAAGAGATCGTACGTGCGCCTTTACACCTTTCTCGAACAGACGCGAAAATTCACTCGCGATACTCATTTTTTTCGTTTAATATATAGTTTTATGTTCTCCATCGGTCACACGTCACGCTGAAGTCCGCAACCCCAAAAACGGGAGTCCTCCCATGAACGCATACGAAATCCAGCGAGCCGCACGTTCGATCCCCCTGCTGGCCCTGACGGCGCTTTTCCAGGCCGTGGCCTGGGGTCAACTTCAGATCACCTCTTTCCAAGGGGACGGGACGCTCACCTGGAACGACCCGGGCGCCGCCGGAACAAACAACTACGCGGTGGAGTGGGCCTCGTCGCTGAACGGCAACTGGTCGTCGTGGCAAGACGCCGCGGGGCGGCTCTCGGGGCTCGGGGCATCCGGCTCGGTGGCGGTGCCGATGTTCTACCGCGTCGTGGCGACCGACCCCACGAACGCCGCGACCCAGCGCTACACCTATTTCCAGGAGCTGCCGCCGCTCGACCCGCTCACGCCGCTCGAGACCAACGAGATGCGCATCATCTTCATGGGCTCGATGATTCCCCTGCCGGTGCGCCGCGCGCAGGCCGAGATGAGCGTCTTCGTGCAGGTCGGCTGGAGCAACGACCCGAACGACCGCGTCTACGGCGGCAGGGCGCGCGACCAATTCATCTTCGACTGCGGCGCCGGCTGCTCCGCCAACTATGCGGCCGCGGTGGTCGGATTCCGCCGCATGGACAAGGTGTTCATCAACCACCTGCACGGCGACCACATGAGCGACCTGAGCCACCTCTACTGCTTCGGCCCCGCGGCGGACCGCAAAACGCCCCTCTACGTCTGGGGCTCCAAGCCTTCGGGCGTCGAGAATCCCGCCGCCCCGGGCACCTTCTACGACGACGGCACCAGCAATTTCTGCGCCTGCCTGCGGCAGGCCCTGCGGTGGCACTCGGAAAGCTTCAGCTTCCAGTCCACCTGCTACTCGAACTACGTGCCGCCCACCCAGGAGCAATGGGGGCTGCCGCACGCCCCCGTCCCCGTCTGCGGCGACGCGCCCAACGACGCCTACGCCATGGTGCCGATCGAGCTGGACTTCGCGAAAATCGGGGGCGTGGCCTACGACAACGCCGCGACGGGTGCCAAGGTCACCCATTACCCGGTCATCCACTGCCGCAAGGGTTCGATGGGGTACAAGCTCGAATGGACCACGCCCGAAGGCAAGACCCTGAGCATGATCTACTCGAGCGACACCAAGCCCGAGACCAACAGCATCGCGCAGGCCAACAACAACGGCAACGGCGTGGACGTCTTCATCCACGAGATGGTCGTTCCCCCGGCCGTCTGGGCCTACAAGAACATGGGGCTCAGCGCGGCGCCCGTCGAGGGCGATGCGCTGTACCCGGAGTACGTGCAGACCGTCCAGGGCCTGACGTTCGTCCAGAACAGCTCGCACACGCCGCAGGGTGCCTTCGGCTACCTCCTCAGCCAGATCGAGCCCAAGCCGCGACTGACGGTCGCCACGCACTTCCCGGTGGCCGACGACACGGTCGCCTCGGCCTTCGTCAGCGTGACCAACCACTGCCCCACCGTCCAGATGGGGCGCGACCTGGTCTGGTCCTTTGACCTCATGGCGCTCCGCGTCTTCCCGGACCGGATCGAGCAGCGCCGCCTGGCCGTCTCGGACTACAGCTTCAACCCGCCGGTCCAG
>CAZOIS010000326.1:0-3549 GCA_964579865.1 uncultured Lentisphaeraceae bacterium | reverse complement strand
GAACTCGGTTACATCTCAATCCCCGAACTGCTGGAGAACGGCGCCGAGCTGGATCTTTACTACACGACGCCCAAGACCATCGGCGAGCTTCTCGCCTGATCCGCAAGGGCGCGGCACGCCGCGCCCTCTTTTTATGCCCGAAAATACCGCCGCTCCCTTGTCGGTCGCGGCCATCCAGCCCGTCGCTCGCCCTGACAGCGTCTCGCGCCGGGTCCCCTGGAAAATATCGATGCGCATTAACTGTTGCGCATGGGGATTCCTTTATATTGTAAGACGGCATAAGTATTGTACTTATTTAGTCCCATTTAGACTGGTAAACGTATTATAATGCACGGGCAGAAAGGGGCATCCATGAAAAAGACGGCAAAACCGCAGAAGAAGCGCGACAGGGCCGAAGACAGCACGACGGTCACGGTCTCGATCAAAAAAGAACTTCTCGCGCAGATAGACGAGGCTGCGAAAGGCGAAAACCGCTCCCGCTCAAACTACATCATCACGCACATGATGCGGGCGGTGGCCACGCAGCCCGGCAGCGGACAATGACGGCCGACAGATGCAGTGCGCAAATGACAGCCTGGGGTACACCACGCCCTCAATCTGCCGCCCGCTTATCCGCTCTCGACTCATCAAACTTCTTCCTCACATCGTCGTTCACCTGCCACACGCCGAGACTGCCCTTTGCCGCGACGCCATGTGCGCACGGCACCGGGTTTTCCAACTCCCAGGCCACGTCGCCCAGATACCACGGGTCCGCCGACGCGGTGAGCGCCGAGACGATCCGGACGCCGCACACGATCTGGCCGCACCAGGTGCGGCACAGGTCGTACGACGGGCAGATGATCGCGGTCCCGAACCTGTCCGCGATCCAGTCGAAGCCTGCCCGCCACTCAGAAAAGCTGAGACTGTTTGAAGCGTGGACGAGATAGAACCCCGGCGATACGCGGAAACTCCGGTTTTCGCACGTCTTGAGCCCCGCGCCGATCAGCAGCCCCCAATGCGCCTTCACCGTGAACGCCATCAAAGGTTTCATCGCCTGCCCTTTCGTCTTCCGCCGTCCTCTCCGCGACGCCGTCGGACTGGTCGACCCCGCGCCAGTCCCGTTCCCAGCACACGCACGCCTGACCGTTCGCCTCTGTCAGCTTATCGCCGCGAGGCAGGCACAGCCCGGACGGCCACAAAGCGCCGCACGAACAGAACAGCCCGCACTCGCGGCACAGTCTCATAACGGCACCGTCCCTACGGGAGCGAGTTGAGCAGATCGGCTACGCGCCTGGCCTCTTTCATCTTTGCGCCGCCCAGCGGCATGAGCCCGCTGTTCTGCAGGAGCCAGACTAGCCCGGCATTCAGCTCTTGCGCGTAGAGGCGTGCGGAGGCTTCCCCGCTCTTCGGGGCACGGGCCTTGAATTCCCGGAAGCAAGCGCCCTTGCAGATGACGTGAGGCTCATACGTGTCGCCCACCTTGTCGCCGCCGGGAGGGGGATACCAAACCACGTTGGCCTCTTCCGCTTCCGTGACATGCCGGCCGCACACGTCGCACACCGCGGCCAGGCCAGTCTTGCCGCTGGCAAAAAACATCAGCTTGATGCCCATAACCCACCTCATTCCTTTCAACAGGAGCGCCGCTTAATTGCCGCGCTCCAAATAGTAATCAATGCCCTCACGCATCGGGCACTCGACAGGCGGCAGCCGCCGCGACTCGCACCACAGGACGACAACCGCCACGCACCGCCGCAAAACATCGTGGTCCGCATGCTCGCCGTCCACGGTCGCGACCACGCCTTCACGTGTAGCAGAAAGCCATTTGTCCGGAATTGCCACACCCGCAGCCTGTGCCCGATTGAGATTGTGCGGACGCGTGCAGAGATCCAGCCAGCGCGAAACCGTCTCGTCAACCGAGCGGGCGCACTCTGCCGCCCGCTCGTACAAATCCCGGTCCATGCGGACCTTCGTCTGCCGCCCCACCTTCTGCGCGGCCAGCGCCCGCTCGATCATCTCGCGGGAAGTGATCTTCTTCCGGCGCTTAGACATCGCGCTCCTTGTCGGGATCATCCGCCTCAACCCCGCCTTCCCTCCTGAACGCCCACCACGTCCGCGCGGCCGACACGGAGCACAGGCACAACAGCAAGGCGAGGCGCCAGATCGTTTTCATGCCCCGTCCCTCAGATAGATCATGTGCCAGATCGGATGATAGGTGCCCGCCGTTTCATCGCCGTCCAAAAGCACGACAAGCCGCCCGTCGCGAGCGCCCTTGATGACTCCCCTCCGCCCGTCAAACTCGACCCGGCGGCCCGCCACGGCGGGTACGCCATAGGCGTTCCGGATGTATTCGAGATCCTGCGCCGCGAGCAGAGCCCGCGCGCACGTTTTGCAGGTCACTTCCAAATCGGTGCCCGCGAGCGCCACCCGGACGCCGCTCCGCGCACGGCCGCACAGAGTCGCGCCCGCCGCACCCGCCGCATGCTTCGCTATCCGGTACATGCCCATAGACTCACCTTGCCCGCTTCATAACAACACCTCGGCACTGACTTCACCGCCGCGCGGGGCCCGCCGCGAACACGCGGGGAACCCGCGCGGCATTCGGGACCCCCCGAATTGGTTTGCGTTTCAGTTCGGTTTGACGGCGTCCTCGGCCGCGAGGCAACCCTTGAACATTCTGGCACGGGGCGCGGGGGCCTCCTGCTCAAGCCATTCCCGCACATCCTGCATGCGGAAAACGGTCGACGATGAACGGCTGTCAGGGCTCATCTTCCGGGCCCGGATCGTGCCGGCCTTCGCCAGCGACAGCAGCCTCCGCCGGGGCACGCCGTAAAGTGCCGCGACGCTTTGCGCCGTGCCCCAGACCGGCTCCATTTTCAGTACGATAGTCATGCTTGACCCTCTTTCTGCTGTACGGAAGCGCGGCGGTCGACCGCCTCGCTCAGATGCAACGCCACTTCCTGTGAACGGTTGCGGAAACCCGCCCGCGCCATCTTTTCGACGGCGGCGAGAACCCAATTAGGAACACTAATCGTAATACGACTGATGCCGGTTGGTGTTTGTTTCATGGTTACAACGTATCACGTGACATCACCGGGTGACAAGACAAAATAATATTAATTGATGTTACGTGATTATTAGTGCTTGCGTTTGGATACCGCGTGATGTAATATCGAAAGCGAAAACTTAAAGGAGAATCAGAATGTCAAAACCCACGACACACTTCAGAGGCCCCGACTCGACCCAGATCAGCATCTCGCTGCCGACCGCGCTGCTGGAGGCGGTCAACGTTCTGGCGAAAGAGGCGCAGCGCCCGCGGTCGAATCTGATCACGGTGATACTGACCCAGGCGGTCGAAGCGGACGCCGCCGCGAAAGCGCTCGCGAAAGCCGCGTCAAAGTCCAAAAAAACCAAGTAAAACCACTGTGGCTAAACTGTGCCAAACCAACTTAAACTATATAGGCCGAGCGGTCAAAAATGCGGCTTTTTGCGCGTAAATGCCAGCAAAAAGCCGCTAAATATCGCTTTTTTGAAAAGTCTCGCCGCACTCAAACCGGCCCTGCTCTGCAATCT
>CAZOIS010000325.1:0-3549 GCA_964579865.1 uncultured Lentisphaeraceae bacterium | reverse complement strand
GAACACGCCGTAGCTGGCCATCGAGCGGGCGTAGTGATCGCCGCACTCCACCTCGTTCCACGGATTGCGTTTGGAAGCGTGGTAGCGGTCGTGCACGGCGCGTTCGACAGCCAAGCCCTCTTGCGCCATCCCTTCCCAGATCATGTGTCCGGCCACCTGGTGTTCGAAGCCGTTCATGCATTCGTTGAAGTACATCGCCGCCCAAGCGCCCTTCCCCGCGCCGCCCTTGGCCTTCTCGTAGTCCCAATCCTTGCGCGGGAAGGTGCACATCAGCAGCCCGGCTTCGCCGGCGACCGCGTACCAGCGGCCAGGCTTGTTTTTCTCGCGATACGGTCCGACGTCAGGCGAGAAGTTGTAGCGCCACAGCGACTTGAGCGCCATGCGCGTTTCTTTTTCCGGCAGCACACGGGGCAAGCCGACCTGGAAGGCCCACCCCTGTCCCAGCACCTGGTCGATCTCGCAGCCCGTGCCGGAGTTGACGGCATCCAGGTGGCGCGGATCCACTTTGTTGTAGAAATATTCCCCGTCGAAAAGGTCCGCAACGATTTTTATCTGGCCGCTTTTCAGAATTGTCCGGCACTTCTGCGCGAAGGCGTTGTCCTTCATCTCGTCCGCCATCTCCGCGGCGGCCTGCAGCGCCGCCAAGTACAACCCGCTCAGCCAGGCCACAGGTCCGTACCAGTCGGTGTCCAGCGTGTTGTGCTGCGCCCCTTCAAGGATACCGTCCCCGTCGGCGTCCTGAGCGATGAGCCATTTGGTCGCCCGCTTGACACCGGGCCAGACGCGGCGCAAGAATGCGTCATCGGCACACATCTGATGTTCCCGCAGCGAGCGCAGGATTGCGCCGGCCTGCGCGTCGATGGCGGGGCTGGCATTGTTTTCGCCCCGGAAACGGATGGCGCCGTCCGGCATCATCGCCAGCCCGAAATCCGTCCGCTCGCGCAGAATGCGCTCAAGTTCCGGAAACAGTCGGCCCATCGCCTGGGCGTAATGCCAGACATGCGCGCACGTGCCCGCACAGCAGCCCACCCCCTCCCAGGCCCAGAAGCGCCCGTCTTCAAAGCGATAGCAGGTCGAGCTCGCCAGTATCGATGCGTTCAAGAACGTCCTGTCCAAGAACCAGACCGGCAGGGTCGAGTCGTACCACGTGTCCCGCCACAGGAAAGTCTGCGCGGTCAGCCGACCGATATTCTCTGCGGCATACCGGGCCACGGCCAGCGCGGAATCGAAGCGGCTCGCGTAGTAACGGCCCTGCACGGGAACAGCGGGGAGACGGCTCAGATTGGGAAAGAACCACGTCACCAAGAACGTGACGGTGGCTGATTGTCCCGCCTCGATTGACAACATCCGCCCGAGCCGCCCGACGAGTTTGTCGGCCAGCGGCACGGCGGCCTCACCGGACGAGACGTCAGCCGCTGTGCCAAGCAGCGCGAGGCCCATCGTGCCGTTGTCGGACAGTTCCTCGAACGTCCCCTCGCTGGAGACCTGATCGGTGAAGACAATCCGCCCCACCCCGACGTTCCCCCAGGCGCCGGCTTGGGCATCGACGACTTCGATCACCGCCTGACGTCCCTTCAGGTCGCGCACGGCGAACGACTGCATGGACATCCGGTTGTTGTCTTTACCGGTCGCCGTCCGCACGGCTTTGCCGTCGACAAGCAGGTTCAGGCAGGTCTTCCCCTTGTGGCTGCCCCCTCCGATCCAGAAGCGGATATAATCGCGCTCGATCGTGAAAGGCCGGCTGACGAGCCGGCCCGTGGCGTTGTCGCGGGTCCCGACGTCGCCGCCCGGAGCTGCCGCATGTGAATTGACAAGATACTCCGTGTCTCCCCCGAGATCCCCCTGATAGCTCGGCGCCGCCGCCTTTTTGACCGGCCCGGAACCGAACGCGGTCCCTTCGGCGGTCCAGCCGTCATAGGCGCCTTGACGCCAGCTTTCGAAAAGGATGTCGGGACGCGGCAGCGCCGCAACGGTATCGGAACGCTCCGCAGAACATTCAAGGAACGTGAACCCGTTTCCGGACACGATCCGGTTACGCCGGATCGCATCCGCCTCGCGGTGGTACAGGCAGACGGCATTCTCGAGCGTTCCTGAAAGCGTCGCCTCGACTTTCGCGTCCGTGGTGTTGCGGAGCGTGAAACGCAAGACCGTCGCGGGAAGGCTGGAGTCATCCGTATTGAGCGGGATGAAAGGCGAAAAGGCCTCGAGCGTCGTCACCAAAGGGATGCCGGCATCCTTGTAGGTGACCGTGCCAACGGGGTATTGCCCAAGAAACGAGACGTCCGCGAACCCGGTGCTGTCTAACGGAAAGGCCTTGTCCCCGATCATGAGCGAAAACGACTGTTCGAGCGGCGAGGCGGCCTCGGGCGGTTTGGCATAATGCCCGTCGCCGGTTTGAACCGCCTGGTTGAAAATATCCCAGCACCACAGCCGGCCGTCTCCCCCCAGATAGAGCTGGCCTCCGCAGAGGCCGCCCACCGGCATGCCGATGTACTTCAGCTCCGTGCCGCGGTACACGGTCGGCGCACCGCGCTCGGCGAGCGACTTGACCCAGGCCGGGTCCAGCTTCTTGTCCGCCGGCACCAGCGAATCGAAATCCACGGCCTCGAAGGGGCCGGCCATCACCGGCAACCGGGATGCCAGCAACGCCAGCGAGCCCGTCCCCGTCACCCGGAGGAAATCCCTCCGGCTTGCCCCGCCACCGCAGCAACAGCTTCCCGCACAACCGACTTCTTGATTCATCCGGATCGAACTCATCGCATCTCCTTTTTGCCTGCCCGTTTGAATGGTGCCGGCACCTTCATTTAGCCTCGCCCCGATGCCCCATCAGCCGTGAAATCTTTGCCGCCCCGGCTCTGACCGTCTCACCGATTCCGGGCACCATCTCCGGCTTCACGCGCGTGTCAGGCCCGGTGACCCACACCGAGGCAATCGGATAACCGCTGCGGTCGAACACCGGCGCGCCGACGCAATAGATGCCCGCATACTCTTCGCCGTTATCCGTTGCATATCCCAATTTCCCCACACGCTGCAGCTCCTTGCGGAAAGCCTGAGGCGTGACGATCGTGTTGGCGTTGAAGCGCACAAACTCGGTTTGCGCGATCACCTGCTCGCGCCGCTTCTCCGGCAGATAGGCGATGATCGCCTTGCCCGGCGCGGAACAGTAGGCCCGGATGCGGTGGCCGGCGTTCACCGAAAAGCGGAACAGGTGCGACCCCAGCGCCTGCTCCAACACGATGATCTCCGTCCCGTTCAACACGCCGAGCAGCACCGTATCCTCCACCGCGTCGCGAAGTTCGCGCATCACCGGCATGCAGCAGCCGATCAGATCCGTCTCCGAAAGCGCCTGCTGCCCCAACATGAGCATCTTCTGCGTGTGGCGGAACACCTTGGTTTCCGGATCACGCTCCAGATAGCCGGATTTTTCCAGCGTGAGCGTGATGCGGAACACGCTGGAGACCGGACATTTCAGCGCCTGCGCAATTTCGACCTGGCCTTTGCCACCCGGATGGTGCGCCAGGTATTCGAGAACGGCCAGCCCGCGCTCCA
>CAZOIS010000324.1:0-3577 GCA_964579865.1 uncultured Lentisphaeraceae bacterium | reverse complement strand
TCGGTCGGATAGCCGCACTGCCAGCTGATCTGGCTGATCGGCAACGTGGTCTCGAGCAGGAACGATTTCAGGCGTGTCAGCCGCACCTGCTGGATCTCGCCGAGAATCGAGTGCCCGACGTATTTGCGGAACAGCACCTCGGCCAGACGGCGCGAGACGCCCATGTGGCGCGCGATGTCCGGCACGCTGATCGACGCGCACGCGTTCAGGCGGATAAACTCCAGCCCCCGCAGGTAACGATGGTCGACCGAGTGCGCCATCCGGCTCGATTCCCGCACGACGATCTGCTTGACGCCATAGAAAATGTTTTGCGGTTTGCGCAGCGTCCGCCGCATGAGGTCCTCGAGCAGGCGAGCCGCCTCGTAGCCCCCGGCGTCGAAGTCGGGCTGGATGCTGGAAAGCGTGGGCGAGGTGTTTTCACACAGGAGCTCGTCGTTGTCGACCCCGAGCAGGGCGATGTCGCCCGGCACGCTCACCCCCGCCTGCTGGCACGTCTCCAAAACCTGGCGCGCCCGCGCGTCGTGGGCCGCAAAGACCGCCGCCGGCTTGGGAAGGTCCAGCAGCCAACGCGTGAGCCGCTTCTGGTCGAGCGTCCAGTCCTTGCGCTCGCGCGCCGTGAGCCGCCCATACAGCTCGCAGCCGAAGCCGGCCTGTGCGAGCCGCGCCTGGAAGCCCCGGCCCCGCAGCTCGGACCAGTCCCATTCGTACGCGTCGGGCACGTACGCGAAATGGCTGAACCCCTGCTTCAAAAACGCCTCCGCCCCCGCCCTCCCGACCGCCTCTGAATCGCTCATGACATACGACGTGCCGGAGAAGCGCTTCCGGTAGAGCGCCGGCGAGTCCATCACCACGGTCGGCACGCGGACGTGTTCCACGAACCGGATCGCTTCCGGCATGCGGACCACGATCACGCCGGTCACGCCCCACGCCTTGAGGTTGACGAGCTGCTGCTCGCCGATGCAGTTCTCAACCAGATGGATGTTCCAAGGCGTATGCAGGCGCATGTAGCGCAGGATGCCCTGCAGCTTGTCGCGCCCCGCCTTCTCGTTCGTGGCGAGGAACAGCGCCACTCTGGGCGTTTTCTGAAAGACCCCTTTCATCTTGTGGCGAATGATACACCTTGCACGGCGAAGCCTTCAAGACGGTCTGCGCAAAACGCGACTTTTTTTTTGCGTATTAGGCGGGCTTTAATCCTGTTGGCTGTGCTAGCCTGTCCTCATCAAATGGATGGGGAACAAGCCATGAATAGACGGACATTCCTGGCGGCTTCGGCCGCCGCGGCAGTGACGGGGCTGCGGGCGGGCCGCGCGAAGGCGCAGACGCCGTCGCCCAACGCCAAGCTCTGCCACGCGTGCATCGGCGTGGGCGGCATGGGTTATGGCGACCTCAACAGCTTCAAGTCACACGCCGGCCTTCAGGTCGTCGCCATCTGCGATGTGGACAAAGGCACCCTGGACAAAGCCGCCGCCTTGTTGCCGGGCGTGCGCACGTATACGGACTGGCGGGAACTTCTCGCCAAGGAAGGCGGCAAGATCGACTCCGTCAACGTGGCGACCCCGGACCACATGCACGCGTCGATCGCGCTCTCCGCGCTGCGCGCGCACAAGCACGTTTATTGCCAGAAGCCGCTCTGCCGCGACATCGCCGAAATCCGGGCCGTCATGCAGGCTGCGCAGTCTTCGGGGCAGGTCACCCAGCTCGGCACCCAGTACGCCTCGATGGTCGGCGACCGGATGGCCGTGAAGTATCTTCAGGACGGCGTCCTCGGCGAAATATCGCGCATCGTTTTGTTCATGACCGTCAAAGCGACCAGCAGCATCCCCGGCCCAAGGCCCGAGAAAGGGTCGCCGCCCCCGCAAACCCTGAACTGGGACCTGTGGCTGGGCACCGCGCCGGTGCGCGAATATGCGCCGAATCTGTATCACCCGTTTTTCTGGCGGGCCTGGCAGGATTTCGGCACGGGCGTGATGGGCGACAATCAGAGCCATCTTTTCGACTCCTCCTGGAAAGGGCTGGACCTCACCGCGCCGCTGTCGGTCAAAGCGGAAGTGCAGGAATCGTGGAAAAACACGCCGGCACGCCGGACCGACAACTGGCCCCAGAACAGACATCTGGTCTGGACCTTCCCCGGCACGGCGCGCTCGGGCGGCAAGCCGATCACGGTTGAGTGGTTCGACGGCCACGACACGATCCCGCAGGAATACACGCGCTACGCGCACGATGTCGGGCTCAAGGAACTTCCCAAAATCGGCTCGCTCGTCATCGGCTCAGAGGGGGCGATGCTGATGGAACACGGCACCGCGCCGCGCCTGGCTTCGGACGGCCGGCTGAAGAAACTCCCGAAACCGGCACTGCCCCCCCACCCCAGCCATTACCACCACTTCGTGGACGCTTGCCTGGGCAAAGCGAAGACGGAATCGGATTTCATGCGGACCGGGCCGATGACCGAGGCGATCATGCTGGGCAACATCGCCGTGCGGATACCCGACACCGAGCTTCGGTGGGACGCGGCCGCCATGCGGGTGACAAACGTCGCGGAAGCCAATAAGCTTTTGGGGCGGACATACCGTGCGGGCTGGAACATTCCCGGGCTGGGTTAATCATGCGAACAGGAGAAGAACGTTCATGAAAAGCATACTGACGATGGCGGCCGTGCTGGCCGGACTGGTGATGACAGGCGCCGCGGCGGAGCCCGGCGACGGAGACTTTGTTCCGGTCTTCAACGGCCAGGATCTGCGCGGCTGGATCGGTGCGACGGGAAGTTATGCCGTCGAGAACGGCGTCCTTTACGCCAAGCCGGACAAGGCGGGCAACCTGATGCTCGAAAAGCAGTACGGGGATTTTGTCCTCCGCTTCGACTTCCTGCTGACGGCCAACGGCAACAACGGCGTAATGCTCCGCATGAAGGAAGCCGAAGGCGGCGGAACCAAGAACGGCATGGAGTTGCAAATCTTGGACGACGGCGGCGACCAGTACAAGAAGCTCGCGGATTACCAGTACAACGGCTCGATCTACGGCGTCGCCCCCGCAAAGCGCGGCTTCCTGAAGCCGGTCGGCCAGTGGAACTCGCAGGAGGTGCGCGCCGTCGGCTCCCGGATCACGGTGGTGCTGAACGGCACGGTGATCGTCGACCAGGATCTCAAAGAGGTCCAGAAGACGCTCGACGGCAAAGAGCACCCGTGTCTGCACAATGCGAAGGGCTATCTGGGGTTCATGGCCCACCATTCCCGCGTCGGGTTCCGGAACATCCGGATCAAGGAAATCCGGTAGTCATATAGAAGGAAGGAAGCAACCATGACGCAGCTCACCGTATCCAGAAGGACATTTATTGCCGGCGCCGGCGCGTTGGCGGCGGCACCGTCGGTCAGTTTCGGGCAGGCGCAGCGCGTCTTCAAGTTCGCGTTGGTCGGCTGCGGCGGACGGGGCTCCGGCGCGGTTGAGAACATCAAAGCGGCGGCGGCGCGGCTCGGCCACAAGGCGGTGCTGGTGGCGGCCGCAGACTTTTTCCAGAACAAGGCGGCGGCGGTCTGCAAGGCCAACGGCTGCGACGAGAAGTTCGCGTTCGGCGGCGCCGGCG
>CAZOIS010000323.1:0-3579 GCA_964579865.1 uncultured Lentisphaeraceae bacterium | reverse complement strand
TACACGTGGAACGAATTCGGCGGAAGTCCCGGCGATGCCTTCGTGGCGGCGCTTTCCGGACGTTTCTACCCGCCCGTGACCGGCACCTACACCTTCCGCTGGAGCATTGACGACCGGGGCTGGATGTTCATGGATACGGGCGACGACGGCGTGTTCGACAGCGCGGACGCGGTCGGCAACTATGCGTGGGACGGGGTCGGAAGCCGCACGCTGACGGCCGGGCAAGGCTATAACTTCATGCTCTTCAGCCAAGAGTCCGGCGGCGGCGACAGCCTCGCCTTCTGGTACACGCCGCCCGGAGGCAGCGAAACGTATATCAACCCTTCGGCGCAACCCGGGCAGTGGCGCTACGCGAGCAGCGCCTCCCCGCTGGTGAGCATCGCCAACACCCCCATGAGCGCCGGCAGCCTGACCGCCAACGCCGCCACGCTCACCGGCGACTTGTACGGCAAAAACTGGGGCTTTGACGTCTATGCCTATTGGGGCACGACGGATGGCGGGAACGTGGCGGCCAACTGGCAGACGAACGCGTGCATCGGCCGGTTCCAAGACTGGGACGGCCCGGTCAGTTTGGCCATCAACGGATTAATGACGAACGAGCTTTACTATTATACTTTCTTCATCTCAAACAGCCTGATGACCGCCTGGGCCGCGAGCGCGGAAACGTTCGCGACCGACCCGATGACGATCGAGGCCGTCGATGCGTCGGCATCGGAAACCGGACCTGACTCGGGATGTTTCCGGGTCACCCGCCCCGACACGTCCACCAACGCGGCGCTGACCGTGTACTATACGCTCAGCGGCACGGCGGACAACGGTTCGGATTACACGGCGCTGACCGGAAGCGTGACGATTCCGGCCGGGGCGCTCGGCACGGAATTCTTTGTTTCCCCGCTCGACGACACGGCTTGGCAAGAGGGCGCGGAAACGGTGGTCGCCACGCTGGCCGCCGGCAACTATCTGACCGGAGCCGCAAGTTCCGCCGTGGTCACGATCCAGGACGGCGACGCTGTGCCGAGCGCGTGGTCCCTGCGCATGCCGATTCAGTTCGCGGGATACAACAAGGCGGAAACGCTCACCAATTTCCCGGCGCTCGTGACATTGGACACGGGCCTGAGCGGTTTCAGCTATGACCAGTTCCTCTCGGGTGCGAACGGCGACCTGCGCTTCACGGACGGGTCGATGACCCGCGAATTGCCCTATGAGATCGAAAGCTGGAACACCGGCGGCCCGTCGCGCGTCTGGGTGCAGATCCCGGCCTTCACCAATAACGTCACCATCTGGATGCTGTGGCGCAGGGCGGGCGTGACGGTGCCTGCCTACGCCCTCAATGGCGCGACCTGGTCGGAGCGATATGTGAACGTTGCGCATCTGTCGGAGAGCAACGGAACGGTCGGCAATTCGGCGATGCCCGGCAACGCCACGACCGTGAGCGGCGTCCCGGTCCAGGCGGTGCCCGGAATGATCGGCACCGGTGTCCTGTTCGACGGGCTGGACGACCTGATCAGCTTCGGGACGGCCTGCAGGCCTTTCGACAATTTCACGTTCTCGGCCTGGCTCATGACCGCCAATAGCCATGAGCGCGACGCCCAGTCAACCTCGGGAACCGCAGGGACCGCAGGGCAGAAGTACGCGTTTGACGTGGAAGGGGGGGGGAGCACCTCCACGAGCGCAGGCCTGTCCGTCGGCACCAACGGGCTCTCCGTCTACGAGCACGCGAGCAGCTACATGCCGGCCCTGGCCGTGTATTCGAATAATATCGGAAGCGGATGGAGTCACGTCACGGTCACCTACCTGAACCGGCAGCCGCGGATCTACCGCAACGGCGCGCTGGTCTGCACGGGCCTGACCTCTCCGCGGACGCCGGTCTTCGCGCCCTACCGGTTCGGCGGACAGATCAACGGTTACGGTTACTTCAACGGAGTCATGGACGAGGTCCGGATTTCCTCCGTGCCCCGCTCCGCCAACTGGATCTGGGCCGAGTACATGAACGCCGCGTCCAACGACGTCTTCGCGACCGTCGGGCCGGTCGTGTCGGCCGGGTACCCGGAGGTCGCCAATCAGCCGGCCTCCGGCGTTTCCGCGAATGCCGCGACGCTGAACGGCCACCTGAGCTCGACCGGCATGGCCGCGACGGCCGTGGCGCTGTATTGGGGCCCCCAAGACGGCGGCACCGACGCCGGCGCGTGGGCGAACACGAACTGGTTCGCCGCTCCCGCGGCGCCCGGCGCGATGTCCAAGAGCCTGACCGGCCTCGCGTCCGGGACGGCCTACTTCTACCGCTACGCCGCAACGAACGCCTACGCGACGGTGTGGGCGCCTGCGACGGAGACGCTGCTGACCGCCGCCGTCACGATCCAGGCCACCGACGCGGCGGCGGCCGAGGATCCGGCGGACACGGGCGCCTTCACCGTGTCGCGCGGTGCCGCCTACGCGGCGCCTCTGACCGTTTATTACACGTTTAGCGGAACCGCGGCCAACGGCGTAGACCTCAGCTATCTGGGCGGTTCCGTCACGATTCCAGCCGGGTCCGCGACAGCGACGATTGTGGTCACACCGCTCTTCAACCGCAACTACCTCGCCCAAGACACCGATACGGTCACCTTGACACTGGCCTCGGGCGGGTATATGACCGGCGGCCCGGATTCGGGCACCGTCACCATTACCAACTGGCAGCCCTCGTCGTCCGTCGGGGTTGACGTTCCCCGCAATTTCCTCGGCGTTTCGAACGAGCCGGTGACAGGCCCCGAGACGCTCTTGAAGACGAGCGCCGGACAGATGATCCTGAGCAGCAGCGCCGGCAACACCTTCACGGGCGACATCACGGTCGACACCGACGGCGGCATCCTGCGGGTCGGCGGCATTCTCGGCGCCATCGGCGGCACGGGGGTCACGCTCTCCGGCATGACCGCCGAGAACACCATCACCATCAAGCGCGGCGGACAACTCTATATCGACGACAACGCCACGTACAATTCGGTAGGGTCTGTCCCGAACCGCTTCGGCACCGCGGGCAACCGGCCCGCCGTCAAGCTCGAGGGCGGAACGCTGACGCTCAACGGCGCCAACTACAACACGACCGTGCCGCAGACTTTCGGGCCGCTGAACGTCGGCCCCGGTTACAACACCGTCACCTCCGCCCGCAACAGCGGCACTCCGGAGCTGGTCTTCAACAGCCTCAATCCCGCTCCCGGCGCACACGTCAACTTCACGGGATCCTCGCTGGGATCTTCCGCGAACGCTTCGCGCATCCGTTTTGAAAACGCGCCTGCCGTGGCGGGCGGCGGCGGCGCGGCGGGCACCAAGACCATGAGCATCCTCCCCGGCGCGCGTTCGGGCACCGACTGGGTTTCGTATGACGGTACGACCGGTGTCCGCCCGCTGACGGCGGCGGAGTATAACACGGTTGCGGGCAACGACATCAACGCCGCGGGCGCGAACGAAAACGTGCGCATGACCGCCGCGCTGACCGCCTTCCCGCCGCTCAGCGCGGACAAGACCGTCAACTCGCTGAACATCAATGTGGCCGCGCAGGCCTATTGGGCACCGACGAACAAGCTGACGCTGACCAGCGGCCAG
>CAZOIS010000322.1:0-3628 GCA_964579865.1 uncultured Lentisphaeraceae bacterium | reverse complement strand
ACGCTTCGCCCGACGGACGTCATTTCGCGTTCAACAACGCCAACACCTCCGTCAAGTGGTTTGACTTCGCCGCCCTTCCCGCGCCGCGGCAAACCGTTGAGACGACGGTGAACCGGCTGTCCCTTTCGAACGGTATCTGCACCTTCCGCGACGGGTTGTCCATCGCCAGCCTGAACGGCAGTTACGTGTTGCTCCGGCCCGGCGAAGGCGATCCCGCGGACGGAAGCAAATGGAAATCCTTCAAGCTGCCGGCGGCGTTCCAGGGCGAGGGATGGCGGGACGCGGTCAACGGCATTCCGCGTTCGGACGGTAAGCGGGTGGTCTTCACCAGCCGTATCGAGCGCCGCGCCGCGCTCTACGATTTCACGGACGCCGAGCGTCCCCAACTGCTGAACGCCTGGAAGTTTTCCGGCAATCCGGACATCGCCGAGTTCCACGCCGGCAAGGTGGTGATCCCCTGCGGTTACGCCGGCGTGCTGCTGCAAAAATAGGAGAGAAGGATTTCCTCGCCACAACTGCTGAACGGCCTTCTTCTGCCGCCTACCTCACGAAGAGAGAACCTCATGAAATACACTCTGTTCATGGCCTTATCCACGCTGGCGTTTTCCACGACGCTTCCCGCGGCGAGTCTGGTTGAGGATCCGATGCCCGATCCCGCGGGGTTGGCGATTAACCGCGGCCGGATGATCCCCTTCGAGCATCCTTTGCCGCGGATGAAAAACGGAAAGACCGCGTGCGGCGTCTACAACAATCCGGAATGGTCCGTCCCCGGACTCCTCTCGGCGCAAGATTCGCGGCTAGGCCTGTTTCTGCAGCGGCTTCGCGAAACGATCACCGCGAACCGTCGGTTGCTTTTCATCGACGGCAACGTGATCGTCTGCAACCACAATTGGATCCGCGACCACGTGCAGCAGATGAAGGGCTGGATGCACTGGGAGCGCGATCCGCTCGCGTTCCTCCAGTTCATCATCGACACCCAGCGCCCGGATGGACAGTACTACGAGCTGGTCAAACAGCTCGACGACGTGCACTGGAAGTTCGTGCCGCGCGACTGCCGCATCCTGTACCCGGAGGACAACCTCTCGCTGGTGCGGCTGGAGCTCGAGGCGGATGTCGAATACCTCGTCGTCGAAGGCGCGATGCATGTCTACCGGATGACCGGCGACAACCGCTGGCTCGCCTCCGTGCTGCCTCGGCTTGAGAAGGGCATCGATTACCAGACGAGCGATCCCAAGCGGTGGGACGCCGAGACGCGGCTATGCATTCGTCCCTATACGATCGACACCTGGGATTTCACCACCGAGGCGCGCAGCAGCGGCGACCGGTCAATCCATCCGGACGAAACGATGTGCGCGATGCACGGCGACAACACCGGCGTCTATCAGGCGATGAACCAGCTCGCCTGGTTCAATGAACGGCTCGGCAACTCCGCCAAGGCGTCCGAGTGGCGCCGCCGCGCGGAAACGCTCCAGGCGGACATCATGAAGATGCTCTGGAACGGGCGCTTTTTCGTCCATCAGTATCCTGTGCGCGGCGGGAAAGCGCTCGATGCGCACGAGGCCGAGCGGCTCTCGCTTTCCGACTCATACGCGCTCAACCGCGGCATTCTCTCGCCGTCGCAGTGCTGGTCCGTGGTGGACGAGTTCCAGGCGCGCCGGAAGACGACGAAAGCGTTCGCCGAATTCTTTTCCATCGATCCCGCCTACGCGCCGAAGTTCAAAGAGTATCCGCCGGGACAATACGTGAACGGAGGAATCTCCCCCTTCACCGCCGGCGAGCTCGCCAAGGGGGCGTTCGCCTGCGGACGCGAGGCGTATGCGTGGGATATCCTGCAGCGCTTCGAAGCGATGCTCGAAAGCGACGGCGAAATCTACTTTCTCTATGATCCGATCACCCGGAAGGCGCTCGGCGGGGGGCCGAGCGCTTGGGGTGCCGCGGCGCTGATGGATGCGGTGGACAAAGGGCTCGCCGGCATTGTGGACGCCGGAACCGGATACGACGCTATTGATTTTTCACCGCGCTGGCCGGTGACGCACTATCGCGAGATCCGCTACGCCACCGGCTATGAGCTGACCGGAAAATATGTCGACTGCCGCGGCATCCTCACCGATGCCGGCCTCCGCTACCATCTCAGGTCGCCAGCGCGCAAGATCAACGCCCACATCCTGCTCCCGGACGGCAAGCGGGCCGCGAAGCTTCTCGTCAACGGCGTCGAAACGAAATTCGAAACCGTTTCCGTGGACAGTTCGCTCTACGTCGATGCGACGGTGGCCGGTACAAACGGCGTGGCCGATTTCGAAGTGCTCTACTGACATCGGCGGCCGGATGAGTCCGGTGCCGGTGTTTATTCGTTCCTTTCAAGTAAATGAAATGCGCCGTTTGAAGCAAGCGGGTGGCCTTCACCAGCCGAATCAGCCGCCGCGACCGTCATGAAGATCGCAAAAAAAACATCTGCCCCTTCTTTTCTTATCTGCCGGGATGGTGAATTTGTCAGCATGTTCACTGTCTGAGGGCGGTGCAAAGAAAGCTGTCGCTGCGGACGCTGCATGTCGGCCTGCTGTTGAAACGCGGATAAACAGAGATACGTATTACGAGCCGTTGAAACAGCCGGATCTGTTTGGGAATGGCGACAGCTTTGGGGACAAGAGCTGGGACAGCGACCAAATTATCACGCGTGTTTATGAGCCTCTCCGCGCGAAATACCCCGATGAAATAACACGGCAAAACATCGGGAAAGACGCCAGCGGCCGATATGACATGTGGTGCTATCTGTTTGAGCCGGCAGCCTATCAATATACGGTCTATTTGCAGGGCGGCGTGCATGGCGTGAACGAGCTTCAAGGCTATTGGGCATTGGCAAGGTTGATGCACGTGATTTACGGAGAGGACGGCAACACGGATTGTCACTTAAGCACGCTCAGGCACACGGTGCGTTTTATTGTCGTGCCTGTCGTAAATGTGTGGAACGTGACGACGAAACGAGACAACCCGAACAACTCCAACCATGTCAACCTCAACCGAAACTGGAAAGCAGCGCCACCGCAGCAAGAAATCGCAAACATAAAAGCATTGTTGGCTCGCTATCGGAAGGAAATCGATTTTGGCTTCGACCTCCATACGGATCCGGAGGGCGTTCCCGGCTGGGGCGGCTATTTGTTGATCTATCCAAGCACCGTCGACCCCTGTTTTTCTGACACGCTGAAACAAGTTAATCAGCATCTTTATGAGAAACATTTAGCGCACCTGAAAAAAGCGTATATGGGCGATGATTTGCACTATCCGCGATCGTCGAGAATAGACGTCAGCCGAGAAGTGGATTACCCAACACAGGATTTAAGTTCCATGTGCGCAAGCGGCATGTGGACGGAGTTCGGCATCGCGGCGGCGACCCTCGAACACGGCGACAGGAAGTTTTCAACCTTGGGCTCATCTGTCGAGATGACGAGAGCCGTTGAACTGTATGCGAATCATATCATCCAGCAAATCCTGCGACGGGCGAAGGAGCGGCCACGGCAACGTTCACAACGCTCACGGTAGCGCCGAAGGAAACGTGAACGCCGGGCGCTTTTTTGCCCGCGCGCGCGCGACCGGCCAGCGCAACACGTGACGTTTTGAAAACGGCCACGCG
>CAZOIS010000321.1:0-3633 GCA_964579865.1 uncultured Lentisphaeraceae bacterium | reverse complement strand
GCTTGATGCCGTGGCGCCGGGACAGGCGCTGTTCACGACGGTGGACAAGAATGGATCTGGAGTGCGCGTCGTGACCTCCGAGATCGCGGGGCAGCCGACGTGTGCGATCGAATTGTGCGACGGTAGCCGTGCGGCGGTGTGGCACACCGATCCCGGCGTGGTTCAGGTCGGAAAGCAGCTGCATCTCGTCTTCATTTGTGATTTTTCTGCGGCGATCGTGATGGTGGTGGCGGATGGCGTGCTGTGCGACGGCGGAGCGGCGCGGCAGTACGGCTGGGGACGCTTGCCGCTGGAGATGGGCGAGGTCAAGGGGGCGTATCAGGCCGAGTTGGCGCCGGCGGTCAAAGGGGCGCGTCTCTACAGCCGGCCGTTGCGGACGTCTGAAGCTATCGGCAACTTCCGCGCGGTTAAGCGCTAGCGGCTGGCATGTGCGGCGGGGGAGGCTGAAAGCGCAGGCGAAGCCCGACGCCTTGGCTGCGCCAGCAAATGTTATTTGTCTGCGAAATAGAAGACAAGGCTGGCCAGGTTGAAGAGCCCGTGCATCACGATCGGAGTGAGGACCGAACCTGTGGCGGCGTAGCCAGCCGAGAAGGCGAAGCTTAGCGCGAGCAGCGGCAAGAATGACGGCGCGTGGAAATGCACAAGCGCGAAATAGGTCCCCGACAGCAGCGCCGAGAAAAAGAAAGAACGTGTCTTCAGGACGGCGGTGAAAAGGATGCCCCTGAACAGGAACTCTTCGACCACGGGCGCGATGCCAACGGCGGCCGTCATCATGAATACGCGGGTGCCCAGCGTCAGCGAGTCGTCGCCTATCCAGCCGAACACCTCTTGGAGTTGCGGTTCGTAGCCGAGCGCGTCGGTTATGGCCGTCAAGGCCATGGCGAGCAACGCGACGGGGGGGAGCACGGCAAACCCGTAGAGCAGGCCCTTTTTGAGCGCTTGCCGTGTGGGGCAGTGCGGCGAAAAGAAGGCGTGGGACACCGAGACGCGCGAATAGGACAGGCAGAGGGCGATGATCGTCAGCCCTGTGAGGGCATATATCAAGGGGCCGAAGATCATCTCGCTCTCTTTGGGAAGCGCCGGCGCAGGATTCTGGAAAAGTGTCGGCAGCGAAAACAGCAGCGTGGCGAACACCGTCAGTTGCGTGTGGAAGGCGGTGAAAGGGCGTTGAACTAAAGCGGCACGCGCGCGAAGAGACGGCGTCAGACGGCGGGTTTGCACCCGCCGCCCTGCAAGACAGAGGTCCACCGTGACTCCCGCCAGCATGAGAAGCCCGGCGAGGGCCTTGAAAAGAATGCGCGTCAGATCGGATGTTTCCGGGGACATGCGCCTATTGTGCCCGCTCCGGCCTTTCCGGGCAATGAGAAACAGGGGCGCCCCGCCTTTGCGGTTGAGACCGGATAAAAGCCGCCGGCAAACGCCCGGTTGGAATTCACATCATTGTGTTCTTTATCGCGGCGGATGACCAAGGCGAACTGTGGCGGAGCTTCGACCAAGATTCCTCTCGCGCGAAGCTGTTTCTCAAGACAGACACCCACACGGGCCGATGGCAATGGGATCCGGATCAGCGGAATTGCGGTTGCTCGTAAACGGTCACGGGGCCCAGCAGGCCGGAAGGGTGGAGCGGGGTGTCTTTCTTGACCTGCTTGCGGTTGACGAGTGTCACGCGCCCGGCTTCGGGGCGGGGACGGCCTTTCAGCACCCAGTCGGGCCAAACCGCGAGGTCGCCCCGCCCGTCCGCGCCGGTGTCGTCGGGCAGTTGTTCATCGCCGATGAAACGGTTGAACCAGTCATTGGCCACACGGACCGCGAGCGTGTTGCCCCCGGCGCGCAGGGCGTCCGTGATGTCGATGCGGAAGGGTTTCTTCCAGGTCACACCGAGTTCGCTGCCGTTGAGTGCGATGGCCGCGATCTGTCGTACCTCGCCCAGATCGAGAAACACGCGGGTGTTGGTGCGCGGCAAGGCCCACGTGAAGCGCGTTTCGTAGAGGGCCGTTCCGCTGAAGTATCTGACGCGCGGGTCGGCACTGTCCTTCCAATCCCCGAGCGCGTTGAAGACGGCGGTGTGCGGGTTGCCATCGGGATGGCAGAAGGTGACGGTCCACGCCGCGTTGGTGAGAACGAGGCGTTCGTGCTTACCGATTTGCCAAGAGCGTTTCACGTCACCCGCCCCGATGGCGGTATAGGTGCCCGGCGCATGCGCCGCGAGGACCCACTCGCCGTCGGTTCCAAAGGTGAGGGGCGGCCGGGAGGGGGGCGTGTCGCGCGACGTCTCGGCGCGCGCGCGTTTGGCGGCCGCCGCGATGTCCGCGTCTGAGAAGGTGCCGGTTGGGCTGGTCACGTCGTCGCATAGCCCCGTGAAGCTGTCGGTGCTGCCTGCTGACGGGTGGGGCTCCTGGCCGCTGGCGATGCCGGTGTGGACCTTCGTGCCGTCGATGAAGAGTGCCGGCACGCCGGCCGTGTAGACCAGCGCGACATGCACGGGGGCGTCAAGCGGCGCGGGGGCTCGCCATACCAGCACGGGCGCGATGTTCTGGTGCCAATGCTCGAATGCGGCCACGCCGTTCTGGCCGACCGATAGCCCCACGCCGGCATGGCCGTCGCCCCACGTATTGCCGTGCGCGGGGAAGACGACGAAGTTCTGGTCTCGGTTGTGGACGCCGCGCGGCCCCTGTTGCGGCAGGGCGATGTCCTTTCCGGGGTTCACGAGCGCGAAGATCGCGAAGGATCCGGGCTGTGAAACGGACGGAGTGGTCGTGGTTGCCGCGTCGCAGGAGACGAGCGGTTCGCCGTTGAGGGCGAGTGAGCGCACCGGGATGCGCTTCCCGATCGGGTTGCGGAAGACCACAAAGAGCGAGCCCGCCGGGTCAAGGTTCAAGGGCACGCGCGTGGCGTGCGGAAGCGTCTCAAAAACCGCGGTCTCGCAGACTGCGCCCGTCATGGCGTCCCACACTTCAGGCTGACGGCCGGTGACGCGGAATTCGGGCGCGATCGCGATCGGTTTCTCGGTCTGGTTGCTGATGAAGTAGAGGTCGAAGTCCCTGCCGGTACGGTGGGTCCAGAGAATTTCTTTCGGCACCTTCGCGACGTCCGGAGGTGCCCCCAATTTTTCGAAAACGTGTTCGAGGGAGTGGCCTCGGAAGACGCGGCCTTTGCGCACGGGATTGTCGAGCGTGGCAGACGCGGCCATGCCCCAGAGGTCTGCGGCGGTTTTGAGCACGGCGGCATCGCAGTCGGGATAATCCTCGAGGCTGGGCGAGCGTCGCGGCGGGTTGCCGACGAGGACGAGCCCCTGCTTCACGAACGAGGCGATTTTTTTCAGCAGGCGGGGGGTCATGGTTTCGCAAGGCGGCAGCACCAGCACGCGGTAGCTCTGTCCGTCGGGCAGCACGATCCGTCCATTCTTGCAGGTGGCGCGCGTGAGGAGCACCTCGGCGTTGATGTAGTCGTAGTCGTAGCCTTGCGGCAGGGGCGGGTCCTGCACGCCGTTCATGCGAGGGGTGTCCTCGCCGAAGAAGTATGCGACATCCGCCTCGTGCGTGCCCTGCTGGAGCAGATAGCAGCAGCGGCGCAGGTAATCCGTCCAGCCTTTGCCGTACTCTTTGAACCAGGTCGAGTTGCGGTTGAAGTCCG
>CAZOIS010000320.1:0-3657 GCA_964579865.1 uncultured Lentisphaeraceae bacterium | reverse complement strand
ACACCTGGATGGGGCGCATTTGGGAATTCATGAACCACAAGGGATTCAACAAGTAGGTAAGCCCGTCCCCGGGGTTCCGGGAATAAACGACGGGATGGCTGGAAGAAGGCTGGAATACTGGAATCGTGGAATGATGGAATACTGGAATGAAGGCATGATGGGATTGTTGACGAGATCTGCACGCTCTTCCCCCATTATTCCAGCATTCCTCTATTCCAACATTCCAGTGACTTTACCGTTAAAAAACTGAGGAAAATCACGAAATGAAGAAACTGATGATGCTTATCGCCTGTGCGGCGATTGTCTCGGGCTGTTACACGGTCGGCAACGGGCCGAAGGATTCGAAAACGACGTTCGCGAAAGACGCGCTCGCGCCTTATGTCGAAAACGGCCAGCTCCCCGGCGCGGTCAACGTCTTTTACAAGGACGGCCTGCAGGAGACCGCCTGCGTCGGTTATGCCGACGTCGCGGCGAAGCGTCCGATCACGATGGACGACGTCTACATGCAGTGCTCGCAGACGAAGGGCTTCTGCGGCGTGACGATCGCCATGCTCGTCGAGGAAGGCAAGATCTCGCTCGACGACCCCGTTTCGAAGTACCTGCCGGAATTCAAGGAGCTCTGGGTCCTCGGATCCAACTCGAACGGCGTGAAAACACTCGTTAAGGCGAAAAACGAGCTCACCGTCCGCATGGTCTTGAACCACACCGGCGGCTTCCCGTTCGAGATTTGCGCGAAGCAGGGCAACATCAAGGGCGGCGGCTGGTCCGGCGGCGCGCCGCTCCGGCAGACCGCGGCGATCGCGGCGGCGTGTCCGCTGCTCTTCGAGCCCGGCACGAAGGTGCAGTATTCCAACACCGGCATCGACATCGGCGCGGCCGTTGTCGAGGTGGTGACCGGCAAGCGCTGGGAGGAGTTCCTCAAGGAGCGCGTGCTCGATCCGCTCGGCATGGCGTCCAGCTCGTTCCGGCCGACCGACAAGCAGCTCAAGACGCAGGTCGAGATGTACGACTGCGTGAAGGACGCGCCCGCCAAATACCGCCTGCAGAACGAGATGGAGCAGCGCCCCTACAACGACGACCACGTCTTCGCGTCGGCGGGCGCGGGGCTCTGGACGACCGCGAACGACCAGCTCAAGTTCTACAAGATGCTCATGAACCTCGGCGTGGGCGAGAACGGCGTGCGGATCCTCAAGGAGGAGACCGTGAAGGAGATCCTCGCGAAGTCGACGCGCCCGAAAGGCTTGGGCGGCTACTCGCTCGGCCTCTCCGCGCCGGAAGAAGACGCGGAGGACGCCTGGTTCGGACATGGCGGCGCGTGGGGCACGAACTGCATGGTCAACTGGCACCGCAAGGAGCTGAAGCTTTGGGCCGTGCAGCTCTGCGGCAGTCCGCGCCCCTGGGACAAGGCCCGCGCGGCGGCCGAGGACAAGTTCTTCAAGTACGCGATCGACAACTCCGGCGCGGACGCCTACACCGGCCGCGTCAAGTAGGTTAACCTATGAAAAAACACGTGTTGCCGTTGTTGTTGGCCGTCGTGACGGCCGGGTGTTTCACCTGCACGCGCAACGAGCCCGTCAAGCTCTCGGTCTTTTCGGGCACGGTTGAGCGGGTCGCGAAAGAGAAAGGGGTTTCGCTGGACAAATCTGCGGCGCTGCTCGCGGAAGCCGGCGTGACCGGTTTCGATGCGAGCTACAAAGACCCGAAGCTCCCCGAATTCGTGAAAACCGGCCTCAAGCCGATCAATCTTTACGGCTGGCCGAAGTTCCTCGTCCCCGACGGCGGGGCGAAGAATTCCGACGAGTTCGTGGCGGCGGCGGTCAAGTACGGGGTGCCGCGGATCATGGTCATTCCCGATGAGTTCTCCAAGGACGGCGACCAGGAGGCGGATTACGTGCGGATCCGCGAGGGGCTCAGGAAACTCGTCGCAAAGGCGAACGCCGCGGGGATAGCCGTGACGGTCGAGGACTTCGGCGGCACGAACAACCCCTGCTCGTACACGAAATACCTCAAGCGCTTCATGACCGACATTCCCGAACTCGGCTTCGCGCTCGATTCCGGCAACCTCTACTATGCCGGGCGCGGCGAGGACATCGTTGACATGGCGCACTTCGCAGACGGGCGCATCCGCCACGTGCATCTCAAGGACCAGACGAAGGAGAACAACCGCAAGTACGCGACGCTCGGAGCCGGCGCGGTGCCGAACGAGGCGGTCGTGCGGCATGTTCACAAATCGGGCTACGGCGGCTGGTACACGCTGGAGAACCTCGTGGGCGACGACATCCTCGCCGACGTGCACCGCCAGGCCGACATTGTCCGCTCCTGGTGCAAGTGAATGCGGACCGCGGGAGCGGCACGAGCAGAGGGACAGGAAAGCTGCCAAACCCTTTTCGAGGAAGATGAAAAAACGCGGACCCCCGTTGACGGAGGGCTGGAAATACGTGCGCTGAAAACGTTTCCGGGCGAGAAATGAATCCGCCCGGATGACCGGGCGGCCGTGTGCGTCGGTGAACCGCCGCGATCCTCTACGCCAAGTCCTCTTGGCGTGGCGGATACCGGGCGTTCACGCCCGGCCAGGGGGCTAATGCCATGCACTTTGCCCGTCTGAAAAACCACGACTACCGCGGCGAGGGCTATTACTTCGTCACGTTCGCAACCGCGCCGCGCCGTGCTCTGCTGTCGGAGATCAGGGCAGGGCAGATCCGGCTTGCCCCGGAGGGCCGAGCGGTGGTTGAGGCGTGGCAGCGCATTCCTGCGGACGATCCGGCCTACAGCCTCCGGCTGAACGTGGTGATGTCCGACCACTTCCACGGCATCTTGGTCTGCAAAGGAGGAGCCCGCTATTCGCTCCCGCAGATCGTCGAACGGATGAAGGCCCGCTCCCGTCAGGCCATCCGGCGGCTGAGAAACGCGCCGGCGCTCGACGTATGGGAGGACGGCTTCCATGACTTTGTCGCCTTCACGCCCGCGACATTCAACGCCTTTGCCGACTACGTGCGTGACAATCCGCGCCGTTGGCAACTCCGGCACGACAACCCGCAGTGGTTCGCCAAGCAAACGGATGTCGTCCACCCGCACTTGCCGCCTGAAACACGCTGGACGGCCTACGGCGACCACACCCTGCTGGACTACCCTTGGCTGGAACCGGTCGTCCTCTCCCGGCGGTTGGCAGGCGTGGCGCTGGAAACGGAGGTCGCGCGGTTTCTCGCGCTGGCCCGCGAGGGCGCGGTGCTCATCGGCGGTTTCATCTCGCCGGGAGAACGTCGGGTGGTGCGCGAGGCGGCGGCGATCCCCCGTAGCCGGCTTGTCTACCTACACCCGTGGGGGCTGTCGCGTTACAAGCCGCAGGGCCACGCCGCCGCAGAACGGCTGGCGTCCGGTCTGACGCTTGCGCTCAGCGGTTTCCCCGACACAGAAGAGTCCGTGCCGCGACGGGAAAACTGTCTTCTCAACAACCGCTGGGCCCAGGCCATCGCCGCCTTAGAAAAGGGCCAGGACTGAAAACGAACCGAGGGACAGATAAGCGGCCAAACGCAAACCGGTCGGCTTCAACGTGAAGGAGCGGCAGGCGAGCTATTCGGCGCGAAAATCCTAATCGTAATCCTAATCTCTCCCCTCATCCTTCACCCAGAACGGATTAAGATTAGGATTATGATTAAG
>CAZOIS010000319.1:0-3681 GCA_964579865.1 uncultured Lentisphaeraceae bacterium | reverse complement strand
GAGGCCGCCGCAGCCGCGCCCGGGGCCGACCTTGTAGTTGTCCATGCCCTCGCCCTCGTCGGCGTGGTAGTTCTTGCGCTTGAGCCACTTGTCGATGATGGGGTAGCGGACGCTCTTGTTCCAGATGTCGATGCCGCTGGAGACGAGCGACTGGCCTGCGGGCGCCGGCTTCATGATGACGGGGCCGTAGATGCGCGCGGCGGTGCGGTCGTTCTCCCACAGGTAGTCGTCCATGCGTTCCGGGGCGTGGCGGCTGAAGCAGACGGCGGCGGTCGGAGCGGCGGGGACGGTGTCGCTCTCGAAGACCCAGAAAGCGCGGCTCTGGCGGGCGAGGGCGTAGGTCTTGAAGATCAGCTCGTCCGGCGTGCCGTCGCCGTCGGCGTCGATCAGCTGGTGCGGCAGCACCGCGCTGTTGCGGACGTCGAAAACGCGCACCTTGTCCGCCTTGAAGCCGAGCTTCGGCCAGTCGAGCGTGACCGTCTCGGCGGCGCGGTAGCTGCCGAGGGGGTTGACGACTTCGACTGTCTTGCGGACGGCGTGCGCGTCGGCGATGACGAGCTTGCGCAGCTCCATGGCGGCGCAGAGGTAGGCGCCCACGGCGTAGACCTCATAGTCGTCCGCGGTGTAGGAGGCGACCGGGCGGTCGCCGATCGGCTGCACCCAGCCGAGGCGGCCTTGGGCGTTGATGTTGCGGGTGATGACGGCCCAGGCTTTCTGCACGCAGGGCAGATACTCGGCGCGGTCGAGCACGCCGTTGTTGATGCCCCACAGCAGCCCGTAGGTGAAGAACGAGGTGCCGCTCATTTCGGGCATGTCGGGGTCTTCGCGGTCGCACAGGCTCGGGCGCCACGCGCCGTCGGCGTGCTGGGCCTGCTTGAGGGCGGCGGCCATCTCTTTGAAGAGGCCCAGATAGAAGCCGCGCGTGGGCCAGTCCTGCGGCAGGTCGCGCAGGATGATCGGCAGCGAGCCGAAGACCCAGCCGTTGCCGCGGCACCAGTAGACGTGCTTGCCGTTTTTGCTCTGCTTGTCGAAGTAGCGCGAGTCGCGGAAGAAGAAGTGGTCCTCTTTGCTGTAGAGGTAGTCGGCCGTGGACTTGTACTCCTGGTCCATGAACGCCAGGTAGCGGGTGTCGCCGGTCAGGCCGTACATTTTGACCAGGACGGTGGGCGACATGAACAGGGCGTCGCACCAGCTCCAGCGCTTCTGGTTGTCCTTCTTGGTGAAGTCGAGCGGGCCTTTGTGCGGGTTGGCGAGGATGTAGTCGTAGGTCTGGCGCAGGCGCTCGACGTAGACCGGGTTGTTCTCGAACGCGGCGAGCTCGAGCCAGCTCTGCCCAATGCAGTGATCGTCCGCGTGGTAGGTCCGGGTGAGCGGGGTCCAGCCGTTGGCCTTGCCGAGCTCGCGGATCTGGCCGAGGTAGGGGAGCGCGGGGTCGGAGAGTCCCAGGGCGGCGATGCCCGCGTAGAAGGCGCCGTAGGTCCAGTCGAGCTTGTTGTGCGGCTTGGGGTTGGCCGTCATCCAGTCGGCGACGAGCCGGGCGTTGCCGCTGATGGCGTCCAACGTCCAGGCATCGGAGACTTTGCGTGTCTCTTGGGCCATGAGGGCCGATAGTGCGAAGAGGGCTGAAAACAAGGTGATGCGCAAAGAGACTGTTTGCATGTGCCGTTCCTCCCGTTACCAAGTGTTCAAATATGAACACGCCTTCTCTCAGAATGGCATTCAGTTTAATCGTTCAGCGTATTCCTGCAAGCGTAAAAAGAGACAAGAATTGGCTTGCGCCATCAAATCGCCCCGTGCTAAAAGAAGGATCGTGATTCACGTCCCGGCATGTTCACATGTGAACATCGTGTGGCGGGTGGCGAATGGGCCGGCGCTGCGGGCCGGCTCCTCTTGAAAGGGATGGTTCAAAGGGGGGGCGATGAAAGCGATACGGACAGCGGTCATGGCGATAGCGGTTGCGGCATGTGCCTTTGGCGCACCGGACAACGCGGGGTATCCCTTCGACGGAAACACCGGGTTCAGCGTGAGCAACATGGCGGAAACGCTGAAAGCCGGGAGCTTCACGGTTGCCGTCTGGGTCCGAGTGGCAGACGCGAAGCGCCCTCAGATGTTTCTGACCATGGGAAATCCGAACCAGGACTTCTCCCTTTATCTCTACAAGGACGCGGTGCGGATGCTGGTTGAAGGCGCACCCGGAAAATATGGCTTCGCGTTGGCGAAGCCGCCTGAAGCGGACGCGTGGACGCATTATCTTGGAACCTATGACGGCAAGACCGCCAAGGTCTACCGCAACGGCGTGCTGGAGGGGCAGCGGGAGATTCCGCTGGAGCGTGCGGCCTTTGCGCAGCCGCTGACGGTCGGCGTGACGCAGGGCGACAGCGAGCGCATCCTCAAAGGCAACATGACGGACATCCGCATCTGGAACCGCGTGCTCGAGCCGGACGAGGCGAAGTCGGTTTACGCGGATGAGTCGCGTCAGGGGCTCGGCCAGGAGCTTGTCTGCCACTGGAACACCCACTCGACCGATACGGTCATCGGGAACCGCGTGAAGGGCGCGCCCGAACTCGTCAAGTTCCAGCCGGTGCTGGCCGTGTTGCTCAATCGCAAGGCCGACGGGTTCCGGGGCATTTGGTATTTCAACCAGCCCTCGAAGGACGAGTACGTCTATAAGTACAGCGGAGGCCTGGGCACCTATTGCGCCAAGCACATCCCCATGGCGTGGTATGCGCCGGAGGTGAACAAGACCTTCTTCTGCTACGGCGGAACCGACGAGAAAAACAGCACGCTGCTGCACATGGTGTCGTACTACGATCACGCGACCGGCAAGGTGGCCCGGCCCACGCTGCTGTTAGACAAGAAGACGGACGACGCGCACGACAATCCGGTCATCAACCTCGACGACAAGGGCTACGTCTGGATCTTCTCCAGCAGCCACGGCCGCGGGCGGCCCTCCTATATCTCGCGCAGCGTGAAGCCGTACGACATCGAGGCGTTCCAGCTCATGTGGACGGGAAACTACTCCTATCCGCAGCCCATGTATTATCCGGGCAAGGGGTTCCTGTTCATCCACACCTGGTATGTGGCGGGGCGCGGCAACTACATGATGACCAGCAACCCCGACGGCACCGAGTGGAGCGAACGCAAGCAGCTGTCGTATTTTGGAGAAGGCCACTATCAGATCAGCGGTTCGTGGAAGGGCAAAAAGACCGGCATCGCCTTCAACCAGCATCCCAAGGGCAAGGGGCTGAACTGGCGTACGAATGTCTACTACATGGAGTCGGACGATTTCGGCGCGACGTGGAAGAATGCGCAAGGCGAAACCTTGGCCACGCCGCTCACGAACAAGGTCAACTCAGCGCTTGTGCTGGAGTATGAGAGCAAGGGGCGAAACTGTTACATCAAAGATGTGCAGTTCGACTCTAAGGGCAACCCGATCGTCGTGTTCGTGCTCAGCAAGGGCTACGAATCCGGCCCCGCCAATGGCCCGCGCGAGTGGCGCACGGTGCGCTGGACCGGGTCGGAGTGGAAAGAGCAGTTCACGGGCATCGTTTCCGGCAACAACTACGATACGGGACCGGTCTACGTCGAAAGCGACACTTCTTGGCGGATCATCGGCCCCACGCAGCTCGGGCCGCAGCCGTACAATCCCGGCGGCGAGATCGCGATGTGGCTGACCGAGGA
>CAZOIS010000318.1:0-3682 GCA_964579865.1 uncultured Lentisphaeraceae bacterium | reverse complement strand
CCAACGTGCTCACCAACTCCGGCGTGGACGAGGCGTGGCGCAGCGGCGTGCTGCTGGCCGAGGGCGTCATCGACCTGCTCAAGCGCGACGCGCCCTTCACCAAAGGCACGCTCACCGCCGCCTACATCAAACGGCGCCGCGCGGATCCGCTCGACGCAGAGCTGCAGTCCGCCAAGAAAGCGCGCGACGGCTTCGGCAAAGGCTTCATGCTCGGCATGATGGGCACGGGCATGACCGGCATGACCAACGGCGCGCTCAACCTCTCGGTCGAGTCCTGCCCCCCTTCGCAGCGCATCCCGACCCTCGCGAGCGTCTGCGCGGGCCGCATCGCCCCGGACAAACTCGCCGCGGCGGTCGAGTCCTGCGCCAAGGCCAAGCAGCCGCTGCACGACACGCTCATGACGCTCGCGGGCTGGCCCGAGATCCCCTTCGACGGCACGCTGCTCATGTCGCACCAGGACGCGCTCTTCAAGGGCGGCAAGGTCCAGGCCGCGGGCGGCTTCGCGGACCACGTGACCTTCGTCAAGCCCGAGCTCTGCGCCACCTGCACCGAGCGCACCTGCATCGAGATCTGCTCCGCGCAGGCCCTGATGCCCGGCGAGGAGGGCGCGACGCCCGAGTTCGACCGCGAGAAGTGCGTCCACTGCGGCGCCTGCATCTGGAGTTGCTCCAAGGCCCTGCCCGGCGATCCCGAGCACGCCAACATCGAGTTCGGTGCCGGCTCCGGCGGCCTGCACTCGAACGAGAACTGAGCAATCGGCAACAGGCAATGGGCAAAGGACGCGCGTCTGCGCGTCCTTCTTTTTTTAACGCTCAGCCCAGTCCTGATTTCCGTTTGAGGCCGCCGTGACCCGCGCCTCGGTACCGCGCACCGCATGGTGTAATCAGTACGTATTCGAGATCGCCGACGAGATCGTGATTGGCCAGCTCGCGTCGGACAGCATGCTCGCCTGGCTGCTGGCTGGCATGTGGCAAGACCAGCCGATACATTTGCCGATGTGAAGACGAGGGGTGGATGTCGCATAAAGCCTCTTTCCTGTTTACACCGAGTTCGTGTTAGGCGCACAATAACAACGTCCTGTTTGATGTCTTCATGCGTTCTCTGGATCAATGACGGGGCCTGACCATGCACGAAAAGCAACCTGCCATGACCATGCGTGTGATTCTTCTTGTCGCCATCTTGCTGACGTCAGCACTAGAAGCCCAAGAATCCGCCATATCGAATAAGGCCCCGATTAATCTAAAAGCCATTCGCGGTCCCAACACCCATGGGGTAACAAACACGTTGGACTTTCGATTCGCGAGAGGGACCTTGGCAACTATTCAGGCGTTCAAACGATCGCAAAATCCAGACGGCAGCTGGGGTTGTAATGAAAAGAAAGGGCTGTCCACACCGCTGGTCTTAACCGCGCTGTGCGGTCAAGGCAAACACGCAATCGATAACGAGTATGGCGAATGCGTCAGCCGGGCACAGAATTGGGTTTTGGCGAACTCCCCGACCAGCGTCGCCGAGCGGGTCGTTTCAGCTGTTGCGCTCTCGGTCGCCGCCTACAGCCAATACGGCGATTTGAACCCTGACAAGTCTCATCCATTCACCGACAAAGCGAACCGGTTGCTTCAAGACCTTGACTTGCAGACGAACTCAATTTGGGCAACTTACCTCATGGCGTACCGCCTGCATCCAGAGATCAAGAAGCCTTCTGTCATATCCAATCGGCAAACGCTACAGAGCAAATGGAAGGAAATTGAGGTTGTATTCCGCCCCACTTCGTTCGAAGGATATCTCACATTGTGCATAGCGACTTGTCTGCGATATCACACGGGGGGGCGAGAAGCCTGGGGAAAATATTCTGGCGAGTGCAAAAAAAAACTCCGCGAATGGCAGCAATCGGACAGTTTCTATCCGTGCGAAAATGAGGCCGAGAAATACGTCTGCGCGGCATTGGCCACAGAGTGCCGACAAGTGTATTTTATTACCAGACATTGGTAGCACGAGACGCGAAGGGTCTAAACATGCGACGCCGATTAGTTATATTGCCCTACCATACGATCGTATGTTGTAACAATACGCATGGACATTCTGTACGCGGCTGAGGGGTTTCGACATGGTCATTCGCGTCCCTTTGCACAGTAGCTGGGCACGCAGACAGGCTATTCGCGACGGGCAGGAATGCCCGTCCTCCTTTTTAACGTTCAAAGCCGAACACTGAACATTGGGCGTTCGGCGCTTGCTTTGGATTGCGGGTGCCGTACAATGAGGGTCACTATGTCCTTCGATCCGGCCCTTCATTATCGGCGTTCCGTGTGTTTGCCCGGGTACGCCACGTCAGCGGACTTTTAAAAAAAGATCGTGCTCTTTCAGAGACTCTTTCACGACATCCTTCAGGCGGTCACGGACGTTCTTGGCAACGAGGCCCCACAGCGTCCACGCGATCGGGCGGGACAGGATCTGCACCGGCAGCGCCTTCTTTACCTTCTGGACGATGAGGTCCAAGCGCGCCTCCATCTGCCCGCCGAGACGGTCGAGCTCGTCCATCCCGTAGACCGGCCAGATCGGCGGCCTCACCTCGTCGAGGGCGGAACCCACCAACGGGATGACCGGCATGAACGCCTTGCCCGCCTCGAAGATAAGCCAGCCCTTCGCCCGCGCCTCCTCATACGAAACCCGGAAGCGTTTGTTGACGCCGCCCGGCTCGACCTCCAGCGCGAAATGGCTCTGGAGGAACTTCTGGCAGTTCCGGCGGCCCAAGATGAAGTCGTGCACGCGGAACTCGCGCGACAGGAAGCCGCCGAAGGCGCCGAGCGCCCCGCACGCGATCGCCTTGGGCGACAGCAGGCGCTCGCCGTGGGCCGTCCGGATCGGCGCGATCAGGAAACGGTTGCAGACCGTACTGTCCTGGGCCTGCGCCAGCTCCTCGGGCTTGAACCGCGCCTCATCGATCGCCGATCCCAGAATGGTCGACATCTGCTTCAGCAGACAGGGGCGCGGCGAGTCGTTCGTATCCTCCGGCACAACTTCCCGTCCCACGAAGGGGTCGACCATGATGATCATCCCGCCCGCTCCGGTCGGTGTTTGCGGATCTTTTCCGTCATCCTCCTTTGACAGGCGCGCGCGGGCGAGCTGGAACGGCTCGTTGTCCGTCACGCCCGCGTCGACCGCCCAGAAACACATCTTTTCGCTTGTGCCACTGGCGTCCCAAGACGGCTCGATGACGCCGCCGCCGCACCGTGAACAGGCCTTATAGTCCTTGCGCCAACGCTGAATCTTGCGTGGCGCGAGCCCGATCGGAAACGCGCCGCTGGCCAGCGCCGCGCGCGCCAGGAGGTCCCAGTTCTCGCCGCTGTAGTTCCCGGCTTCGAGCCAGTAGCTATCCGGGCCGGAAGGACGCGCCGCTGCCAGCGTGAACTCCAGCCGATCCCCGTGCCGCGTCATCTCGTGTCCCTGTCCCGTCTCGCCCGTGAAGGCGATGCGGTATGGGATTCCCCTCTGGTTGGTGAAGCAGAGGATCGTGCGGAAGTCCGGGGCGATGTACGCCCGCCGCTTGGCCGTGAGGTTCGAACTGAAAACGTCGCGCGCGATGCGGTCGAGGGCCGTGGAGTCCAGCAGCGAAGGCAGGTCATTCTCATCGCGGTCTTGCTTGCCCAGCAGATCGGCGATGTCGATTCGGTTGACCCAGGCTTC
>CAZOIS010000317.1:0-3682 GCA_964579865.1 uncultured Lentisphaeraceae bacterium | reverse complement strand
CCGGCGCGACCGTGTGCGGGCGCGACCCGTTGGCTTTCCTGCTCGCGATGTTGCCCGAGGACGCCAAAGTCGAACGCACCGCGTACGAGACCTCCGGCCAGATGCTGCACGACACGCACAGCTCCGTCAGCTATATCGGCGCGCTGGTGACGGGGACGTGGGCGCCTCCAGCCCGGCCCCCCGTGACGGCGCCGTCTGCCGACGGGAAAATCCCGGAGACGGACTGTGAACGGCTGCTGACTTTGGCCCGCGAGACGATTGCGCGGGCATTGAAAACCGGCGCGAAGTCCGCCGCCGCGGCCGCGCCTGAAGACGTGACGGAGGGCATGAAAGCGGTGCGCGGCGGCTTTGTGACCCTGCACAAGCAGGGCGAGCTGCGGGGATGCATCGGCGAAATCGTGCCGCGGCGCGAGATCTGGAAAGTGGTGCGCGAGCAGGCGCTCAACGCGGCGTTCCACGACCCCCGTTTCCCGCCGCTGGCTTCCGATGAGCTTGACGCGGTCGACATCGAAATCTCGATGCTGACCCCGCCGAAGCCGGTCGCGTCTTGGAAGGAGATCGTGGTCGGCCGGCACGGCATGGTGCTGAGCAAGGGCGGGCGCAGCGCGGTGTTCCTGCCGCAGGTGGCGCCGGAACAGGGGTGGGGCATCGAGGAGACACTGACGCATCTGGCGATGAAGGCGGGACTGCCGTCCGACGCGTGGCGCAGCGGCGCGGACTTTCTGGTGTTCGAGGCGCAGGTCATCCGCGAAAGGAAATGAGACGCGCGCCGCCGCTCGGATTTGAGTTGAAGTGTGACGTTGAACGGGGTATTTTAACGACCATGTAAGCTGTCGTTTTCAGAATGAGGCCCAACGGGATGGCCTTTATTGGGGAACGCAAAGGAGGATGCGAGATGTCAAGAAAAGTGACGATGTTCACGGGGCAGTGGGCGGATCTGCCGTTCACCAAGGTGTGCGAGATGATGGCCGAATTCGGTTACGACGGCCTCGAGATCTGCTGCTGGGGCGATCATATCGATTTGGACAAGGCTTCGAAAAGCAAGTCCTATTGCGATGACAAGCGTGCGGTCCTGGAGCAGAACGGGCTCGGGTGCTGGGCCATCTCCAACCACCTTTCGGGCCAACTGGTGTGCGACAACATCGATGAGCGCCACTACTCGTTTGCGCCGGCTTCGGTGAAAGGCGATCCCAAGGCCGCCAAAAAGTGGGCGATCGACATGCAGAAGAAGGCCGCCAAGGCCGCAAAGAACCTCGGCATCAAGGTGGTCAACGGGTTCACCGGCTCGCCGATCTGGCATCTGCTCTACTCGTTCCCTCCCTGTCTGCCGAACCAGATCGCGAACGGCTATAAGGAGTTTGCCAAGGTCTGGAAGCCGATTCTCGACCTCTATGCGGAAAACGGCATCAAGTTTGCGCTGGAAGTCCACCCGACGGAAATCGCGTTTGACATTGCCTCGGCGCAGCGCGCCATCGAGGCCTTGGACGGACACCCCGCATTCGGCTTCAACTTTGATCCGTCGCATCTCGGCTATCAGGGCGTCGATTACGTGAAGTTCATCCGGACCTTCCCTGACCGCATCTTCCACGTCCACATGAAGGACGCGTGGTGGGGCCACGGCGACGGCTCGGTGGGCGTTTTCGGCGGTCACACCGAGTTCGCCGATCCGCGCCGCTACTGGGACTTCCGTTCGCTGGGCCACGGTGACATCAATTTCGAGGAGATCATCGTCGCGCTCAACGACATCAAGTATCAGGGCCCGCTCTCCGTCGAGTGGGAGGACTCCCGCATGGACCGCTGCCACGGCGCGCAGGAGGCCTGCGATTTTGTGCATGGCGTGGATTTCGCGCCGAGCTCGATCGCGTTTGACGCGCAGTTCGACCGTTGAACGGATCGCCGCAACAGGCAAACGACAAGGGACGCGGTCTGGGCCGCGTCCCTTGTTCTTTTTCATACGAATACGGACCGCAAAATCGATCCGGCCTTCGCGAAAAAGCGGACGGCATGGGGTCGCTCGGTGATCGCGCTTTTTTGCATCCCCGGGGAAAGGGGCGCGAATGCCGGGCGACTCACTCCGTCGGCTGCTTCGGGCCGCCAAAGACGTAGGCCACATGTTCGGTGGGCATCGGCTTCGTGAGGAGCGCTGCGACCACGGCGGTCAGCGCGGAGATCGGCAGGGCGACCAGGATCGGATCCACGACGGACCAGGTTGGGCTGAACGCGTTCGAAAGCAGCGTCGGTTGCCCGAAGAGCGCCTTGCAGATGCCCAGTCCGGCTGCGGTTTTTGCGTTGATGAAGACCGACCAGAAGGCGCTGGACACGAAGCCGGCCACGATGGAGGCCAGCGCGGCCGGCCCCGTCATGCGTTTCCAAAAGAGCGCCGCGAGAAAAGAGGGCAGGAACGCGGCCGCGCAGATGCCGAAAAAGATGGCTGTGGCCAGCGCGATGATGTTGCCTCGCACCATCTTCCCGAGCACGATGGCGGTGATGATGCCGATGACGATGCCGCACCGGGTGATGAGGATGGTGCGCGCGGAGTTGCCGCGGGAGAAGGGCTCGCAGATGTCGCGCCCGACCGCCGTACCCATGGTGTGGAACTGGCTGGAGAGGGTGCTCATCGCCGCCGACAGGAGCGTCATCAGGAAAACCACGCCAAACCATTTGGGGAACGCGCTGTTCACGAAACGCGGTATGATCGTGTCGCTGTTGCCCTGCAGGGGGGTCCCGAGCGTGACCGTGCGGGCGATGGCGATCAGCCCCGGCTTGATTACGTCCGTCGCGCCCTCCGTGCCGCGCGTGAAGGAGAGCGCCGGCGTTTTGATCAGGTAGTGCAACGGCTGGTCTTCTTTGTCGTCCGGAAGACGGTAGGCGATGAAGGCTTTGGCGCGGGCAAGGACCTCCGGCGCGGCACTGGGCGTTACGAGCGCCAATGGGCTTTTACCGTCAGGCCCCGGATCGAGCAAGGCGTGTTCGGACACGATCCGGCAATGGATCTGTTCGCGGTCCGCGAAGTAGACGTTGGACAGTGCGCCGACCACGAACGCCACGCCGGTCATGAAGAGAATAAAGACGCCTCCGGCCGCGACGCCGCGGTTGAGCGCCTGCTTGGATTTGACGGTCATGAAGCGGACGATGAGCTGAGGTTGCGCCAGCACGCCGATGCCCACGCCCATGACAATGGTCGAGATCATGATCCACCAGAGGTTGAAGCGGGTGGCGTCCGTGCCCGTGGCGCCGGGGCGGGCCCAGCCGAATTCGGGCATGCAGGTCCAGCCTTGGTGGCCGATCGCGGCAAGGGCTTTAGGAACCTGCGGGGCGAGATCCGTGAGCGCCTGATGGGCCGCGGTGAAACCTCCTAGTTGACGATAGGTGACCACAAGCAGAAAGAGCATGCCGACCAGCATGATCGCGCCCTGCAGGGCGTCCGTCAGCATCACGCCCTTGATGCCCCCGGCGATCACGTAGGCGGCAACCATGACGGCGAAAAGGTAGAGCGCGGCGTCGTAGGAGATATGGAAAACGGGGCCGATGAACTCGGCGCCGCCGATGATGACCGCCATGGCGTAGAGCGGCATAAAGCTGAAGATGATGAGCGCGCAGACGATCTGCACGAGCCGGCTGTTGTAACGCTTGCCCATCAGCTCGGGGAAGGTGTGGGCGTCGAGGTGGTGCCCCATGCGGC
>CAZOIS010000316.1:0-3704 GCA_964579865.1 uncultured Lentisphaeraceae bacterium | reverse complement strand
GTCCACCTGCGTCATGGCCGCAGCGTGGATGACGACATCGGGCTTGAACGCGGCGACGGCCTGTTCCACGCCGCGGCCGTCGGTGATGTCGAATTCCGGCAGGTCGGCGACGAACAGCTCGTGGTGCCGGAGGTGACGCTGGAGCGTGCGCCCCAGCATACCCTTTCCGCCTGTGATCAGAAGTTTCAAGAGTTCCACCGCGCCTGAAGGCGCTGGTTCAAAGGTTCAAGGTTCAATCGCCCGCTGCGCGGGCTGGTTTAAAGGTCCAAGGGTTGGAACCAGCGGCGCCAGCCGCGTTTGAAACCTGGAACGAGGCCGCAGGCCGTTGGAACCAGCGGCGCCAGCCGCGTTTGAACCTTAATACCTGTAATGTTCCGGCTTGTAGGGGCCGTTGACCGGGACGCCGATGTAGTCGGCCTGCGCCTGGCTGAGAACGGTGAGCTTCGCGCCGAGCTGTTCCAAATGGAGCCGGGCGACCTCTTCGTCGAGCTCTTTGGGCAGACGGTAGACGCCGACCGCGAGCTTCTCGTTCCAGAGCTTGATCTGGGCGAGGGTCTGGTTCGTGAAGCTGTTGGACATCACGAAGCTGGGGTGGCCCGTGGCGCAGCCGAGGTTGACGAGACGGCCCTCGGCGAGCAGGTAGATGCAGTGCCCGTCCGGGAAGATGTACTTGTCGACCTGCGGCTTGATGTTGACGTGCCGGACACCCGGCCACGCCTTGAGGCGGGCCACCTGGATCTCGTTGTCGAAATGCCCGATGTTGCAGACGATCGCCTGGTCGCGCATCTTGCTCATGTGCTCGGCCGTGATGATGTCGCAGTTGCCGGTGGTGGTCACGTAGATGTTGGCGACCGGCAGCGCGTCCTCCACGGTGGTCACCTTGTAGCCCGCCATGCAGGCCTGCAGCGCGCAGATCGGATCGACCTCGGAGACCCACACCTGGGCCTTGTGCTCTTTGAGCGACTCGGCGGACCCCTTGCCGACGTCGCCGTAGCCGCAGACGAACGCGACCTTGCCGGCGATCATCACGTCCATCGCGCGCTTGATGCCGTCGACCAGCGACTCGCGGCAGCCGTAGATGTTGTCGAACTTGGACTTGGTCACGGAATCGTTGACGTTGATGGCGGGGACCAGCAGCTTCTTGTCGGCTTCGAGCTGGTACAGGCGGTGGACGCCGGTGGTGGTCTCTTCCGAGACGCCCTTCCAGCCTTTGACCGCGCGGGCGAACCAGCCGGGCGTTTCCTTGAGCATCTTCTTGATGAGGGCGTTGATGACCTGCAGCTCTTCGACGTCGGTCGGGACATCGAGGAACGCGGCGTCCTTCTCCGCGTCGAGGCCGCGGTGCAGCAACAGGGTGGCGTCGCCGCCGTCATCGACGATCAGTTGCGGCCCGGAGCCGTCCGGCCACGTGAGCGCCTGCCGGGTGCACCACCAGTACTCCTCCAGCGTCTCGCCCTTCCAGGCGAAGACGGGAATGCCGGCCGCGGCGATCGCGGCGGCGGCGTGGTCTTGGGTGGAGAAGATGTTGCAGGAGCACCAGCGCACGTCCGCGCCGAGTTCGGCGAGCGTCTCGATCAACACGGCGGTCTCGACGGTCATGTGCAAACTGCCCATGACGCGCGCGCCCTTGAGCGGCTTCTGCGGCCCGTACTTGGCCCGGGTCGCCATCAGTCCGGGCATTTCTTTTTCGGCGATCTCGATCGCGCGGCGGCCCCACTCGGCGAGGCCCATGTCTTTGACTTTGTAGTTCATAAATACGACTTTCTTTTTTCGCTAATCACGCAACGGGCGCGTTCACTCTGATGACTCACCCGCGAATACGCGGACGTCATGCAGGTGAACGCGCTGAAGGCCCCTCGCCGTCAGCACCTTTGAGAATAACCCGTTGAACACCACGATCACCAAACCGAGCATCACCGAAATTAAAGATCAAACCCAAAGGTATATCCATTAATTTCTGGTAGCTCAGTAATTGTTGTCGATTCTCAGGCCGGATGCCTTTTTCAGAGACTTTGGCTTCAACTAACAGGCACTCGTTAACCATCAAATCAAACCGCAACGTCTCTTCAAAAACAACGCCTTTATAATCAATGCCAATTCGTTTTTCCGACTGCACACGATGACCACGCAACGTCAGTTCGCGAGCGAGGCTTCGCGTGTAAATCGACTCCAGGAGACCAGGGCCAAAATGCCGAAAAACTTCTATCGCAGCTCCTATCACATCAGCAGTCAAGGCGTTTGCCTGTGAATACAGAGGGTGCATCTGGGTTCACTCCCCATCAGCGCACAAACGCATGCCATGCCGCTCTCGCCCACCGAAAAAGATGGCATGCCGTTCACGTATCCGTGAGCCAGGCATCCATTCTTTTTCGGTGATTGGCGAACTTTGCGGAGAAGACGGTTATTTAATACCGGCGGCAGAGCGGAGGGCGGAGACGCGGTCGGTCTTCTCCCACGGGAAACCTTCGCGGCCGAAGTGGCCGTAGTTCGAGGTCTTGCGATACGACCAGCCTTTGGGTTTCGTCAGGCCCAGATCCTTGATCAGCATACCGGGGCGGAAATCGAAGATCTCATTCGCCATGAGGATCTTCTCGATCATCGATTCGGACACCTTGCCGGTGCCGTAGGTGCTGACGTTGATGCTCAGCGGTTTCGCGACGCCGATCGCGTAGGCCACCTGAATCTCGCACTTGTCTGCCAGGCCCGCAGCCACGATGTTCTTCGCCGCATAGCGGCAATAATAGGCCGCCGAACGGTCGACCTTAGAGGGGTCCTTGCCGGAAAAAGCGCCGCCGCCGTGCGAACCCACGCCGCCGTAGCTGTCGACGATGATCTTGCGGCCGGTGAGGCCGGAGTCGCCGCAAGGCCCGCCGATCACGAACCGTCCCGTCGGGTTGATGTAAAATTTCGTCCGGTTGGTCAGCATCCCGGTATCATTCAGAAGTGAGCGGGCGGCCTCCTCCAAGTCCTTGCGGATCCGCTTGATCGGCACTTCACGCGTCTGATGCGAGATCACCACGGCGGTAATCTCTTTGGCGCAACCGCCCTCATGCAGCACGCTGACCTGCGCTTTGGAGTCCGGACGCAGATAGGCGATCTCGCCGTTCTTGCGCAGGGTGGTGAAAAACTGCAAAAGATTGTGCGCGTAAATGATCGGAGCGGGCATGAGCTGCGGCGTGGCGTTCGACGCATAACCGAACATCATCCCCTGGTCGCCGGCCCCCTGCTCTTCGAGTTTAACCTTGTTGACGCCCTGCGCGATGTCGAGCGACTGGCCGTGCAAGGCGCTGACATAATTGAAGGTGTCGAAACTGAAACCCTCGGCGGGCGTGTCGTACCCGATGTCTTTGACGACATCGCGCGCGATGGCCTGAGGATTGATCTTCTCCCAGTTTTTGCAGGTGATCTCGCCGACGTTGACAACCAGATTCGTGCCGGCCGCCGTCTCGCAGGCGACATGCGCCGCAGGATCATTCGCGATACACGCGTCCAGAATCGCGTCCGAGATCTGGTCACACACTTTGTCGGGATGCCCTTCCGAAACCGATTCGGAAGTGTAAACATGGCGCGTCGTCAACTTACTCATGGTTTTGTTCCTTAAAAATCGCTCCCGCCTCTCCGGCTTGCCCTCCTGCGAGCCGGAACGAAAGAGCGAACCCGTTAAAAATTCTGGCCGGGGCAGACTCCGTCCCCGCAAAGTATGC
>CAZOIS010000315.1:0-3711 GCA_964579865.1 uncultured Lentisphaeraceae bacterium | reverse complement strand
CTTCGGGGCAATCGGCCTCTTTGAGCATGTACGACAGGCCCCGCGTCTCGCGCTCGAACTGATTCAAGGGGCGCGTGCGGGGTGACACGTAGCGGCGTGCGGCGCGGGTGGTGCTGTACGGATGGCATGTGTTATTCATGGCGGTGGTCTCTTTCTTCACACCCGACGAAGGGGGTGTGACAAAACGTCTGCTCGTTGCTGAGTTCTGAATCCTCACTGGCGGCACCCGCCGCCGTGGACGCCGAACTCAAACCGGCCCTGCTCTGCAATCTGTAAAGTTTCTGTTTCATAACGCTGCCCTGTTCCTTGAGCCTTCATCCTCACCCGTAGCCGGATGAAGGTCAGGGAACGGGGGAAGTTGTGCAGCGTTCAGAAACGGCGGATTGCAGACAGGACGGTGATGGCGTGTCCGGAACGTGGGGAACGCGGAAGCGGACGGTCAGGAGGGACGGATGACCGGACGCCTGCCGATCAGCCGCACAGTGGGCAACGGGCATGACAAAGGCGGTAGACCGCCGCCGCGAGTATCCGAAGCGTTGGCGTGACCGTGTGCAACGGCGCGGCGCAGGTGACGGACAAAGGCATGAGTGGCGGCAACGGCGGTGTATTGTGCCGGCCTTGGTCGCTTCGGGGTGCGGATCGATGCGCACGGGCTTTTTCACGGGCTGCGCCCGCCGCCGGGATACCGGCTGAAAAATCCAAGTGCGCACTGACCGCACCCGCTTCGCTTTTTGAGGGTGAGGCCGCCGAGGCGGCCCGGCCCCTGGCTGCCGCAGGCGTTCCACGCGCAAGCGTGCGTGACATGGAGCCGCCGAGGCGCGCGTAAGCGCGCGGCCGTCCGCGCCGGAGGGAATGGCGGCGCGGCGGCGGCGTGTGGCAGCGCCGCAGGCGATGACCTTTACGGCGCGGGGATGGGGGTCCCCGCGACGCGGGGCGCTATTTTTTGCTATGCGATATTTTCGAAAGTGATTGAGAAATACCGATTATTATGAAACTCTGTCTGCACAGTCAGCCATGTGGCCAGCAACGAGGGACAGGTGTTTAACGTGTTCCGGTGGTTGGTAGCCGCTGACTTTGAATAGAAGACAAAATGCACACACCAATGCAAGAGGCAATAGCGCAGGTGGTTTTCTGGACTGGCTTAGGAAGCTTCCCGATCTCTTTTGTCTTTTTTGCCAACTCTTTCAAAACCGATAAGCTATGGAAACAAATTGGTCTTCTTGCCCTAGGTAGCATAGCCCTCTCGCATTTCTCTTGGTATTTCACGTATTTGGGACAAGGGCTTGCTACCGTCGTCGGAGAATTTCATCCTGTCCCCTGGTGGAAATTTTTACCGATTGGCACTGGCGTAGCCATTGTTCTTGGCTGCGTCGCTTTTTGCAAAAAACAGCGGTGACACCGAACGGCGCTAACGCGCCGTTGGTACCTTTCGCTCAAAAGAGCTCGCCTTGTATTAACCCGTCCGTGCGGGCAACCGGCTTGTTAAAACCGCTTGCTATGCGGTCGGCTCCGGCGCGGCTCGCGAAGCACTCTTCGTGAACCGCGCCGGCGTCCTCGCGTTCGGGGTGCAGGCGGCACCGGTGCAGATAGACCTCCCGCAAACGGCCGTTCAAGAATCTGCGCACGGTCTCTGCGTCGCCCTCGAAGTGAAGGCAGTTCGCGCAGGCATTAATTGCGATAGTCATTCCTTCCTCCCCTTGTTCGTTTTGGCGTGTTCCAGCCACTCGGCGCTTGAGAGCAGCCTATCCCCGACGCGGTAGAGTTCGCGGTCGTTCTTGGGCAGCACGCCGAAGCGGTTCTTCTTGAGCGTGCAGAGATAGACCGGGTTGTCCTCGGTGTTCTCTTCGGGCTGCACCATCTGGATCCAGCGCCAGGCGTCGTAGCGGATGGCGTCGGAATAGCGCAGCTCGCCCTCGCGCGACTCGGTGCAGACCACGATGAACCGGACGCCGAGCGTGACCGCGAGGTCGCGCACGGTGTTGGACGCGAACGAGACCTGCTGCTCGACGTTGAGCCGCGCCTGCGCGGGGTCGGGCTGCAGGGCCTGCAGGTAGTCGAGCACGATCAGCCTCGCGCCCCGCCGCACGACCTTGCGGACGTAGGCCGACAGGCGGGCCGGGGTGCGGGCGCGGGCGGTGATGAAGAGCGGCCAGCCCTCTGCCTCGGCCTTGGCCTTGAAGAGGCTGGCCCAGTCCCGCTCGTCCGCGACGCCCGCCATGAATTTTCGGAAGCTGGTCTGCGAGCGGTCGGTGAGGGTCTGGCCCGCGATCTGCGCCTCGGACATTTCGAGCGTGATGAGCGCGGACTTCACCTGCTCCACGCCGCAGACGTGGGTGAGGATCTGGCGGGCGAGCGTGGTCTTGCAGCTGCCGGCCTTGCCGGAGATGATGATCAGCTCGCCGTCCTGGATGCCGCCCGCCGAGTCGAGGAAGGCGAGGCCGGACTTGACGCGGTTCGTGCCGTCGGCCGCCATGCGGAAGGCGGCGACCGCCTGGTCGGTGGCCTCGGTGAAGGTGAGCCCGTCCCTGGCGGGGTCGGCGTCGTTCTGGGAGAGCTGCCGCAGCAGCCCGGTCTGGACCATGTCGGCCGGCTCGTCGTCGAGGCGGCGGTCGGCGGCGCGGAGGATGCCGCGCAGGCGCCGCGTCTCGTGCTTCATGCGCAGGAGCTGGCCGTAGTAGGCGGCGTGCGCGGCGGTGGGGGTGTTGTCGATCGCGCGGCACAGGTAGGCGGTGACCTTGTCGCCGGCGTCGCCCTGCGCCCGGATCTTCTCGCGGACGGTGAGCGGGTCGACGGGCGATTTTTCCGCCGCGAGGTTCTGGATGGTCTCGAACACGCTGCGGGCCATGCCCGAGACGAACATGTCGGGGGTGATGGCGAAATCCGCGGTTTCGTTCGCCGCGGCGCGGTAGTCCAGCATGAGGCTGCCGATGAGGGCGGATTCGATGTCGTCGTCGAGTTCGGTTTGCATGGGAGTTGCTCCAATTTGGTTAGGCTGTTAGACTGTCAGGGAGATCGAATGCGGACGGGTCAGGAAACCCAGTCGCCGCGCGGGCGCGGCGGGGCCTTGCGCCTCTTCGGGCGCTGCCGGCGGACGGCCCAGACCTGCCGGAATTTCAGTTTCCAGTTGCGGACGGGGCGGCCGAAGGTGTCGCGCCAAGCGGGCGCGTAGCAGGCTATGAACTGCCGGGCCACGGCGGGCGGGTCGGACAGGTCGAGGCCGGCCGCGTAATCCGCGACCTGGGCCTCGGTCGGGGGCTTGAACGCGCGGGGCGCGTTTTCGGGTGTTTCGTTTGGGCTCATGATTCCCAGTCTCCTCTCGCCCGTTCGGGCGGGGTCTTGAGGTCTGAAAAGGGTTTGCCGTAGTTGGCGATGGGCGTCACCGCGTAGGTGGTCGTGGTCCGGCTGTTCCCGCCGCCGGCGAGCGGCGTGATGTATCCGGCTTCCGTGAGCCTCGCCTGGGATCGCAAGACGGATGACGCCGAGAGGCCTGTTTCCTTCGCGATGGCCTCGTGTGATCTGGACGTCTGCCAGTTTTTGTTGTGGATGGCGTCGGCCAGCATGGAGAACCAGACAAGCACCGTCGAGGGCTGGGCCGCCTGCGCGAGGTCGAAGACCTGCTGCACGGGGACCGGCATCCAGCGTCCTGTGAACGGTGCCTGCGGCATGGTTTCAGCCCTTGCCGGTCAGCAGCCGGTTGACCTCGCTGGCCAG
>CAZOIS010000314.1:0-3723 GCA_964579865.1 uncultured Lentisphaeraceae bacterium | reverse complement strand
CATTTTCCTCTTCCCCTCGCATCAGAATGCCACTCCCCCGTGGCTAACCGAATACTTGTCGGAGGTTATTTGAAGGGCCATGTCTAAGAAAAAACTCTATACGGTGCGCGATAAGATTCAGAAAAAGGGACGTGTTCGCGAGGCCTGTGATTTCTTTCCTGTGACCGAGTTTTTTGCCGGCAGCGGATTGGTCACTGAGGCGCTGAAAGACACAGGTGCGTTTTCTTCAGTTGATAACAGGAATGAGACGGACACATGACTTTAAATCACACAGACAAAGCAACTTTAGCTGGTTTGTACCTTTCACTCTTTGGCAAGCGGGCATTGTCGGAATTTGGGTATTCCGGCGTTTGGCATGCTTTTAATGTTTTTGGATATGCGTTGGACGCTAGCCCAGCTTCTATCAAGAATTATCGAGATGAATTTGATCATGAGATTCGCAAAACAACACCATCCCACCCACGTGAAGGATGGAAGCGCCCACTAAAAACTCGTTCAAAAAAACTGTTTGACCAATTTTCGTTACTTGGCTTTAGTGACTTTACTGACTTAATCAAAGGCTTTCTGATACCTTCATATGAAAAGGAAAAACTGATTTCAGGAGTGACAAAACAAAGTGGCGTTCCCAATATTGCCCAGCGTCTTATGACTGGACATGCTGCGGAGACTTATTTCAAGAACCATGTCTCCGAAATACCGATCTTTAACAATTATCATGTTGAAGACGTTACGTCGTGTGGGTGTGGCTACGATTTTCATATGACGTGTCACTCACAATTCCTCTGCATAGAGGTAAAAGGTCTTGCTTCAAACTCCGGGTCAATAATCATGACCGAAAAAGAATATGCTGTCGCAAAAGAGATCAGAGCTCGCTATTGTCTTTTCGTTGTGCGTAATTTTCAACGCACTCCCGCACATACAACACTTTTTGACCCTGCTGTAAGCTCTTTAGTGTTTACGCCACAAACACGAATCGTAACAAGCTACACAGCTTATCTATAGCCGCCGGAGGTAGAGATGTTTAAAAGACCCGCGAAAATCCGAATCGAACCGTTGCTATTTGAACTCAGTGATCGGTATTCAATACGAACAGCCATCAGGGATCTTCTCAAACAGGCCGAGCAGCACCAGAAGCGGGACTCCGGCACTATGTTCTTGGGAGCCGTGTTGCAACACCTTGTCGGGGCAAAACTTGAACTCGTACTTGGGCGTGCAGTTGAATGTCATGGCGCTTTTGTCTCGGATAGCGTTACGGATCGCCCCGGAGATTATCTTATTGAGGACATCGTCATTCATGTGACCACCTGTCCAGGAGAAGCGCTGTTGCGTAAGTGCACAGACAATCTTGACCATGGATTGCGACCGTTGATAATCACCACCTTTCGGAATGTCGCCGTGGCAGACACAATGGCCGAGAATGTGGGCATTTCTGGGCGAGTGGAAATCTTTGATGTTGAGCAATTCGTCGCGTCCAATATTTTGGAGTTGTCGAAGTTTAAGGCTGCGGGACGCCGTTTGACCGTGAAGGAACTGATCACGCACTACAATCAGCTCGCCGAGTGTGAAAACAACCCGGCGTTGCTGATCAAAGGTGGCTGAACGTGTACAGCCCCTGGGGCTTACTGCGCGTCATACACGCGCACGAAGTCCACCTCGAACCAGTCGGGCAGGACGGCATCGAACAGGGCGGGGACGGGTTTGCCGTTCCACCCGGCAGGCGATTTCGACTCCAACCCGCCGCGGTTGGCGGAGCGGTGGTAGCCGTGGCACTCGGTCGAAACGAGAATGAACTGGTCGACTTCCGAGACCGGACTCATGGGCGGCTCCTGTCGGCCGACCAGTTTGCCGTCGGCGTAGAACACGTAGCCCTCGGGCGACCAGTCGACGCCATAATAATGCCAGCCGTCCTCGGTCTCCTCATAGTTGAACCAATAGTGTCCGTGCCACTTGCTCTCTTTGCCGTAGCCGCCCCAGCCATTGCCGCAGCCGATCGTGCCCTCGGTGTGCTGGCGGTAGTTTTCCATGATGTCGCACTCGACCCCGGCGTACTTCGGATCGGGGTGCGCGCCGATCGAAGGCGACTGGAGCCAGAACGCGGCGTGCCAGCCGTCGTTCTTCGGCAACTTGCAGCGGATCTCGTAGTAGCCGAACTTGTGCATAAACTTCGCCGGCAGTTTCTCGCCAAAGAGCCAGGGGCCAGGGGCATTCTCATCGCGCGGCAAGTCAAACGTATTGCCGCCTGTCTGCAGATGCCCCGAATAGAAGTCGTCACCCTTGCGGATGAGGTTGATCTTGAGGTGGCCGTTGCCGTCGAGCTCGACTCCCTCGTCGGTGAAGGTGGGCGACTTGAAGCCCCAGTAGTGCAGGCGGTAGTTCCACTTGGTGTCGTCGAGCTTCGTGCCGTCAAACTCGTCGTTCCAGACCAGTTTCCATGTCTTGCCGGCAGGCAGCAGGCTGGCCGCGCGGCCCGCGACCGGCTCCGCCTTCGTGATCGGCACTTCGGTGAGCGCCACCGGCGGTTTGGCGGGCTTTTTCTTGACAGGCGCAGCCTGCGCGGCCGCCTCCCCCGTGACCGCCAAAGCGGTTAACAGCCCAACGAGCGTCAAGGGTCCAATCATGGTCGTTCTTTTCATTTTTCCTCACTCCATTGAAACGAAACCACTGTAAGGCGTAGTCAACCTTCCGCGCAATCGTGATAATGCGAACTCGATACTCGATTTTACGAACTTGCCGAGTTCACGGTGCAGCCGCTGCGGGCGGCAGCTCAACAAAGGTCACGCGATCGAGTGTCAGCCGCTGCACGCCTTTGATGGTAAAGGGGCTGTTGCCGCCCGGCTGGATTTCGAACCGCACATTGCTGAGGAGGATATCACTGACATCATCGCCCGGCCGCAGCGTGAACGAAGGATATTCCGGCGAGCGGATCGTCATGTTTGAAAAGGTCATGTTGCGGATGTGACTGACCTTGGTATCCTCGGAAAACTTGACGAGGATCGGCGTCTTGCGGCACGCCATACTGATGTCGCTGAAATGCACATTCTCGATCCCGAAGGGATGCACGGTGTCCGGCAGGGGCGGCACCCCCTCGCCGCGCGGCGGGTCGTTCGGCACATTCTTCATGTCAGGCATGACGACGCAAATGCCGGTGTGGGAATCGCGGATCACCAGATTGCTGATGCGGCAATCCTTGATCATATAATCGTGGGTCCAGCCAATGCGAACCGCTGCGGAATTGCTCTGCAGGACGCAGTTCGCCACCACCACCCGCTCGCACGCCACCGGCCCGTGCAACTGATGCTGGTAGGCACGCAGGATCAGCGCGTCGTCGCCGCTGCGCACGATGCAGTCGCTGACCGTCACGTCGCGGCACGAACCGATGTGGATGCCGTCGCCGTTCGGATACCGCAGATCCATCTCGATCTTCAGCCCGCGCACCTGCACCGATTCGCAATCCAGCAGCCACATGCTCCAGCCCGACGGATTCAGGATCGTGACATCGTCGAGCCGGACATTCTTGCATCCGACCAGAAAGATATTGCGCCCGGTGATCAACTGATCGTGCTTGCGGCGCCACCAGTGCGTGCCTTCGGTCCGTTCGTGAAACAGCTCCGCATGCCCGTTGATCGTGCCGCGGCCGCAGATCGCGATGTTGGTCTGCGCCACGGCGTAGAACATCGCGCGTTTGTTGCGGCGCAGGCTGTACTCGACCCGCCAGTGCGGCGA
>CAZOIS010000313.1:0-3726 GCA_964579865.1 uncultured Lentisphaeraceae bacterium | reverse complement strand
ACCGGGCCTTTTCTTTCCGCAGACCCTTCGGGCTGCGTTGCTTTGCCCGCGCTGTTTGGCGCGGGCACGGGCTCCGCCCGCGCCGCTTCGCGGCAGGAACACGCCGACGCCGCGATCCTCCGTGCTCCGGTCGCAGGCTCCCTCCGCAGAGGCTTGGGGAGGTTTCCCCAAACCCCTCGCGCCCGCCCTGGAGCCATGTTCACCCGTTCCCGGTCGGCACACCCCCGCCGCCCCCCCCGACCCCCCCCTGCGAACCCCCCAGCTATTGCTGGCTTTCACGGGGGGGGCTCGAAAACCCGCCGCTCCCAGTGGCCGGACTACCGGCCACGGCGGGTTTTTTGGGGGGGTGCCGATGCCGCCTAAGCCCGGCGGCACCCTTCGGGCCGGGCTCCGGGTTCCATGGTCCAGGCGGCGCGGCCTCCGGCAGACGGCGGGCGGCTCGCGCGGCTCGCACGCCCGCCTTACTGCCTCCGGCCGCGCCTTCGCGGGCTTATCCGGTGCGGGCTTCGTCAGTTCCTTCCTCGCCCGCTACGGCATGCACACGCGCTCACGCTCGCGGCGCGTGCTGCGCACGCCATACCGGCACCGGAACCGGCCCGCCACGCGGCGTTGCGGGATGATATTCAGGGGCACCGCGTGGCGGGCCTTGCGGATCGGGGCCAGCCGCTTCCGCTTCGTGGCCCCGCCCGCATCCGGACCGGTACGGTCACCGCCGCCTCGCTTGCCGCAGCGGCAGGGGCGGAGTCCGGCGCGCCGGCCCGCTTCGTCGCAGGCTCCTTGCGGGCCTTCGCGTCCGACTCCGCTTTTCACCTTCCCCGGCGCGTCGCGCGCCGGCGGTCCGCCGGACGCAGCGCCGCCACCAACGCCGTTCGCGCGGGCGCGGCAGCCGGGGCGCCGGGGCGCGGCCTTTGCGCGCGGATACGCGCCCCAGGCCGCACGCCCGCCGCCGGATCCGGCCGCCACACGCCGCGCTCACTCAATACCCCTCTCTCTCCCGGACCCTTTCACCACCCCATATCTTCAACAGCTTATCGACGACGAAAATCAAATCCGGAAACCCCGGCAGGGGAGGGTGACACACCCCCCCGCGGCGAGCTTCCGCGCACGGACTACCGGCGCGGCGATCTCGCCGACTCCCCCCGATACCCGACACGCTGCATGGCCACGCGCTCCACGCTCCGCCGCGTGCTTGCGCACGCCCTCCCTGCGGCGCGCCTTCCGCCGCACGCCCTGCGTCCGCGCGTCCGGCCTGCATACAGGCCTCCCGCGCTACCTCCGGGCAGCGGCGTCGACGCGCCTCGGGACGGTCACCGGCGGGCGCTCCGCAACGGCATCACGGCGGAAGGCGTGCCGGTCGCCTGCCTCACTGCGCAAGCTTGTTCGTTGGCGTCCGGCGCGCCCGCCGCCGTGTCTCAATAAACAGCATTTGCACGCTCACGCTCGCGGCGCGTGCATCCGCACGCCATACCGGCACCGGCACCGGCCCGCCGCGCGGCGTTACGGGATGATATTCAAGAGCGCCGCGCGGCGGGCCTTGCTAGGGCGGTGCCCCTTCGCAAGCTACGGGGCAGCCGCCCCGCATCCGGTCCGGTACGGTCACCGCCGCTTCGCTTGCCGCAGTGGCAGGACGTCGGCCAGCGCACCGGCCGCCGCGTCGCAGGCTCCTTGCGTGCCGGATGCGCACGCCGCCGCATTCCACGTCCCCAGTGCGGCAGCCGCCGTCACGCTTGTCGAGCGCCTGCCGCCCTGCCGGGCGCGGGCGGAGGCGGCCGGGCCGCCGGGCCGCGGTCTTTGCGCACGGATACCTGCCCCAGCCCGCACGCCCGCCGTCCTGATCAGCCGCCGCCACGCCGCGCCCGCAACCCGCGTCCCCGTCGCGGGGAACCGCTGCGCGGAACCCTGCGGGGCGTGGCTGGTGTAGCAACTCAGCGCTTCACGCGAGTTTGCTACACCGTCCCATTTCCTTCTGTGGCCCCACTGGGGAAACGAGCGCAGCGGGAAGGGGCGCAAAACAGACTGTTGCCACGCGTTCCCGGTCGAATAGGAAACGTCGTTGCGGACCGCGTGGCAGCCGTTGCGGCAGCCGCTCTGGGGGAGGGCTTTTGGGGGGCGGTCTGGGGGAAGGGGGGGTGCCTTGCAACGGGAGAAGGGGGCAGAGTGGGGGGTAGGGGGGGAGGCCCCACGGGAGGGGGAAGGGGGAGAGGGGGCCTCTGGCGGGAGAAAATATTATTGAAAATTCGCACACAAAATTGCGCACAATGTTTGCGCAAACATCCGGGCGTAAAATCGGTTAGGGTCCCGAACGCGCAGAAAATCATAAGCAGTACAGTGCGCCAGGTTGATCGTTTGAGCGAGCGATTGGTTAGGGACCCTTTACTAAGCGCTTTATGGCAGCAATGACTAATACAACAACAATTAAAAGTATCGTACAAGTTCCAATTCTGTGTCCCATCAGATAAGCGTCAGTATGTTCTACTGCTGGGATTATGTCATCGAAAACTAATTGCGAAAAATAACTCTTAAACGCAGGTGATTCCGGGGATAGCTCCTTGATTGATTCGGGGGCATATAAAAGTATCGAGTATGTGTGATCCTTTGCGAACCCAATGGTTGATAGACAATTGATTTTCGCAGTTCCAGCGATTATTCGAGAAATAAAAAATATACCAGGTAAGGCTCCAAATGAAGAGTCTTGCATCGGGCCAATCGTTTGTCCCGACTTCTCAATCGAGTCCTTGCATCCAAGATAAAATAATTCTTTGGTGTTCTTTAGACTCTTTTGTGGCGAATTGTTGGGTTGGTCCAATAGCAAGGCCGTTATACCGGGATACTTTTCCGATGCTGAAAAATCCTTAAGATATTTTCCATAAGCCGAGCGTGCTGCATGTTGCTGGGCCTCAGGCAGAGGTCTCCAGTCACTGGATTTGTTGATGGTGAGCGTTGTTGCGCTCACTGAAGAGGCGATTATCCCGAAAAGTAGTGTGGTGATTTTCATTTTCTCTAGAGGGTACCCAAAAACCTATACAATTCAGGCAAAATCGTTTCATCCAACTCAAATTGCGTGGCTGTTTTAGGAAGGTTAGTCCCACTTATGAATGATCCTACGTCTCCCCAACGGCACCCTTGATCTCTTTGGATGATATTTGCACCCGTGTCATGCTCTCTAATCCAATCCCAAATTTTTCGTCCAAGCTCTGGATTCATTTTGTTATGTCCAAAACCGTTCTTACGGACATGAAGAATAAACTCGTCATCGCCCATGATTATCATTTCTGGTTTCCTTGCATTAAGCAATCAATGCGCACGTTTACGACACCAGCTATACATGATTAGACTGTGACAAGTCTCTCCGATTTCGTCAAGTGAGGATGCGTATAACCGGTAATGCTAAAAAATCGCTGGGCGTCGCGGGGACCCCTATCCCCGCGACGTAACGGTCATCGCCTGCGGCGCTGCCAGACGCCGCCGCCGCGCCGCCATTCCCTCCGGCGCGGACGGCCGCGCGGGTACGCGCGCCTCGGCGGCTCCATGTCACGCACGCTTGCGCGTGGAACGCCTGTGGCAGCTTTGGGCTGGGACTTTCCCTCCCGTGCCCTCCCAATCCAAGGCCGGCACGGTACACCGCCGTTGCCGCCACTCATGCCTTTGTCCGTTACCTGCGCCGCGCCGCCGCACACGGTCACGCCAACGCTTCGGCTACTCGCGACGTGCGGATACGCACTTTGT
>CAZOIS010000312.1:0-3769 GCA_964579865.1 uncultured Lentisphaeraceae bacterium | reverse complement strand
CCTCATCCATGGCGAACAAGTCGTCGATGAACAGATGGAAGTTGAAGGCGATCAGACTTCCTGCCCGAAGCTTATCGTTCTCGGAGAAAGTCGCATCAGACCTCATCGCCCGCAGGACATGCGCCGTATAGTTCTTTTCCTGCGCTCGGTACGGGCAAAGCAGATGGATCGCCGTTCCGCGCTCGTGCGCGCGGATCAGCAGATTGGGATCGATCATGCCGTTCGAAACCACCCATGTCCGCCCTTGCAGCCCGTCCAGCACGACATCCGCCGCACGGTCCGCGAAGGCGCCGTCATCGGCATAAAACCGCCGGACGTTCAAAATGGCCGACACGGCCATCAACACGAGCAGTGCCGGCACCACCAACAATCCCGTTCCCCGGCTGGCCGCAAAAATGGCGGGGGAAGGCGCAGCGGACAAGGCGACCTCCGCACCCGCAGCCTCCTCCGCGTCATCCGGATAATCGACATCCAAGGGGTCGTTGAGCACCGCCAACGCCCGCCACGAAGCCGCCAGCAGCCCGATCCCCATCCCCGCCAACGCATACGTGGCGACGGGGACAACGCCTTTTGGAGCCATTACCCCCCACGGAGAGAAAGGCGCATTGAACAACAGAAGAATCGCGAACACCGTCAGCAGCGCACTCAGGATAAAAAGACTCCACGACCGACGATTATCCAACGTCTTGAACGCGGCAAAAAACGACAGGCCCGCGGAACCGACGCCCAGGACAACGACCGGCAGCCATAGCCGTTGCGGCACCAGCTTCGAGATCACGTCGAACTGATCTCTCCACACCTGCACCACAATGTGGAAGAGCGCCCGAAGCGTCGGCGTCACATCGTGCGCGAGGGCAAAAGTCCGCGCCGACAGGTAATAGACGCCCGCCAGCACAGCCAGCGAAAGCCAAGCCGAAGCGAACAAACGGCCGATGCGGCACCAGGAGAGTTTCCATTCGGTGATGACGGCGAAGGCGGCCATCATCGGAGCGGCGAGGATAAAGAGCGGCGATTCCGCGACACCGGCCCCATAGAGCACGCCGAACAGGAGTAGCCAAAGCAGGTTTTGAGACCGCGCGTAAACGGTCAGAAGATGAGCGCACGCCAACAGAAAGGCGACATCGAAGATCTCTGGGCGAAATCGGGTGGCCGCATGCCAGAACGGAAGGCTGACAGCCACCGCAAAAGCGGCCACAAGACCGCCGAACGTCGCGTTCCTCGAAGCGTGCGCAGCCGCGGACTCCTCACGCATCAATTCGAAAACAAGGAACCAGACGATCTTGAAGACAAACGCCACCGCCACGGCTCCGGCCACCACGGCCAGCGCATTCAGCCGCATCGCGAGGGAAAAACACGGGAGTCCGGCCGCCCAGTGACCCAGCGCCGTCAGCAGCGGATGGGTCGGCACCTCCCGCACATCCAGACCCGCCGCCCACGCGATCCATGCCGCGCTGTCTCCGGGAAAAGCATCGGCCGCCACGGTTAGGCCGTAGAACGCCAAAGCCCCCAGAAAAAGGACCAAAAAGAAAACGCGCGACCGACGCAACCGGCCACGCGTAATCGGACGAAACGTCAGAAACAGCATAGGAAAATCTTACACGTGTTTTCTGCGCCTCAACGCCGCCACAGCCGCACCAATCGCCAGCAATGTGGCCACGCTCGGCTCAGGAATCGGCTTCCAATCGTCGAAAGAATTCGGCGTGAAGTACCCGGTGATGGGATCAAAATCACTCGTGCTGATTGAAGCGGCATCCATCCAAGTTATGGATGTCGTACTGACCGTATAGTTCGCGTACGCGCTATCGAACAGCACCACGAAATAGGCGCCGGCACCGCGCGGGGTCCCGTCCGTCGACTCCTGCGGATACAGCGTGGTCCCGTCAATCGCGGCACCGCTGACGTGCTCGCTGACGAACTCGACGCCGCTGGACCAAGTCCCGCCCGTAAGAACCGGCGTTGAGCCGTCGGCCACATAAACGAGCCGGGCGTACCCGGTTCCGGACGGCAATCCTTCAGCCGCCCAGCCGATCACAACAGCCTGCGAGGTCATCACGCTGCCCACGGCCAATAAAAGTGCAATCAACACTGATTTTTTCATGGTAAACCCTTGCCTCCTATTGTCCGTCCGGACGGAACGTGAAGCCGCCGGTTCCCCGGCGGTGATACCAGAACCCCTGTCCTGCAGGGATCGTCGAAGAGGGCAACGCGGGGCCCGTCGACGTTGACTTGACCCATTTGTTTGTGAACTGGTCGTAATACGAAGAACCGCCGTCTTTCTTGATGTAATAGTAGTACGTCGTATACGTGCCATCTCCGTTCCCCACCAGAATCCGGTCCGTCGTCGAACTGATGCCGCCGGTACCATAGGCGCCGGTCCAGTCGACACCATTGAGCGCGAACGGCTCGACAGCCCCGTATCCGATCAGGTTGAGACCCGCGCTGATCGGCGTGGCCTGCTTGGCGGAAGAAACCTGTCCCTTGACATAGAGGGATGAAGCCGTGCTGGCCATCCGCTTGACCCAAAAACCCAGACCGCGCGCAACCGGGAAATTGGTGGCGGCGGGCGGCGTCAGCGCCTGGCTCGACCCGTCCGGCATCAGCATTGCCGACGTGATCGGAGTCCAGCCATCCTCGGCATCGTTGTAATAATAATAATAGACCTGCGTGGCACCGTTGGTCGTCAACACGACCAACTGGTCGGCTTGCGCGGGATCGGAGGCATGAGCGGTCAACCCGCAGGTCGCGACCAGATCGCTCAACATCCCCGCCGAACCGTTCCCCAGACACGACTCGAACGGCACGGTGATAATGGTGTTTTTTCCGCCTTGCGCCGTGACCTCCGCGAAACCGACGACATTGGAGCCCTCAAGCGGCTGAATGCCCGCCCGAATTGAACCGGCAACCGCCAACGCCGCTGTGATCATCAAAAGTTTTTTCATGGCATTTCCTTTCAGGCTTGCTCGCTCACTTCGCCGAGTTCGGCACAATCACCTTGAAGAAGCGCACGGTGTCGGTGGCCGGCACCTGCACGGTGGCCGGCAATTCCGCGCCATTCGCGCCCTGCACGACATTCAGAGCCGTGGCCTGAACGCGCGTGGCGACCGTCTGCCACTCCCCCGCGAGGTCCGTGGCGCTCTGCACCTCGTAAATGGCCTTTTCAGAAAAATTCTTGAACCGGACGTCGACAGCGCCGCCGTTCGGCCGCACCGCGGTGATCTCCGGCGCAGGCACATCGGCAAACGACAGCGTCTGCGCAGAGGCATTCAGCGCCGCCGTTCCGGCCCCGCCCACCGCGTTCAAACTGGTGGACTGCGCGGAGGCCGCGCCGGTTGTCACGCCGGACCCCAGCCCAGCCACCAAGCCGCCGACCGCCCCGTCGGCGGTGCGCGTGTCGAGCACCACGACGACCCACGAGCCGCCCTCCGGAAACAGCGCCGCCGGATACTGAATCGGCGTGTAGCCGCACTTGGCCCCTTCGACCGCAAACGCTTTGATCGCGATCTTGTTGTTTTCGGGGTCCACCAGCGTTCCGTCCGTATACAGCCCCTGGAAGGTCGCTCCTGCCTTGACGTAGATCAAGAGGTAGGTCTCACCCACAAGGACCTGCGAACCGTCCGCGTAGGTGTCAGGCCCGGGGGTCGAGATGGCAAGGGTCAACTGATCCAACCCGTCCGTCCCAAAAACCGATGCCGCCAACAAAAGCCCGCTAACCAGTGAAAGTGTCTTTTTCATTTCCATATCTCCTTAGAAGGCCTTAGGGGACGATCAC
>CAZOIS010000311.1:0-3782 GCA_964579865.1 uncultured Lentisphaeraceae bacterium | reverse complement strand
GGCGCGGAGCGCCCGGTCAACGTCAGCGACCACCAACACCCTGAGCCGAAGGCGAATGGGTGTTCGGTGTGTCGCCGTTGTTCGGCCTTGTTAGTTGTCTTTCCTGGGGAGCCTCTTAATGGCCAACCAAAGGCCACAAATGGCCATTAGAATTGCTAGCCCCCCCATAGCCACAACCTGCCAAGATTCCATGTGGACGCCGCCGCCCCACATTTTGTAAAGCTCTCTTCCGTTTCCACGCAAGCCGGCGTTGATATCGCATATGCCAAAAACCACAAATAGAGCGGCAACCGCGATCAACCCAACTGAAGGCGCGATTCTCGTTTCCTCCTGTTGCACTGAAATAGTTGGGGGTGCCGGTGTCTCAGGCTCTGGGGATGGATCCGCAACTGCTTGGGGCCGATCATTTGTAAGCAAAAGAAAATGAACCTCTTCTGAAATTACGCGTTCAGCCTTTTCGGTGTCCTCCGGTGCGACAAGACCTTTGCTGACAAGGCAATCAACTACTGCCTTACCTACATGTTTTGACCAATTATTGTCATTCAGTCTCATGTGTTGTTGGCCGAACGCAAAAGTCAGCGGCGCCGGCACGGCGTCCGCTGGACTGCCGGGTTAGACACAGGAGGAAACGATGAAACTAGAACTCGAATTCGGAACGGCGCTGTGCTACACGCCGACTTTCAAGATCAACGGAATAGATGCAGACAGCGGCGACTTCGGCGAACAGTACGACCGTAGCCCAGAAACGGCAGAAGACTACGCCTGCGGCGACATGCAATTTACTCGTGTGCCGCCCAAGCCGGAAGTGCTGGAGAAGTATGGGATCACAGAAGCCGAATATACGCTAGTGGCGGGCCAGCTCGAAAGCGGCCTGTCGTTTGGCTGCTGCGGCTGGTGTGTCTAACACCGGCCGCCACCTGCGGCCCGAAACGAAAGAGGGTGAATAGAATGGACAGAAAGAACGACAAGGACACGACCGGCCGTCAGAGTGAGCGGCTTGGTTCGGAAAAGTGCGGACATCGTTTGTTTCCAGACTTCCCTGAATGCACCTTCAAATGGCACAGGCACCATGAGGAAATAGGAATCCAAGACGTTGTTGAACTCGAAGCAAGTCTTCAGAGTGGCGGTCTTCTTAAACCGAACGTCTCGGCGCACCAGCGCGCGAAGCGACGTATGGTGCCGCCGGTTGTTCGACGGTCCTCAGTCGTTCCCTTCCGTTTCATCCTTCTGCCGCCGGATCATGTCACGCACGCTTACCGGGCTTGTGATTCCGACAAACTTGACTTCGACTCCAGCCGTTCCGGCTGAACCAACCTCCACAGTTCCGAGACCGAATATCCGTTCCAATATGCCCTGTTTCACATTGATGGCTCGGATGTCCCGTATACCTACTTCATGAACATGCCGCGAAATGATACCTGCTTTCGACATGACTCGCTTGTTGGTCAGCGTGTAGATTCTCGTGTTTCTGTCAAGGAGAGCCAAAATGATTATGATGAGACCGAGTCCGAACAGCGGGAGGAGTAGTACACCGAAGATGAAGTGCCCGAGGTAGTAGAGATAAGACGGTGGCCCCTTCCATATCTCATTCTCAACGAGAACGCCTGTCTTCTTCGGCTTCGGGGTTGTGGATTGCCTTCCCCGTCCGTCCAAGAACTCCCCGCAGTGCTTGCACTTGATCGCCGACGTCAGAATCTGCTCCCCGCAAAACGGGCATGCCCGTGTCGTTGGCTGTTGGGGAGGCGGAGGTGGTGCCGATTGCCTGGGTACGGGAGCCGGTAGGTCAATCGCACCGTTGCATGAAGGGCAGTTGATCTGCTGGCCGAGCATTTCGTCTGGTGCCTCCAGCGACTGTTTGCAGTGGGGACAGTTGAACTTGAAATCAGCCATGATCGTTCTCCTTCGTTATATTCCGCCGTCGAACAAGTTATTGAGCGGTTTCTTCTGTTCCTTACACTGTTCTGCAGGTGTCGCCATAAACCTCTCAACTTCAACATGTACTGTAGCGCGTTTTTAACGGCCGCGCAATATGGAAAACGGGCTGGACTTTGTCGCTGTTTCTTACAATAATTGGCCTTCTATTCGCAATCCACTGGCGGCGAGCGACTTACGATGTCGCTGTTTCTTCCGGTGGAAAAATGGGAGGTGCGCTCGATGATGCCATTATCTCCGGAGCTGCTGAACGCCTACACGAAGGCGCTCGGCCCCCAGGCTGCGACGCCTGCGGAGCGCGGGCAAAGTCAGAAGTGGCTGCGCTATTACCTCGACTTCTGCATGAAGTATCGCCACCCTCCCCGCGATCCGGACTCGCTCGAACCGTTCCTCCAGAAGCTGGCGTCGAAAAACCAATCGGTCGACTATCAGGAACAGGCCGCGCGATGCGTCTCGGTCTATTATGAGGTGGTCAAGAATTGGGATGCCGTCCACGCCGGTCCGCCCGCCCCGCGCCCCGTCACCGCCGGAGCGGCAGCCCGGCAGCCGCCCGCTCAGGCGGCCGCGCCGGCCGAAGCCGCCGCTCCCGCACGACAGCCGGACGCGGCGCGGCTGACTTGGCCCGCGTGCTACCGGCGGCTCAAGGAGGAGATCAAGCTGAGGCAGTACTCGCCGAAGACCTTGGCGACCTACCGCATCTGGACGGAACAGTTCCAAAAGTACCTGAATGACAAGCCACCGCAGACACTGGACTCAGAAGACGCCGTCCGCTATTTGACCTATCTGGCGACGGACTGCCGCGTTGTGGCTTCCACCCAGAACCAGGCGTTCAACGCGCTGCTCTTTCTGTACCGCCATATTCTGAAGACCGATTACGACCTCAAGGACAAGGTCGTCCGCGCCCGACGCACGCGCTACATTCCCGTTTGCCTGACACGCGAGGAGGTGGACCGGGTCATCGCGTTGTTGGAGTATCCGTACAACCTGGTTGCGGGCATGCTCTACGGTTGCGGGCTGCGTTTGTTCGAGGGGTTGAACCTCCGCGTCGGCTGCATCAACTTCGACGAAATGATCGTAACCGTTCACGACGGCAAGGGGAAGAAAGACCGCACGATACCGCTTCCCGAGAGGCTGAAAGAGGAGCTGCAACTGCATGTCCGACGTGTCTGCAACCTTCACAAGAAGGATTTGAAGGAGGGCTATGCGGGCGTCTTCATGCCCGGCGCACTGGACCGGAAATGGCGGAATGCCGCGAAAGAGCTGGTCTGGCAGTGGGTGTTTCCGGCCAAGACGCTGACGCTCGTGCCCGCCACGGGCGAGAAGAGGCGCTATCATATTCACGAGTCCGTGTTTCAGCGCGTCCTGCGCGAGGCCGTACGAGAGGCCCAGATACCGAAGCGCGTGACGGCCCACACCTTCCGGCACAGTTTCGCGAGTCACCTGCTCCAGAACAATTATGACATCCGGACCATTCAGGAGATGCTCGGGCACAGCGATGTACGCACGACCATGATTTACACGCACACCGTCAAGAGCCGGACAATGAAAGAGAGGAAAAGCCCGCTGGATTTCTAAGGCGTCAGAGGTTGACCAATGAAGGCTTATGGCCATTTGCCTAACCACAACTGTTGACGCTGCCGTTCGGAAAATCTCCCCGCCCGTGTATTGTAATCCCTCAAGATGTGGAAAATGACAAAAAAACGGTGGTGGTTCAAATAAGGTCCAAAAGATGGTACACTAAAAATCGATTTCGCCAAGCAATGTTCTCAAACAGGAAGAATGAACATGAATGTGATGAAACGTGTTGCTCTTGCAAAAGTCAGGGGAGGGGCTTCCCTGTTCGTGGCGAG
>CAZOIS010000310.1:0-3794 GCA_964579865.1 uncultured Lentisphaeraceae bacterium | reverse complement strand
CTAATGAACTAATGTACTAACGAACTTCTCGTTCCTCACCTCTCCCAACTAATGCACTAACGCACTAATGCACTAACGCACTTCTTATTCTCACCTCACCCAACTAATGCACTACCGCATTAATGCACTAATGAACTTCTCTTTCCTCATCTGATCCCGATCAATGACCCATTAGGCAGGTAATTCACCGTGGCATTCCACTCGCCTTCAGTACTCGGGAAGGTCAGCGCCAAATTGAACGCTCCGTACCCCCAATCGCCGTGTTTGAGCTTCCAACCGTAATAGCCGGCAGCATCCGCAAGGGCATTGGTCTGTACCGTGCCGCCTACCTTGGCGATCACCAACCGGCTGCTTGCGGCATCCGCCGTCGCCGCGGCCCACCCGGCATCATAGGGGATAACGGCATTGTCTCTGACCGTTATCCACCCTCTGGATGTCGTCGAAGGAATGACGGCCGTCTTCCCGAAAGCGGCCTTCACAACCGCCAACCTGGAGGTCAGCGCTCCGACCACCGCATCGCTCCCGTTATAGAAAGTCAACCGCAAATCGTAAACGTCCTCCACCGATGGCGAACTCGTTGTAAAAGCCCGCCACAGGTAATTGGAGGTGATTCCCGTGAAGTTCGTCGAAAACGATCCGGTCATCCCGTTGATTTCCAATTCCGCATGCGTGGCACCGGCGGACCAATCCCACTTCAGCCCGACCTCGTTGGTGAAGACCGTGTGCCAGTGCCGACTGAAACCAGGCGAAGTGTCGATCTGAATCGGAACCGATGTCGCCCCCGTTGTTCCAACGCCCATCATGACCGCAGCAGCGGTCAATGCCGCCGCAGCACCTGCCCTGTTCATGTTGTTTCCTTCCTGTTGGGGTACGGATGCCCGCACCCATGCTGTATTCTGAAAGGGGATACCGTTCCCGATTCGCATCTTTTTGGCCACGAGATTAGATCCTGGCATATACCGTTCTGCCCACAGATCCGCGATTCTCGTTGCCGTCGTCAAAGTTTTGGCAGGATCACGGAAAGCCCTCCCGGCTTGAACGTTTCCGAACAGCCTTTCCGCCTCCGGCCAGTCCGCCACGATTTTCACAGGCATCGCCCCCGAAACCGTCCGGACGCCCTCTCCGGCCTCGCAGATCCCTACCCCGGCTCCCGAAGTTTCCTGCCCCCATTCGCTGTATCCGGCCTCGTTGACCTGCACGCTGCCCTTGAAAACAAACACATCCGATGCGTCCGCCCCCACTTGCACGCCGAACACGGTCCCGAGGTCGTAGATCTCAAGTTCCCGCGTCCGCACGGTGAACCCCGTTGCCCAATGCGGCACATTCGCCAACAGGCTTCCCTGTTCCAGTCCGACGCGCATACCGCTTTCGACAGTCACGCTTGCCGGACCGATCAAGGTCAACTCGACGCCGGTGTCGAGCCGTACGGCAACCTCGCCTGACTCGATCCGCAACGTCCCGGGCACAGTCTCCGGCAAGTCGAGTCCCCTGACTCCTTTTTGACTGACCAACCGGACCGCCGGAAGGACGGCACCTGTCTGCGTTATCATTTCCGTTCCGAATCTCGCGCATGTGGTTGAAATTTCCGCCGCATACCACATGGCCGCCCCCGTCATCAGAATCGCCGCCGCTGCCGCCGCAATCTTCCACAGGCTGCGCCACTTGAATTCATTTCCTGAAGCATTCCGCCGTCCCCGACCGCAAACGTTGGCCCGGATAGGCTCCTGCTTAGCCATTCCGCCGCCACGGCAGATGAGCATCGCATGCGTCTGCAGTTGTTCTAAATAGACCTGGACCAACTCCGGGTACTCGCGGATAAGTTCATTGAACCGGGCCACATCCTCGCGCGACGCATCCCCCTCCAGAACGGACGCCGACAGCCAGTCGAATTCATCAAGAAGAGAAAGCTTCATGCCTTTTCTCCTTCCCCGTCGGCGAGTTGAACACAGTCGAATAATGCCCGTCGTGCGCGGAGCAACAGCAATTTGACCGCATTGGTTGACCGTTCAAAGCGTTGGGCCACCGTGCAGAGTGAGCCGCCATCCTGATAGCGGGCCTCAACAACCTCCCGCAATGTGGCTGGCAACTTTTTGATGCATCCCTCCAGAAGTCTGAAGTTGTGCTCAGTCTCAAGAGCCTCACTCTCTTCCTCTATCTGTTCCGCTACGGTTTCCAAAACATCGTCCTCAAAGACCAACAAGTTGCGCTGCCGCTTTTTCCGGTAGGTCATCACCTCATAAAACGCCAGCGTTTTGGCCCACTTGATGAATGGGCGCGAGGGGTCGTATTGCTCCGCTTTCTTACAGATCCTCAGGTTTGTCTCTTGAAGAATGTCTCTCGCGTCCTGTGAATGCGCCGTCAGGGCGCAGATATAGCTGAACAATGTAAACTGGGCATCGACCAGTTCCTTCATTACCCGGCCATTTCCGGTATCACTGTCCGACGAAAGCGGCAACATGCGATATCCTCTTCTGTTCATATTAGGCACGACTTTCAAAAAGGTTTCATGGTTTTCAGATAAATTATGAAAAAAATTAGATCGGTTCGGATGTCGTATCCGGTTTTGACTCGAATCCCCGACTCAAATCCCATGGAAAATCGTTGGTACCTTCCCCCCATCAACTTCTCATGCTTTCAGGATTTACGGCTTTCTTTGCCGTTGTCCCCGTCTTCCCGAAATGCTACTTTTAAAAGGAGATGCTCATCGGGTACGGTGCGCCTATCTGGAAGAATGGTAGGTTATATTGGGTTATACTGTCAACACGAAAAAAACGCCTATGGCAAAGAAACGGAACCGGCTTTTTGAAATCAGGTCAATCCTTGGGCTAACTCAGGCCGATTTCGGCCAGCGGTTAGGTGTCACGAAAACCTACATTTACCTGATTGAATCTGGCCGCAAGCCGCTCTCCGACAACATTCTCGACCTGGCCGAACTGCTTCTTGCCCAGTACGATCCCCAAAAACCTTCGGACATTCCCCTAGATCCCCTAGTCCAGATCCGTGCCGAGCTCAAGCACCTCCGCACCGAGCTCGCCGCGTGTAAGACCCAGCTCAAAGAGGCCCACGCCACCATCGCCATCCAGGCCCGCACCATCGCTTCCTCCACGCCGCCGCCACCCCCACCCCCAAGTGACCGCCCTTCATCTCCATTGCCCATTGCCGACTCTCCATCCGTCCCATACGTCCCATTTGTCCCACACCTCCCTCTCCCCAGCGCCCGGGGCCGGGTTGCCCCGGCCCCGGGCGCTACATGACAGGAGTGGTCAAATCTACTTTCATCGTGTGGTCATAATATTTCTGATTGGTTGTGTGGTTTCAAAGATATCTCAAGTCCCGTCGCGCCTTCCTTGTCGCGCGACACATCACCTCCTTTTCGTTCGTTTTGTCGGTTTACAGTGATTCCATCATTCGTAATGAGACTCGGTGTTTTACCGCCTTCGCATTGCGCCCCGTCTTCTCCGCCTTCACGATTTGTGTTCTCATGCCTGCGTTATAGCAAGGCACTCAAAACACGGCTAGGCTGTCAAAGTTAGGCCGCTTATGATCCCCCCGGTCCTGAGCATAATCAGAACCGGATATGCCAGGTTGTCATCCGGGATCGCCCGTACATCAGAAGCGCGTGTCCTAAGTAAAATACCTGCCATAAGGGCGAAACAAAGATGTCTCATTAAAGTCGTCTCTCATCTGGATTTTGATTTATCACGCGTCTGAATGAATGTTGTCATCCACATGACTCAACTAAAGGCACTAAAGTCGTCCTGTCCTGCGACATTTCTTAGCCTAAATCATCGCTG
>CAZOIS010000309.1:0-3796 GCA_964579865.1 uncultured Lentisphaeraceae bacterium | reverse complement strand
GGTCCACCCTGTAATCGTTGCAGCGGTAGGCCGCCTCAAGGAAACACGAATTCCAGGGCCCGGATTCCTGCTCCCAAACCATGGCCCCGTTTCCGACATAGCTCATGGTAGAAAGCTCCCGCGCAAGCCCCGCGGCGCCATGCGGCACCGGCGCCACCGGTTCCGACACCGTCGCCGCATCTGCAAGGAACCTGCCCTCGTCGCCTTTCCTGCCCATGTCCATGAGGTTAGCCAGGCTCAGCCTGCGGTTGCGGTAGGCGCAGGCGTGCTGCTGGATGAACTCACGCTGCCTGCGGCTCTGCGAACAGGACCTGAGCAGCCGCCTGGCGGCGGCGACGGCGTCAGCGCCGGGCCAGAACCCCAGCACCAGCTTCTCGAAGCGCCCGACGTCGTCCGGCGTCGGCATCACGGGTTCCGGTATCCCGAGACTGTACCTCCTCACGGAACCTGTCGCGTGATCAGGGCCCTCCCAGACGCGGACGCCCATCATCGACAGCACCTGCTGACACCAGTCTCTAAAGACTCCGGCGGTTCCCGCGGTCTCGCCCATGCCTTCGCAGGTCTCTGTCTTCTCAGAAGGAAAATGACCTACTACTTCTTCTATCCTGTTATTTATAGAGAGAGATATAAGATCGCCTTGCTGATTCGGCATGGGGTCTTGCCGATTCGGCACGCCCCCTTGCGTTTCCGGCATGGCTTGATCCACGCACTCCAGTTCCCGCCTTCCGCCCTTTCCCGGGGTTATGTTCACGAGTCCGGCTTGGTGAAGCCGCGCCAGGGAGCGGGACACCGTGCTTGGCGCACCGCCGCAGAGTTCGGCAAGGCGCTTGTTGCCGGCCCGGCAGGGCACTCCCCGTCTGCAGAGCCCGTGCACGAGCCCGTACACGAGCTTGGCGTTGTCGGGCAACGCCTTTGACATAACCACAGCCGCAGGCACGAAAACGCCCCTGAACTTTTCCGTACCCGGCCCATGGTCCGAATCTGTCATGTTATTGTTAGACATGTTCGCAGCTTTCTTTAGAGTTGCCGCCCGCCGCCTCCCGGGGGAAGCGGCGGGCATGCCCCGCACTGTCTCACCGCCTACGCATTCACGCCGCCTCGGTCCTGCCGGCGCCGGCACCAACCTCGGTGTCTGCGGCATTGGTTTCAGGCTCATCCGCGCAGGCGGCCTCGGCCGTCTTGCCCGCCTTGTCCTTGCCCAACCATTTGATCACGGCCTTGTGCTGCTTCAGCTGCTCTCGGTCGGCGTCGGTGAACCGGTCCGTGTACAGCAGGATCTTGAGCTTGCCGGTCACGCCCTGCGCCTCCGCGACCTTGACAGCGTTCTCGGTCAGGGCCGTCGCGTACTTCGACCAAGCTTCCTTGTCGCGGATCGCGTCCACGGCGTCGGCCTCGGCCTTGAGGCCTGCCAGCCGCAACGCCGTGGCCGTGTTCAGCAGCGCCTTCCCCTTGGCGTTCACCGGCTCCAGAAAGATGTCCTCGGCACCGCGCACCTTCACGGCCTTGAACATCTCCGTAAGCGCGGCCTCGGAATCCGCGACCCCAGGCAGGCAAGGGCAGAGCATTGCGTAGGTCTTGAAGTGCAGATCGTGCGCCTGCTTGAGCGCCTTCATCCGGTCCCGGATCGGGGATGCGTTGGGCTCGACGGCGGCGGCCACGTCCTCACGAGACTCGGGGATGCCGATGCTGAGGCCGACCATGACCCGTTTCTCGAATCCCTTGATGACGTCGAAGTCCTTGGCGACCTCGGCGGACTTGGTCAGGATTCGGATCTGAGCCGGCGTATTCTTGAGCACAGCCTCCGTGCTCTTACGCCCGACGCCTTGCTTGCGGGCCTCCGGCGACCAGGGGTCGTCGCAGGTGCTGAGCATCACCGTGTCCCCGGCCCCGAGCTTCGGCATATCCTTAAGGATGCGCTCAGCGGTCTTGGTATCGATGACTGCGTACCCGCGATCATAGGGGTTGATCTGAAGCTTGCCGTAGGCCGGGTGCCTGCACCGTAACGACGGCGAACTGCAGTACGTGCACTGGTGGCCGCAGCCCAAGCCGACGTTGACCGCATGCGTGGCCAAACCCTTTTTCTCGAACTCGGGCGAGGCCTGGATGCCGCCTTCGAGCGCGTGCTTGTAGATGTTGAGCGGCTCACGCACACCTTCGGTCATCCTTTCCGCGCCCGTGGCCTTGCCGAGGATCTCATGCAGCTCGTCACCGACCCTGTTCAGGCTCTCTGCGAGTTCCGAACCGGATTCGGACAAGGGGACACGCGCAGACCGGGCCATGTCCATCATGCCCGCGATGGCGGCCAAGTGCCCGGGGCGTGGCTTCGCAGCCTCCGGGCGCGGCGTCTTCTGGTGATAGACCTTGCCACCGCGCTTGACGAGCCTGCCTTTCCCATCCTGGGCTTCCTCAGGATGCGCCCGCTCATACTCCGCCCTGACGCTCTTCACGAGGTCAGCGGACACGCGGCAGTGCTCGGCGATAGCGTTGTCCGCCCACCGCCTCCACTCCGGATCACTGATCAGGATCATCACGGCCTTGCGCTTGTCGGCGTTCGTGCGGCGCACGCCGTGGCTGGTGTTGGCTTCGATCGAGTGCAGGATCGCATCGCGCTGCGTGCCCTGGTAGACCCTGGCCCAGATCGTGGTCTTGCGTGCCTTCCTGCTGGCCTCGTAGCGGTGGCGGCCGTCGGACAGCCAGTACATCCCGCCGACCTTGAAAACGTCGATGGGCGGAAACTCGGCGCCGTTGAGCATCGCCTCACTGTACTCTGCCACCGCGTCGCCGTCTACATGGTCGCGGGGAAACAAGTCGCCATTGAAATCGATCTTGTTGAGCGGGATCTTGGTCAGCACCGGCTCCAGGGCTTGACTGGTCCGTGTATCATATTCGTTTTCGGCATACCTGTAACTGTGTGCGGATCTATACTCGCATTTAGAACTTTCATCTCGTTGTTAGTGGCATCCGATGACGTGGAAGCGCACCGGCGCTCACAGGGTAAACGCGCCATCGCAACACTTTGGGCGGGGGTCGGGAAAGCGATAGACGAGATCTGGAGTGAATTCAGAGATTCGATGGACGAAGCAGTGCAGTTGGGCTGATACATCAGGCCCTCGCAACGACCCTGTACTTCTCTGCGGGCTCGATTCTGACGGCACCGAAGCCAATCCGCTGGCCGCTACCCTAGAAAGCGCCGTTCACCGTATGAACGTCCGGTTCTCGATCTCGGCGAAGGCCTGATCCAGTTCCGCCTGTGTGTTCATCACGATCGGCCCGCCCCAGGCCACGGGTTCACGCAGGGGCCGCCCGGCAATGAGCATGAAGCGCAAGCCCTTCGGCTCGGCCTTAAGCAGCGGCCACACTGTCCAATTCCAGACCATTATTCGTTTGCCGAAGATAGCTATCATCTCGGGTTTTGCGCTGGCATCCGCCCCCCCTGCAATGGTACGCTACAAACATGTAATCTGAGAGCGTGTCGGACCCTAAACCATACACGCATCAGGCCATGACGAACCCGCGAATTACGGATACGAAATGCCCCGCACGAAAACGAAATCAGCGGAGTCCAGCGCCAGCCTCGGCTTCGAGGCCAAGCTTTGGCTCGCCGCGGACAAGCTCCGCAACAACATGGACGCCGCCGAGTACAAGCACGTCGTGCTCGGCCTCATCTTTCTCAAGTACATCAGCGACGCCTTCGAGGAGATGCGCCAGAAGCTGGTCGAGGGCAAGGGCGAGTACAAGGGATCGGACCCCGAGGACGCCGACGAGTACCGAGCCGAGAACGTGTTCTGGGTGCCGC
>CAZOIS010000308.1:1774-3835 GCA_964579865.1 uncultured Lentisphaeraceae bacterium | reverse complement strand
CCGATGCGCGAGACGGTCATGCGCTTGAGGTCGAGGCGCTGGATGAGCTCGCCGTGGATCTGGTTCTTGATCTCGCGGACGATGGAGATCATGGGGTCGGCGGCCGTTTCCGCCGCGGTCCGCGTCGCGCGGCCGGTCTGGGGGGCCGCGGCCGCCGCCGGGAGGCCGGCCGGAACGTCCGGGCGCGCCCGCTCCGCGGGCGGCTCGCTCTTGGGCGGCGCGACGGCCGCCGCTTCGGACGGCAGGGGCGGCGGAACGGGTGTGGCGCTGCGGGAGATGCGCAGGAGGCAGGGGCCGATGCCGATGACGTCGTCCTCGCGGACCGGCGTGGGCTCCTGCACGGGCACGCCGTCGATGGCCGTGCCGTTGCTGGAGTGCAGGTCCTCGATCAGGACGCCGCTCTCGCGCAGCGTCAGCAGGGCGTGGCGCTCGCTGATTTCCGGATGGCGCAGGCGGATCTTGCAGGCGTTGCCGCGCCCGATGGTGTAGATGCCGGCCGGCAGTTCGAAGCGGTTGGACTCCTGGCCGGGATTGGCGATGTCGAGGAAGAAGGACATGGCGGACCCCTATTCGGCGCGTTTGCGCAGAAGCTGCTGCTGGCGGAAGGTGTTGAGGGACTCGATCTCCGACTGGATCATCTGGAAGTCGACGCGCGGCAGGGTCTTCTCGAAGTAGACGTCGTCCGGGTTGCGCAGGGCGAGGGAGATGCGGCCCTTGATCTGCTCGGCGAAGACCAGCATCTCGGCCTCGCGCGGGGAGACCTCGAGGGTCACCATGCTGTAGGCGGCGCCGGCGCGCGGGTCGGCCAGGAGCTGGGTCTTGGCCGTCTCTTTGCCGGTGGCGAGCACGAGCACGTCCTGCAGCATCGTCAGGGTGACCAGCTCCATTTCGCCCGGCACGCTCTTGGACGGGAAGGAGAAGGTGCCGATCACGTCGACGTGGTCGTTGGGCTTGACCATGCCGCTGACCGAGGCCGCGCCGCTGACGTTGACCGAGAGGGCCCGCATGCGCTGCTTGATGTCGCCGGCGAGGCCGCGCGAGCCGGGCTCGCCGCCCTCGATGTCGGACCAGAAGACCACGGCGTTGGCCTGCAGCGGGCGGACGGTCTTGCGGTTGATGAGGGCCAGGTGGTCCTCGATCTTGACGACGTGGCCGCGGTAGGCGTTTTCGAAGACCTTGATGCTGCCGATGTCGTCCTTGGTGAGCACGGTGCCCGAGGGGAGATCTTTTTTCACGCCGACCACCTCGATCTTCGTGTGCTTGCGGTCGAATTCGGCCTTCCAGCGCAGGACCTCGCGGTCTTTGGCGGTCAGATACGAGCGGGTGAGGACGGCGGCGAGAAGGCCGATGACGACCGAGATGATCAGGATCAGTTTCTGCTTCATGGGAAGTCTTTCGTTTTAGGATACGGGAGACAGTTTAGGGGGTTGCACCCTCTCTTTGCAAGAGGCTAATCGCGGTGCGCCCGGTTTGCGGCGGCCGGACGGCCAGCACGAGGCACTGTCGGCGTCCGGAAACGAAGATCCGGAAGGCGGGGGTGGCGGGCGCGGCCTCGGTCCAGCCTGCGCCGGTCAGGGCCTGCGCGGCCTCCTGCACCACGTCTTCCGGCGCGGCCGCGGAATCGGCGGTGACGAAGGCGGTGCGGGTCAGGCGGCTGACGGCGGAGAAGACGGGGGTGGCGTTGAGGGCGGGGATGCCCTCCGGCCAGGCGGGCGGATCCCGGAGGGCCTGCCCGAAGGCGCGGAGCGGCTGGTCGAACGCGAGCACGACGCAGGCCTCGCCGCCGGCGGGGGCGGGCAGGACGAAGAGGCGCTGCAGGCGGTCTTTCTCCGCGTGGGTGAGCAGCGCGGCGCCGCCGTCCGGCGACGGGGCGGGCAGGCCGAGGCGGCGTGCGAGTCCCGCGCCGACGTGCGCGGCGCCCGAGCCGAAGGCGTAGGCGGTGAGCGTGCCGGGCGCGCCGTTGACCTGCACATCCGTGGCGTAGACGCGCGCGCCGCCCAGCTGCTGCAGCACCGTGTCCGCCCGCTTCGGCAGGCGCCAGAAGACCTCGGCGCGGAGCGG
>CAZOIS010000308.1:0-1674 GCA_964579865.1 uncultured Lentisphaeraceae bacterium | reverse complement strand
ACGGGGTCGACCGGCACGTGCAGGTCCTCTTGGACGTGGATGAAGCCGAGCGTGGCGGCCGCCACGGGCGAGTCGTGGAGACGGACCATGGAGACGGGCAGGCGGCTCTCCGACACGTAGGTCCAGTCGCCGGGGGACTTGACCGAGACGCGCGTGAGCGTGCCGATCATGGCAGACAGCATCGCGCCGTTGCGCACGGGCTCGTCGTCGGCGGTGTAGCGCGTGCCGTCGGGGCCCTCCTCCCAGTCGGAGATGTGGGCCGGGGAGACCGAGAGCGTGCCGCTGCCCATGGCGCGCTCGCCGGCGCTGCCGCGCAGTACGGCGTGCAGGAAGAGCGAGGTGCGCGCCATGCGGTTCACGTGGATGATGCCGGCGAGAAGCAGCAGGAAGAGCAGCAGCCCGGAGATGAACTCGATCGCCGCCTGGCCTGCGCGGGCCGCGTCCGGGCCGCTTCCCGTCCTTCGCCCTCTGTCCTTTGTCCTCTGTCCTCTGTCATCCCGTTTCATCAGTGGCCCCTCCGGCTGCCGCCGCCGCGGTGCGACCCGGGGGCGGTGATGCGGCAGGTGTCGCAATAGAGCCCGAGCCAGTCGCTGCCTTCCTGGCGGAAGGCGGCGTTCTCCCAGACGGCGAGTGCGTTGCAATAGCGGCATCCTCCAACCCGGAGCCCGGTGTCGAGATAGGGGCGCAGGTGGCTGCGGATGTGGCGTACCCACGCGACGTCGGACGAGCTGTTCTCCGAGCCGGACGCGGCGTCCACGGGGATCAGCCGCACGGCGCGGAAGGCCGGCAGCACGAAGTCCGCGGCGGCGGTGACGCGCTGCTTGTCGGCGCCGTCTTCGAGGTAGCCGAGCGGCTTGGCGGCCGCGGTCCAGACCACTTTGTCGCTGCGGCTCCCGCCTTCGATGCCGGGGGTCATGCGTTCCACGGAAGCGTTGACGCGGACCACCGCGTCGGCGCCGGCCGTGTCGTACTCCGGGCGCACCTGCCCGGTGACGGGAAAGGCGTCCTCGCCATCGGGCTTGATGCGGGTCCAGTCGCTCCACGTGCCGGATTTGTAGAGGTACCAGGTCTCGAAGGGGCGCAGGACGTTCGTGACGGCGAACAGGGAAGCGGCGACGGTGTCGAACCCCGCTTCGCGGAAGCGCGCCTCGAGGTCGGAGGCGGAGAAGAGGTTCCGCAGGGGCGTGGAGAAGGGCTGCAGGCCGATGCCGAAGATCTCCGCGTCCGTGTAGTCGCTGACGTTCGGGTCGGGCAGCGGCGGCCAGTCGTGGAACGAGGAGTAGGACTCGAGCAGGCCGGGCGCGTGGAGGTAGAACCAGCACCAGTTCTTGCCGTCGACGGCGTCGTAGAAATCCTTGAGCATCAGCGGATGGCCGGCGGAGGGGTCCATGAAGAACTGCGCGTTGTCGGGCCCCGCGGCGATGCCGTCGGCCGCGATCTGGTCGAGCATGTCCGCGTACTGGAGCCACGCGCCGGGCCAGGGCTCGGCGTAGTACTGGGCGCCGTCGAAGAGGGCCGTGTACTGCGACCGCACGGTGTCGGCGTGCTCCGCGATCAGGGCGGTCATGTCGTCGTCGACATACATGTGGTTCTGTTTGGCGGCGATCTGGGCCGCGAAGAGGGCGGTCATGGGGCCGGTGAAGCAGAGGCGGGCCTGCATGTTGGTGATGGCGT
>CAZOIS010000307.1:0-3850 GCA_964579865.1 uncultured Lentisphaeraceae bacterium | reverse complement strand
CAGAGAGGTTGCCGTACTTGCCGCCGCCGGCATAGTTGCCGGAGGACGCGACCGGCGCATTCGTCCACTGCGGGCCGCCCAGAGGGCCCGTCATGCCGGTCGCGTGGTAACCGCCCGAGCCTTTCACGGCAGCCGAGCCCCAGCTGCGCTGGTCGCGGATTTCGTTGACGGAGACGACGTTGGCTGCGCCGACCGTGTAATTGGTCGCAAAGTCGAAGTGGTACCAGGCCTTGCAGTCATCATAGACGCCTGCGTTTACCGACGGAGTTACGGCGCAAAAACCCGCGATCAAGACCGACACGCGCAGGTATATACGAAAGCCGAATGCCTTATTCATTTTATGTCTCCTGTTCAGTACCACGTAACCATGATCACCTTATCACGTCACGCAATCGGCAAGCAAGTCTCTTTCCTTTCCCTTCTCGATCTCAGTCCCTTTGTATTTATTGTGTTCCAGCCTTTGCGACCTTGGTCCCTGAACCTATTTCCTCTGCCAGCGGTCCTTGGGCTCCAGCACGCCACGCGGGCCGGCCCCGTCCAGCCAGCCACGGGCCGCGGCATCGCCGCGCAGGTACGCGTCCCAGAACGCGGTGCTCAGCGCCAGGATCGCGCGGTGATGGTTCGGGTTGCGGGCCTCTTGGTCGCCTGGCAGCGGGCGGTCGCCGAAGGCGGAGTGTTCCGCCCCCTCGAGCACCAGTTCGTATTTGTGGCCGGGGGGCAGCGCCGGAAAGACCTTGAGCCGCGACGCGACATCCGTGTCGTTGACGAAGGAGGTGTCCTTCGTGCCGGTCATCAGCAGCCACGGGATCGAGACGCCGCCGAACGCGCGCTCCGCGCTGCCGCGCTTGGGCGCGCTCGGGCTGAAGGCGACGGCAGCCCTGATGCGGCCGTCGGCGTCATTGACGATCCCCAGAGGGAAGCGCTGCCCGCTCACCGCCTGCGTCGTGATGGCGCCGAAGGAGTGCCCGCACATGCCGACTTTCGAGAGGTCGAGCCGCCCGCAGAGCGGATGGCCCTTCTCTTCGTTCCAGCGCGCCAACTGGTCCAGCACGCGGGGGATGTCTTTGACGCGGAGCGCAAAATTCTTCGCGCTCGCGGCCGCCCGCATCGCCTTCAGGCGCTCGCCCCTGCCCGCTTGGCCTTTCCAAACCGACTCGTCGCTACCCGGGTGCTGCACGAACACGACCGCATAGCCGCGGCCCGACCAGTGGCTGCCCAGATAGGGGCTGTTCTCGCGCGAACCGCCGAGACCGTGGCTGAAGAGCACGACGGGCGCCGCGTTCGTGGCGGCCGGCAAATAGACCCGGACCGGCAAGTCCCGGCCGCGGTCCGGGTCGCGCACCGTGAGATTAGTCGCCGCGGGCGCGAACGCCGCCGGCAGTCGCAGCGGATCATACGCGGCCGCCACCGCCAACACCTGGAAACAGAAAACCGGCACAACAAGGGCGAACGCCAAGACGGGCAGTTTCGACACGTGACACCTCCTTCGACGCGCCGCATTGTTCCGCGGCCTGCGAGAGCGCAGGACCTCCGCTTCGACTTCGGGGAACGGCGCATCGCCGCCCGCAGCGGGCGTCTTCGCTCAGGTATACACCGTCCTCCCCGCCGCCGTTACACCGCGCCGCAACTGGCAGCCGATGAGAAAGTGCTACTTATTCCGGACCGCGTTCTGAATTTTGGCGGCGATCTGCATAGTGCTATCCGCAATTAAGGCATCCGCAATATCCATTCGCTGCCCCGTTGCCGGCTCCTGCATAACAGATTTCACGGTGTCAGCCACAACAACCGTACCCGTCTTGGTTTCCTTCAGCTCGAAATACACGTTTAACGCAGCTTTCTGTTGAAAAGCAAGAATCCCGCTATCGGTTGTTCGCCCTGCGGTGTGCCACTCGCTGTAGCCGCTGATGACGCACGCGAGCGCATAGTCGACGGCTTCTTCCTGCTCCTGCGATGGATTCAGCGCCAGCAATTTCAATCCCGTCCCCTGCCCCACTGTCCGCAACTGCAATCTCAACTTGTCCGGAAGCCCCGAAAGATCGACAGTTTGTTCTGCCGGCACAGCCTTATACATCTTGCTCGCGCGCCCTCTGTACTGCGTCGTCTGCACATTGTACGTTTTGACGGTGGCAGAATCCACGGTGGTTTTCACCTCCGATATTTTCACGGTCGGCACCTTGTTTCGCGGTCCAGCGTCAGCCAATCCCGCCTCTGCAACGACATCCGGCAGGACGAAACGGCATACAGCGCCTGCTTTGACAAGGGACAGATCGCCGTCTGTTAATTCGGCGACCGCCGACATTCTTTCGGTCCCGATTACGCGGGCGGATGCGTGTTCCCGGAAACCCTCGCCTCGGATTTGCAGAACATCGCCTTTCTTCAACAGTTCGCTGCCCGCGTTCACATAGATGTCGTTGCCGTCCCGCTTCAGCACGGTCACGGGTGAGAGCTCTTCCAACGTGATGAAAGCGAGATAACGCACCACATACGCGAATGCGTTTTCAGGCGTGGTCGCGGGGACCCGCAAATCGACGGTTCTCGTCAATTCCGGCAGCGCGGTCTCAGTGAGATAATTCCAAGCTTGGAGGTTGAGCCCAATGATATAACATTCGGGTTTTCCCGTCTGGAACTTCTTTACGCTCCCCTGCACGAGCGTGTAGCTGCACAGATAGACCTTTTCCTGCGTACGCGCTTTGTTGAAGGCGTTCTTGGGCTTCACATCGACTCGCCCCGACGAAACAAGCATCGTCTGCAGTCGTGCCTGAAGTGTGCGGAATGCATCGCGCAGTTCAGGATCGCCGCGGTATGCCAACGATCCCGCCGACAGTCGCATCTGGTCAACGTTGTCCTCGAGAACGACCATAACCTTTTCGGCAGCCGCAACCCCGCCGGTGGACACGGCGAGCGCAGCCACGATCACGTAACACAAAAACTTTCTCATGTATGCGCCTCTCCCTGTTATTTCGCTTCTGGCACGTCGCATTTTTTCATCGTGCCGACAGTACTCGTCATGACTGGTTTCCACCCCGTCTTCACAAGCTTTCGAACGGCAAGACGGGGTATTATTTTACACCGCCATTTCGACCTGCCCCAGACTGCGTTGGCCGGAATCATACCTGAACCGACAAGAAACATCTTTATTCCTGAAAAACATTGCCAGAAGCCGGACAAGATGTCAAGCACACCAAAAGCACATGTCGGCGGCAGTGTAAAACGGGACCGTTCACGTTGGTTAGCGCCCTGCCTTGACTGTAGAATAGTGCCAGTGGTTTGCTGTTAACGCTTATAACAGGCGCTAAATACTTGCCCCTTGGCGTCGCCACACAAACACGATACATCCGTGTCTGCACATACCGGCCGCCGACGGCCCAAGGTTCGCGGGCACAAAAAAACCGGGGGACGTCCTTCGACATCCGCCCGGCCATCACAGGGGAAACGAGCTTATTCCTGCCCGAAGCCCTTGCCCGACAGGTACTCGAGCACCTTGCCGACCGACGTCAGCTTCTCGGCGTCCTCGTCCGGGATCTCTGCACCGAACTCCTCTTCAAACGCCATGATCAGCTCGACGGTGTCCAGCGAGTCCGCGCCCAGATCGTCGATGAACGATGCTTCCGGGGTGACCTGCTCGGCGTTGACGCCCAACTGCTCAACGATGATCTCTTTGACCCGCTCTTCGAGTTTGCTAGCCATTGTACTCTCTCCTTGACCTAGTTTCCCTTGTTACACAGTTGCGGCACTTGCCGCGCCAATCTCATCACATGACCATGCCGCCGTTGACGTTCAGCGTCTGCCCCGTCAGGTAGCTCGACTGCTCGGAGGCCAGGAACACCACCGCGTTCGCGATGTCTTCCAC
>CAZOIS010000306.1:0-3894 GCA_964579865.1 uncultured Lentisphaeraceae bacterium | reverse complement strand
GTCGAGGGCCTGTGCTTTGTCGGCGCGACCGACTCCCATGTCGTCCGCGCCATGGCCGCCCGGTGCGGCGTCACCAGCACCCGCGCCAAGGAGGAGCACTTCTTTCTGCGGCTCGCCCGCGACATCGATGCCGCGCTGGCCGAAAACCGGCCGCTCGTTTACCCCGGCGTTCCCGAGCTGATCGCCCGGCTCAGCGGACGCAACCACGCGCTCGGCATCATCACCGGCAACGTGCGCGCCACCGCCTGGAGCAAGCTGCGCCACGCGGGCCTCGACCACGCCTTCCTCTTCGGCGCCTACGGCGACGAACACCATGACCGGTCCGCCATCGCGGCCATCGCCGTCACCCGGGTTCCGGCCGACGCCGCCGCCCGCATCCTGGTCGGCGACACCCCCCTCGACGTCCAGGCCGCCCACGCCAACGGCCTCAAAGCCGTCGCGGTCGCCACCGGCTGGGTCACGGCCGACGAACTCGCGGCCGCGGGCGCCGACCTCGTGCTTCCCGACTTTTCCGACACCGATGCCGCCGTCGCGAAACTCGAAGCCCTCCTGTGAGGGCGGGCGGCAACCCCTTGAACGAAAGGACCCCATGCGCAACCTGCTCCACATCGTCTGCTCCATCGCCCTGTGCGCGGCCGCCGCGCACGCGGACCCCGCGGCCTGGCTCTACCCGCAGACCGACGCCTTCCGCGCCCGCCTGGAGGCCGCGCACGACCGCGGCTTGCGGCTGACCGATTACCATATCCATCTCCGCGGCGGCATGACCCCCGAAAAAGCCGCACAGCGCCAAGAGCAGAGCGGCATCCGCAGCGCCGTGCTGGAGAACTTCGGCCGCGAGTGGCCGCTCTCGAACAACGTCGCGCTCGCCGCGTTCATCGACGCCGCCGCGCGGGTCCGCGCCAACGGGCAGCCCCTCCCCGTCGGCATTCAGGTCAACGACCGCGACTGGGCGCAGCAGATCGACCCCGCCCTGCTCAAGCGCCTCGATTTCGTCCTGGCCGACACCATGATCATGGGCGTCACCGCCGCGGGCAAGCCGCGCCGCCTCTGGCTGCCGGACGTGGCCATCGACAACCCCGAAGCCTGGATGAAGGAGTACCTCGCCCATAACCTGCGCATCCTCGACGAACCGGTCTCGATCCTCGCCAACCCCACCTACCTGCCGCCCTGCATCTCCAACCGCTATGACCGGCTCTGGACCGAGCCCCGCATGCGGCAGGTCATCGCCAAGGCCGTCGAGAAGGGCGTCGCCCTCGAGATCCAGGCCGGCTCCGCCTACCCCAAGCCCGCCTTCCTCAAGCTCGCCAAAAGCATGGGCGCGAAGTTCTCCTTCGGCTCCAACAACTTCGACGACAAGACCAAAGACCTCGCGCGCTGGTTCGAGGACATCGCGCGCCTCGACCTCCAGCCCGCCGACCTGGCCGTCCCGAAAAAGCCTTAGGCCTCTCTTTTTCTTAAAACCCCTAACGTTTCCTTCCTAACTTCTAACCGACAGGTTCCCCATGCCCATTCCCAACCTCTCCATCATCGGCGAAAGCATCAACGATTCCGTGCCCTCGACTCACGCGCTTTTCGAGGCCAACGACCTCCCCGGCATCATGAACCTGGCGAAGACCCAGGCCGAACTCGGCGCCGCCTACATCGACGTCAATGTGGGCCCCCGCCCCCCCGCCTTCATGGCCGAGATGGTCCGCTCCGTCCAGCGGGTCACCGACGCGCCGCTCTCCATCGACTCGCCCGACTTCGCCACGGCCAAGGCGGGGCTCGAAGCCTACGATCCGCGCCGCGGCACCCCCATCCTGAACTCCATCTCGCCCCTCCGGCTGGAGATGTTCGACCTGCTCGCGGTCATGCCTTTCCGGCCGATCCTGCTGGCGTCCGAGAACCTGAAGGACGGCGCCGGTACGCCCTGCCTCACCGCCGAGGAAACCTGCGCCGCCGCCCGCCTCCTGCTGGAGACCGCGCAACGCCGCGGCCTGAAGAACGGCGACTGCATCATCGACCCCGGCATCGCCCCCCTCGGCACGGACACCGAAAACAACATCCACCGCCTCATGGGCGCGCTCCAGCTGATGCGCGGCGACCCGGCCTTCGCCGGCGTCCACGTCTCGGTCGGCCTGAGCAACTTCACCGTGATGCTGCCGCCCAAGCGCGCCGACGGCTCGCCGGTCAAGACCCCGCTCGCCAGCGCCTTCCTGACCCGCGCGATGCCCCTCGGGCTCGACATGGTGATCGGCTCGGTCAAACTCCCCTACGCCCTCCTGCCTGAAGGCCACCCCGCGCTCCAGTGCTTCGACGACTGCCTCGCCGCCGAGGGGTTCGACGTCCTGATGCGCGTCCAAGACTTCTACTCCTGAGGGGCCGCCTCCCCCTCTCCGGACACCGCTTTCATTCCCCTCATCCCCCTTTACCCTTGCGTCCGCGACAAAAACCGCTAAAATGTCATTCTCAATTTTTCAACAGAAAGGTTCGATGCAATGAGCGAGACCCCGCAGACCATGAAGATGTTGCCCGGCGACGAGATTCGCCAGATCATGTGGCGCTACGCTGACCGGTTCGACATTCAGATGGCCGTGATGGGCGCCCGTTCCGTCGCCCGCGGGCTGGTGGCCCGGCTGGTGGCCGACGGTGAGCGTAACACGCACGAATGGACCGAAGGCAAAAACAGCCTGTACCAGGCCTTCGATGAATCCGGCATCACCGCTGCGGGTCTCGACATGGAATATGGCGGCATTATCGAAGGCCCCCGCAACCTCGCCTTGAGCCTGCTGGCCTTCGAACTCTCCTGGGTCGACGGCGGGGCCTCCACCACCAGCCTGATCAACAACCTCGGACTCGGACCGATCGTCGAGAAAGGGACCCCCGAGCAGCGCGAGAAATACATGCGGGCCTGCGCCCCGCTCCAGCCCGGCGAGGACCGCAAGGTGTGGCGGGCCGCCTTCGCCCTGACCGAGCCCCTGCCGTACGTCGGCGTGGACACCGGCGTGGTCAGCGGCCGCGTCACGGTCGCCAAGTGGGAAGAGGGCCAGGAACCCGTGCTCCACGTCGAGAAACGCGGCCGCTTCCTGACCAACATGGCCGTCGCCAACATCGTCACCGCCGCCGTCGAAACCGGCGACCCGCGCATCAAGACCTCCTGCATGGTCATCCTGGAGGACACCGACGAAGGCGTCTTCGACCGCGGCGCGCCGACGCACAAGCTCGTCCACCAGCTCTCCAACACCCACGACCCGATCTTCAGCTTGGACATCCCGGCCAACCGCATCGTGGGCGGCTATACCATTAAGGACGGCGTGATCGTCCCCAACCTGACGCACAGCGAGATCATCGAGGCCGTCTTCTCCCGTACCCGTGTGGCCGTCGGCCTGATGACCGCGTCCAAATTGCTCTCGGCCGTCGAACCGGTCATCCGCTACCAGCGCGGCCGCTTCCGCGGCGCGGCCGGCATCGAGGCCGGCTCGCCCCGCTACGACCTCGGCATCCAGATGAAGGAGGACGCCATCCACCGTCTCGCCGACGTCTGGGCCACGGGCGAAGCGGCCACCTCGCTCGGCTTCGAGACCGCCCGCGCCTTCGACCAGCTGACGCCCATTGAAATCCAGGTGCTGCGCGGCTTCGCCGAGCAAGGCATCTCCGGCCGCGCCCTGATGAAAGCCCTGCGCAAACCCCAGGCGGACGCCATCGAGCTGCTCGCGCTCCTCTCCAAGCCCGCCGGCGAACGCGACGAAGCCCGCATCGCCGAACTCCAGGCGGATCCGCTCGTCCAGTACGTCTGGCTCAGCGCCGTCTGCAACGTGATCTGCCCCGCCACCAAGCTCTGGGACACCGGCCACGGCGCGAACATGCTGCGCGAGGCGGTCAGCCTGATGGGCGGCTACGGCATCACCGAGGACT
>CAZOIS010000305.1:0-3900 GCA_964579865.1 uncultured Lentisphaeraceae bacterium | reverse complement strand
CTGCTCGACCTCGAGATCAAGATCCGCGACCTCGGCGGCGGCAACTTCAACCCCTCTTCGCCCAAGCAATTGGGCGAGATCCTGTTCGACCACCTGAAAATCGATCCCGACGCCACGCGCACGGCCACCGGCCAGTACGCCACGAGCGAGGACGTGCTCTTCAAGATCCAGCACCTGCACCCGATCGTGCCGCTGATCCTCGAGTTCCGCATGTGCAGCAAGCTGAAGTCCACCTATGTCGACAAGCTGCCCGCCTGCATCGACCCCGCGACCGGCCGTGTCCACACCAACTTCGCGCAGGCCCTCACCGAAACGGGGCGGCTCTCCTCTTCCGACCCCAACCTGCAGAACATCCCGATCCGCACCGAACGCGGCCAGCGCATCCGCGGAGCCTTCGTGGCGCGCGATGCGGACCACGTGCTGCTCTCGGCCGACTACTCGCAGATCGAGCTGCGCGTGATGGCCGCGCTGAGCAAGGACGCGGGCATGATCGAGGCCTTCCGGCGCGGGGCCGACATCCATTCCGAGACCGCCACGCGCGTGTACGGCGTCATGCCCGCCCTGGTGACCCCCGAGATGCGCTCCACCTGCAAGATGGTGAACTTCGGCATCATCTACGGCATCTCCGCGTTCGGCCTCAGCCAGCGCCTCAACGTGCCGCGCAAACAGGCGGCCGAGCTGATCGACACCTACTTCGTCCAGTACCCCGGCGTCAAAACGTTCATGGACCAGGCGATCGCCGACGCGCGCGCAAACGGATATTCCCAGACGCTGCTCGGGCGTCGCCGCTTCTTGCGCGACATCGCCTCGCGCAACGCCACCTCGCGCCAGTCGGCGGAGCGCAATGCCATCAACACTCCCGTGCAGGGCACGGCCGCCGACTTGATCAAGCTCGCGATGGTCCGCGTCCACAAAGAGCTGAAAGCGCGCCGGCTCAAAACGCGCATGGTCCTGCAGATCCACGACGAGCTGCTCTTTGACGTGCCCAAGGACGAAGTCGGCACCGTGCGCGACCTCGTCAAGCAGGCCATGACCACGGTCCTCGACATCGGCGTGCCGCTGGACGTCAGCGTCGGCGTCGGCGACACCTGGCTGGAGGCGCACTGAGGTCAGCATGAAAACGACAGACGAGAAACTCACCCGGAGAAACACGTTGGCCTGGCTGCTGCGGGCCGGCACCGGCGCGCTGGTGGCGGGCTTCGCGGCGAAAGCCGCGAGCCGTCCGGCCGGCGGCCGCACCGTCTGGCAGATCGATCCGCGAAAATGCATCCAGTGCGGCAAGTGCGAGACCGAGTGCGTGCTGCAGCCCTCGGCGGTGAAGTGCGTCCACGGCTACGCGATGTGCGGCTACTGCAAGCTCTGTTTCGGCTATTTCAAGCCGGACGCGGCACGGCTCGACGAGGCCGCGGAAAACCAGACCTGCCCGACCGGCGCGATCCGGCGCGTCTTCATCGAAGACCCCTATTTCGAGTACCACATCGACGAGCCGCTCTGCACCGGATGCGGCCTCTGCGTGAAAGGCTGCACCAACTTCGGCAACGGCTCGCTCTACCTTCAGGTGCGCCACGACCGCTGCGTGAATTGCAACACCTGCCGCATCGCCGAAGCCTGCCCGGCGCAGGCCATCGTCCGCGTCCCCGCCGCGCAGCCGTATCTGCTGAAGGAGACACTGGGGAACCGCAAAACCGCACACGCAACAGACGAGGGTGGACGGACATGGAAGGGATGAAAAACCGCGCTGCGACGGCGTTTTTCAAAAAGGCTTTCTGCGGCTTTTTGTGGCTCGCCCTGCCGCTGGGCGCGTGGGCGGATTCGCGCTTTCCCCAGCCGCAGTTCGACACGGGCCATGCGGTGCCGCAGGCCGTGCACCCCGCTTTCGTCGAGCGCGTGCCCGCCTGGGCAGACGTCCTGATTCTGGCGCTGGCGCTGGCCGTCTCCGTCTGGCTCGTGCGGAAAGCGCGGTCGCGGCGGTGGATCCTCGCCTTCTCTCTGCTCTGCCTCGCCTGGTTCGGCTTCGTGCGGCACGGGTGCATCTGCCCGGTGGGATCGGTGCAGAATGTGGCGGCGGCGGCCTGGTGCGGCGGCGGCCTGCCTTGGTTCGCGGCGGCCCTGTTCGCGCTGCCGCTCCTTGCCGCGCTGCTGTTCGGGCGCGTCTTCTGCGGCGCGGTGTGCCCCTTGGGCGCGCTGCAGGATCTCTTCATCGTCAAACCCCAGCGCGTCCCGAGGCCGCTCGACGCCGTGCTGCGCCTGGTGCCGCTGACGGTGCTTTCGGTGGGGCTCGTCTATGCCGTCAACGGCGCAGGATTTCTGATCTGCCGCACCGATCCCTTCGTGGGCTTCTTCCGGCGGCAAGCGCCCCTGCCGATGTTGCTGACCGGCATGGCCGTGCTGCTGGTGGGGCTCGTGGTCGCACGCCCCTACTGCCGTTACTTCTGCCCCTACGGCGTCTTGCTGGAGATGTGCGCCCGACTGGCGTGGAAACCCGTGCACGTGACGGCGCAGGAATGTATCAACTGCAGGTTGTGCACGGGAACATGCCCGGTGGACGCGATCGTCACGCCGCGCGCGGCGCTCGGCGGCGCGGCGCGCCGCGCGCAGTTCAAACGGTTCATCGTGATGTTGGCGCTGGCCCCGGTCGTGATCGCGGGCTGCGCCGGCGCGGGATGGCTCTCCGGCGCATTCGTCGCGCGCGCGCATCCGGACCTGGTCTTAGTCGACCGGCTGGCGAAAGCGACCCCGGCGGACGAAGAGCGTTATCCCGAGATCGAAGCTTTCAAACGGAAGGGGCAGAGCCGCGAAGAGGCCGAAGCGCGGGCCGCCGCGACCCTCGCGCGCTTCCGCAAAGGGTGCGCGGGCGCGGGCGTCTTCATCGGCGCCGTCCTGGTCCTGCGCCTCTTGGCTTTGACGCGGCTTCAGCGCCGCGCGCTGCACGAAGCCGACCGCATCCGCTGCGTGGCCTGCGGCCGCTGTTTCGCGGCCTGCCCGAAGAACCGGGAACATGGCAACGGCACCCCGGCCGCGGCCCGCGCCGATGAAGCTGTGTTATGCTAAAAGTTGTTCAATAACCATTGGGGATCGGGGAAAACGATGAAGAAAGTGTTGGCATTGCTGCTGATGATGGCGGGGATAGCGGGGGCGGAGATGAGGCCGCTTCCCACGGCGGAAGGCTGGGACGCGGATCCGATGGTCTGGAAGCTCCGGACGGACGGCATCCACTGCACGCTGTCGAACGGTCATGGGATCGCCGTCTGCCAAGCGGCGCCGCTCGCTTCGAACGTGACGGTCGAAGCGGTCTTCACGCCTCTCAAAGCGGTAAAAAGCGGATGGGAGGTCGCCGCCATCGCCATCGTGGACGACGCGCGCAACTTCTGGCATCTGGCGCTGGTGCAGGCGCCTCCCGAGCACGGCGGCAGCCACAACGTGGAACTGGCCGAAATGCGCGACGGCGAGTGGCTGTCCCAGAACAATTTAAAGATGGAAATCAACGAGGAAAGCGGAACCCGCTGGGTGTTCGGCCAGCCGCACACCTTCGCGCTGAGCATGGACCCGCACGGCATCACGGGCACGATCCTCGCGCCGGACGGCAAGCCGATCCTGCGCAGGCGCTTCGGCTTCACGGCCGAAGCCGTGCGGCGCGGGCGCCCCGCGCTGCACATCTCGGGCATCACGGGCACGTTCCGGAATCTTCGCGCCGAGGAATCCGATCCCGCAGCGGAAATAAAAAGCGAGCCCGTCTTCCCGGCCTACGCGATGGACAACGCCGTGCCCCAAATCACAGACACCGCAACCGGCTTTTTCCGCGTGGTGCAGAAGCCCGACGGACGCTGGTGGACGATCGACCCGCTCGGCCGCGGCATCGTGCTCTTGGGCGTCGACCATGTGACCTTCCACGGGCACTGG
>CAZOIS010000304.1:0-3969 GCA_964579865.1 uncultured Lentisphaeraceae bacterium | reverse complement strand
CGCTCAATCTTGGTTTGCCTCATGCGGCTACACTTTAACTTAAACTGCTCTAGCCCAAAATTAAACAGAGCCTTTTTGACTGAACAGTATGATTGTATCCCGTTTGGGAAAGCAAGTGAATACCAATTGGGGAATATTTTTGTGAGCCTATTTTCAGACAGATCGAGGACGCTGCGGGGCGATTTGAAACAGGCGGAATTCGCGCGCAAAATCGGCCTCGCCCAGAACTCGTACAACCGTTACGAGTCGGGAGAGCGCGTCCCCGACATCGGCGTCCTTTCCCGATTGGTGGCGCGCCTGGGCGTCTCTACGGACTGGCTGCTCGGCCTCGACGGCGGGAATGACGCTCCGGCGACGGTTGCCCTCCCGGATAAAAGCGCCGGGATCCGCGACCCCGGCGCCGCCTACTGCCCCGCCTGCGGGCGGAAGGATCTGACAATCGCCAGCCAGGCCGAGTCGATCGTGAACCTCACGCGCTCGCTCGCGGCGCTCGCCGGTCGGAAGGTGCGCCCCTGATGTTCAATTGCCGACGTTCAAGCCGAAGGTCGGATGTCAGAGGTTCGGAATCAACCGTCGACACTTCCGTTCCGGCACACCTGACACCCGAAACCTGAAACCTTCGTGGCGGGAACCCCCTTCTTGCACCCGCCGGACCGCTCTGATAACATAGGCATGTCTTTCAAGGAGGTTGAGCCATGCCTATTCTCTCGATGTTTTACGGCATCATTGTCAGAATGTACTGCGAGCGCTCCGCCCGCCACGCCAAACCGCATATCCATGCCGAATATGCAGGCAATGAAGTGGTCATCTCCTTGGACGGCGAAACGCTTGAAGGTGAATTTCCGCTCGCCAAGCGTCGTTTGCTGGACGCCTGGATGGAAATCCACCGCGACGAACTCGCCGCCAACTGGACAACCCTCGCCACCGGCGAGGGCTTCAGCAAAATCGACCCCCTGAAATAAGGCTACGATATGCTCCAACCCGCCATTCTCAGCGCCAAACCGTTGGACGAACGCTCCGTTAAACTGACCTACGCGGACGGCGAAGAGCGGATTTTTGACGTTTCGCCCTACATTCACGGGCCGTGGTTCGGCGAGTTGCGTGAAGCGGCTTACTTCCGCTCCGTCCGCGTCTCCCCCGGCGGCAGCGGCATCGAATGGCCCAACGGGCAAGACATCGCCCCGCACGAGCTTTACGACCTTTCCGTCCCCGCCCCGCGCGGCAAGCTGACCAGAGAACGTTGCGGGGCGGGTTGAAACAGGCGGAATTCGCCCGTAAAATCGGCCTCGCCCAGAACTCGTACAACCGGTACGAGGCGGAGAGCGCATCCCGGAACCCCACCTTTTATGGTAAGGCATTAAAAAACTTCGTGCCTTCGTGGTGAGAATTTGGGGTTGCGGGCGCGGCCCGCGTTAGTGCCCAGCCATTTCGGCGGCGATGGCGCGCGCGGCGGCGCGAGGGTCGGCCGCCGCGAGGATCGGGCGGCCCACAACGAGGTGGGTAGAACCGTCCGCCACCGCCTGCGCCGGCGTGGCGACACGCTTCTGGTCACCCACCTCCGCGCCGGCAGGGCGCACGCCCGGGGTCACCAGCAGCGCCTGCGGACCCAGCGCCGCGCGCAGGGCGGCCACTTCGCGCGGCGAGCAGACGATGCCGTCCGCGCCGTTGCCACAGGCGAGCCGTCCGAGCGCCTCGACCTGCGCGGTCATCGAACGGGTGATGCCGATGTCATCGAGGTCGGACTGATCCAGGCTGGTCAGGATCGTGACGGCGAGAATTTTGGGGGCATTCGCGCCGGCGCCGGCGCCGAGCGCCGCGGTCTTGGCCGCCTGGATCATCGCTTTCCCGCCGGCCGCGTGGATCGTCATCAGGTCCACGCCCAGCGACGCGCCGGCGCTGACCGCGCGTTCCACGGTGCGTGGGATATCGTGCAGCTTGAGGTCGAGAAAGACGCGCTTGCCGCGGCTTTTCACCGCGCGCACCACATCCGGTCCGGCCGCGCTGAAGAGCTCCAGCCCGATCTTGTAAAAAGTGACCGCATCGCCCAGCCGGTCGACGGTCTGTTCGACCTCCGCCGTGGAAGAAACATCCAACGCAACAATCAGTTCGGCCATCTCAGTTCGTCCTTTGTGTACGGCGTATTAAGCCACAATTGCCTGCCGCCGGCAAAAAAAAAGTGAGGGCTCGGCAATAGAACGATTAATCAAGCGTTTAATGCACATGTTTAATCGACGCATCCAAAGGGCGGAGGGGCCGTCCGCAGGCGTCAGAAAGGCGGAGACATGAACACCATGAAGCAAGCAGCGTTTTTTGGAACGGTCATCGCGGCGGGTCTGTTGCTGGCTGTGCCGGCGCGCGCGGACCGCGTGAGTGTCGGGTTGGGCGTCGGCAGCGGCGGCAGTTTTTTCGCTCTCGGAATCAACGGCGGAGGACGGGGGCCCGCCCGTCATCCCGGGCGCTTCCACCATCACGGTCGCCCGATGCCGCCTCCGCACCCTTTCGGCTATCTGCCGCCACCCGTGCTCATCGCGCCGCCGGTGGTGGTGGCTCCCACGCCGGTGGTGGTGGTGGCGCCGCGCGGTTACTGGAGGGAGCGCGAGGAGCGTGTGTGGCTCGAGGGGTGCTGGGTCGAGGCGGTCGATGCGTACGGGCGGCGCTGTAAGCAGTGGCAGCCGGGACGCTGGGAGGTCCGCCGCATGCGTGAATGGGTGGAGTGAGCGGGGCGGGTTTCTGGTTTCTGGTTTCGGGTTTCTGGTTTCGGGTTTCTGTCTCCCGCACCTGCCGGTACTACCGGTACTGCCGACTTCCCGTCCCCCGTTTCCCGGTTACGAGGTCTTCTCTTGGCTACGTGAAGTGGCCTGGCCTTCAGGGCCGAGCGCGGCGCGTGATGAGCCGCAGGCGGCCAGCACCTGATCCGTGGTCTTGAAATGACATTTGCAGGTTTTGAGAAGCACTTCGGGGCCGGCTTTCTTGACCAGTTCGATGGCCGAGGCCTTGACCTGCTCCGAAGCCCCTTTATGCGCCTGGATGCCATGTGTTTCGCCCAAGCGGCCCAAACCGCGCAAAAAGGCTTCGCGCGCCAGCACGGAGGCCGCCGCGACCGCGATGTCCGACTCGGCCTTATGGCGCTGTTCGAGCTTGATCGAGCGCCCCTTCTTCATCAGCGCCCGTTCGATCACCTGCTTGGCTCCGAACTGGTCGGCCACGGCACGCGGGCAATCCGGCACGGTTTCCAGCAGATTCTCGATGCAGCGCGCATGCGCCCAAGCCAGCAGCGAGTTGACGTTGCGGATCTTGGCGTAGAGCCGGTTATAGGTCTCGGGGCCGATCGACACCATGGCGAAGCGTTTGGGCCCGAGCAACTGGCGTGTCTTGGTCCCGATGAAAAAAACCGCTTTGTCGCTGAGTTGCTTGCAGTCTTTGACGCCAAGTTCCTGCATCGCGTGCGCGATGTCGGGGTCGACATAGACTGCGCAGGCCACCAGCGGCCCGAAGAAATCGCCTTTGCCGCTCTCGTCGATGCCCATGTGTGGGGCCACGAGATCCGGGTTGAGCGTCTCCTCATAGCCGACTGTGGCGGACTGCAGCACGTTCGGCTCCAGAAAGAAGAGGACGAAATCTTCAGCGCCCTTGCCCTGCACCAGGCACTTGCCGCTGGTGTAGAGGTTGACGACGCAGTCCTGCGCCTCGACCGCGATCACGGTGTGCGGCACCTGCTTCGGGCGATAATTGCCCATCTTGAGCAGGATTTTCAGCGCTTCCTGCTGCTCTTTGTTGAGCACAAACGTATAAGAATTCTTTTTTTCCATCGCGTATCGATTACAGCACAAGCTGAATGCCGCTGGCAAGCAGGAAGCGAGATGGGACGTATTCGGTTAGCGTCTGGGGGGGCAGACGAAGCGCGAGGGAAAGCGCAACTGATGCGGCACAGGCTGGTGTACCGACTTCAGTCGGCCCGGTTCGCCCCAG
>CAZOIS010000303.1:0-3988 GCA_964579865.1 uncultured Lentisphaeraceae bacterium | reverse complement strand
GTAAAAAAACAAAAACGCAAAGGCGGCTCTCAACGGCCACGCTTTGCGTTTCAAACCATACGGCCGGCGGCGCCTTAGAAGCCGACGTTCAGGATCGGGCAGAAGGGCACTTCGCTGCCGCGGATGATGTTGACGAGGCCGATCTGATAACCGTACATGCCTTCCGCACGGTTGATGAGGCCGATCTGCAGGCCTTTGACGTAGTCGGCCAGGTTGACGAGGCCGATCTGCACGCCGTACAGGGTCTGCGCCTCACTCCAGAGGCCCGACTGCAGGCCCACCATATCGCCCAGCCCGGTCGAGTTGTAGCAGCCGAGCTGCCAGCCCGCCGTCGCATCCTTCACGTCGTTGTGCCACAGGTTGAGCTGGAAGCCGTTGAAATACTGGGAACGGCCGACGAGACCGAGGTCGAAACCGCTCACTTGCTCGCACTGGCCGACCGCCAGGTTCATGCGCAAGCCGACCACGTCAATGTCTTCCGTGTCGTTGAAGGCGAACCACACCGGCCAACGCACGTTTTCCGCGGCACGCGCGCCGAAAACAACCAAACCAGCCAGCACCAAACCGAACAACATTTTTTTCATGATAACCTCGCCTCAATTGCGAAAACGGTGAAACGGCCTGCCCGTTTACCAAGTTCCCAACCGTGATTTAAAAATAACTATACCGGATTCTCCGCGCCATGGCAAACACGAGAATTGGACTTTTTCAAAAAAGGGTGCGGTGAAAAGGGTTGAAGGTCAGGCGGCAGGTTTGCGGTTCCGTTCGGAGCGCGGTGACACAGCGCCGTCCGGCAGCGCTTTTGTGGAGGCCCTGATACAAAAAGCGGCGCCGCGCTCCACAGGACACACCTCCTCCTTCCTCCCTCCTCCCTCCTCCCTCCTCCTTCCTCCTTAAAGGAAATGGCGCCTTGAACGCGGGGCGCACAACGTGTAAGCTTAATGCGAAAAAAGGGCTTCAAACAGCCATGAACCTCATCCTTCCTGAAACCTGTACCGCGGACACCGTGGCCACGTTCTGGCGCGACTGCCTGCCCGACGTGGAGCGGCTGGGGCGCGACGACGCGCTCACCCTCGACGCCGACCAGGTGCGGGCCTGCGACGGTTCGGGCGAGGCGCTGATCGTGGAGGTGTACCGCCGCTCGACCCGACAGGGCTTCGCCGTCGCGTGCCGGGACGGCCGGGGGATCGTGGCGCGCACGCTGAAACTCTTCAACGTCGACCGCTTCACGGAAGACCCCGCAACGGCCGTGCCCATCCGGAACACGCACACCTCGGAACAGGCCGGCCAGGCGGCGGTCAACATCTGGCGGGACATCTGCGAGCAGATGGCCTTCCTCGGCGAGGCCACGGTCTCGGCCTTCACGCTGCTGGTCCGGCCGGGCCGCCTGCGGCTGCGCGACACGATGCTGCATTTCGAGCGCGCCGGCATCGACGCGCTGCCCATCACCCTGCTGATCGGCTTTCTGCTCGGCCTGATCCTGGCGTTCATGTCGGCGACCTCGTTCCGCCAGTTCGGCGTGGAGGTCTACGTCGCGGACCTGATCGCCATCGGCCTCTTCCGCGAGCTGGGCCCGCTGATCACCGCCATCATCCTGGCGGGCCGCTCGGGCTCCGCCTTTGCCGCGGAGATCGGCACCATGAAGGTGAACGAGGAGATCGACGCGCTGGTCACCTTCGGGCTGCCGCCCGTGATCTTTCTGGCGCTGCCGCGCGTCATCGCCGCCACGCTGGTCATGCCGATCCTGAGCATCTTCGCCATCATCGCGGGCCTGATCGGCGGGGTCGTCGTGGTCACCTCCCTCGGCGTGCCGGCCACCACGTACTGGCAGCACGTCATCAACGCCACCACGCTGAGCAACATCCTGCTGGGGCTTCTCAAGGCCGCGGTGTTCGGCTTGCTGGTGGGCCTCGTCGGCTGCTCGCACGGGCTGCAGACCGGGCGCACCGCCGACGCGGTCGGCCGCGCGGCGACCGCCGCCGTGGTGGGCAGCCTGATCCTGATCACGGTCTTCGACGGCATCTTCGCCGTCCTGTTCTATCTGCTGAATGTCTGAGCCATGTCTGAAGAAACGGTCATCGCCGTGGAAAACGTGGACGCCGGCTATGAAAACAGCCCGGTGCTTAAAGGCGTCGCCTTCACGGTCCGCCACGGGGAGGTCTTTACGATCCTCGGCGGCTCCGGCTGCGGCAAAAGCACGCTGCTCAAGCACATGATCGGCCTGACCCCGCCGCTCAAAGGCGAGATCCGGCTCATGGGCGACCGCATCTTCGGCGGCCCGGAGGCGGAGCGCGCGCGCGCGCTCCGGCACTTCGGCGTCACCTACCAGAGCGGGGCGCTCTTCGGCTCGATGACCCTGCTGGAGAACGTCTGCCTGCCGCTGGAGTCTTTCACCGACCTGCCGCGCGAGGCGCGCAACCTCGTGGCCGAAATGAAACTGGAGCTGGTCGGGCTCAAGGAGTACGCCGACTATTTCCCCTCCGACATCAGCGGCGGCATGAAAAAGCGCGCCGCGATCGCGCGGGCCATGGCGCTGGACCCCAAGATTCTTTTTCTCGACGAGCCTTCGGCCGGGCTGGACCCCGTGACCTCGGCCGGGCTGGACCGCCTGATCCTGAGGATGCGCGACACGCAGGGGATCACGGTGGTGATGGTCACGCACGAGCTGGCCAGCATTTTCGCCGTGGCGGACCGGTGCATCATGCTGGACAAGCCACGGCAAAGCCTGGTCGCGGAAGGTTCGCCCGCCGAGCTGCGCGACCAGTGCGCCGACGCGGCCGTGCGCGCCTTTTTCAACCGCGAGGAAAAGTAGGGGATAGCCCCCGTGCCTTGCCCGCGAGGGCTGGGGTGAGGAACCTGTTATGAACGAGAACAAAGCCAATTACGCGAAAATCGGTTTCTTCGTCTTGGGCGGCGCCGCGCTGATCCTGCTGGTGATCGGCATCGCGGGCGCCCGCGTCTTCAACAAGAAAGTGGTGCTGGCCGAAACCTACTTCGCCGAGTCGGTCACCGGCCTGGATCTGGGGTCGCCCGTGAAGTACCGCGGCGTGCCGGTCGGCGAGGTCAAGCGCATCGGCTTCGTCTACAGCGAGTACGGCGACCACAAGGACGAGCTGCTGACGCATGACAGCGCCCGGCAGATCCTGGTCGTCATGGCGCTGGATCCCGAAAAGTTCGGGCTGATCAGCAGCCAGGCGGCCGAATCGGTCCTGGGCGGCCTCGTCAAACAGGGGCTGCGCGTGAAGATCGCCTCCTCGGGCGTCACGGGGCTGTCGTTTCTCGAATTGGATTATTCCGTGTCCGCCAAGGACAAGGGGGGGCCGCTCGCCCCTTCCTGGCGCCCTCACCACCCGTATATCCCGGCCACGGCCAGCACGATGACCAACTTTAAAAAAGCGATCGATGACGTGTTCGTCAAGCTGAGCGCGGTCGATCTGCCGACCCTCGGCGACGAGCTGATCGAAACGCTCAATGTGTTCCAGGACAAGCTCAGCAAGGCCGACGTCGCCACCCTCAGCGCGGAGTCCGCCGCCCTGCTGGGCGAACTGCGCACGACGAACCAGTCGCTGAAAAAGCTCATCGACGCGCCGGAGTTGAGCAAGCTGCCCGCCGACCTGTCCGCCACCGTCGCCAGCGCCCGCCGCTCCGCCGAAGGGGTCGAAGGCCAGATCAAGCCGCTGGCGGAATCCCTCGGCGGGCTCGCCGCCCGCGCCCGCGTGCTGGTGGAGGCGCTCAACGGGGTCGTCACCAACAACAGCTCGACGATCGAACAGACGGTCGGCTCGCTGAACCAGACCGCCCGGACGCTCAACCGCACCGCCCTCGCCCAGCAGGGCGCCCTCGCCGAGCTGATCGAGAACCTGCGGAACGCCTCGGCCGGACTCGACCGCGCGGTGGGCGAGCTGAGCGCCAACCCGGCGGTCTTGCTCTTCGGCCAGCCGCCGGAGCCGCTGCCGGAAAACCGCAAGGTGCGGGCCAACGACTGACA
>CAZOIS010000302.1:0-3991 GCA_964579865.1 uncultured Lentisphaeraceae bacterium | reverse complement strand
GGAATAAATTGCTGTTAAACTGGCTAATCCGCCAGCAGCCGGGACGTTTTTGGACAACGTCGAAGCCTGTTATGGAAGTCTCCGTCGCACACCACGAATGTTTTGTGAATGCGAAGACACGTATCTAAAGAGAAAAGGATACCGCAAAGCGCTGATTAACAATTACCTGCTGATTTTCCGGCTTGACGGGAAAGCCCGCAAGGTCTATGTCCTTCGTTTCTTCTACGCAGGGCAAGACTACGTTAAACAACTCTGAAACGACTTCCGAACCAAGCGGTGGGGGCGACGGGATACAGCCGCCTCACCGCTGACGTTCGGGAAATGGAAGTTGAATGAAAATCAAAAGTAAGCGGCTGAACTTTGACCGTCTTGACGGCGGCAGCATCAAGCGGTGCGTGATACCGGCGTGCGTGCGGCGAGCCATTTAGCTGGGGTGAGTTCCCGGGCCTCGTCGTGTTCACAGCCCCGGCAGGTGTTGTGAGCCGCCGGGCGAAATAAAGGAATGAGTGCATGTCCACACTGAACCGGGCCATCGCGATCGCCGCAAAGGCCCATGACGGTCAGACCGACAAGGCAGGTGCGCCGTATATTCTGCACCCACTGCGGGTCATGCTGCATGTCGAAGGGGAAAGCACCCGGATCGTCGCCGTTTTGCATGATGTTGTAGAGGATTCGGACGTGACGCTGGAGGACTTGGCCAAGGAAGGTTTCAGCGAGGAGGTTTTGGCTGCGGTTGATGCGGTGACGGCACGGCCCGGTGAAACCCGCATCGAGGGCGCCTGCCGTGCGGCGGCGAATCCAATCGCCCGCGCGGTGAAGCTGGCGGACAACGCGGACAACTCAGACCTGTCCCGCATCGCCGATCCCGGGGCGAAAGATTACGCGCGCCTTGAGCAGTACAAGGAAGTCCGGGCGATTCTTTTGGCGAGCGAAACGAGTTCACCTGAAACCGTTTCAATGGGCCGCGCCGTTGAAGGCAATGGGTGATTTTATGGCCAGAATCGGCGGGCCGCCCGTGGCCAAGATGCGCGGGCCTTCATTCCCGCCGCTTAGGATCTACCTGTATCAAGTCTTTCAAGTCATTAAATTTCTTATCGCCAATGCCAGAAACCGTTGTGAGGTCATGTATATCCCTGAAGGGTCTGGCGGCGATGATCCGGTCGGCCATTTTTTCGCCGATGCCTGGCAACAGGATAAGTTCTTCTTTCGACGCTGAGTTGATGTCGAGCAAACGGGTTCGAGTATCATCCCCTTTCGAGTTCTGTGTTTTGCTGTCGGGGTATGGCTTTGTCGTTCCGGGCGTTGAGGGTTGCGGGGGCTTTTTGGCCTCGGTTCTCAAGGGTTCCTTGGATTGGCTTTCTTTGATCGCGGCGCTCTGGTCTGTGAGGCGTTTCAGCAAGGCGACTGCATTGTCACATTCCAGCGAAACGCTATTTGACTCGTTGGTTTGGCCGGTCTTGTCCATTTCTTTCTTGAGTTTGGTCAGCACCTCCCAGTATTTAGCCGTCAGATTGCCTTGTTTCTCTGCACACGCCAGTTCGTGTTGTAAGGATTTTTGGACGTAGGCCGACTGCGCGGCGTTGATCGGAGGGATTTGATCGGGGACAGGGACCGGAGGAAGGGTTTTCGTTTTGTTGAAACGATCAAGTTCTGCGATCGCGGCGCTAGATTGTTTCAGGTCTTTTCGCTCGATTGCCAAATTTTTCAAGATCTCCAAGGCCCCAGCATAGTGAGTCTGCTCCTGATTAATGGCCTTGGAATAAGCGTTCACAATATCGGCACGGGTTCGTTCATAGATTGTTTTTAGCTCCCTTAGCTCTTGAGGATGAGCCAGCAAGGCGTACAGCGAGGATGCGATCCAAGCGTACATGATCTTCGTTCTTGTCGTCATAAGTCCCCCCCCCCCCCCCTCAGTCAGTCTAACACATAACCCCTCATGGTCACTGTGCCAAAATGACGGTAATTGGGCAACAAGAAAGCGCATTGAAAATACGTTGTTGAACAGGGGAAGAGCGGTTTTCAAAGGGCAGAGAGGGGCTCCCGTGATGTCCGTACCACGGGACCGCTCGACGTCAGGGGTGAAAGCTCAAACGACTTGCGAACGTTGTTCCGGCCGCCCGACTTCTCCGGCATAGGCGATGTCAGGCACGGGGCGCTCGCCTTCAACCGCTCCGGCTTCAACGAACAGGGTTTGGTCTTCGCCGGCGCCTTCGAGGAGGTCGAGTTTGCCGGAGAGGCCGAGGCCGAAGAGGCTGGAGTGGCCACACGCGTGTTCCTTGACCTTGACGCGCAGGTAGACCAGGCTGCCGCCGAGGATGAAAGCCTCGCCGCTGAGGCCGGGACAGTCGCTAAAGTCGATGTAGGGCGGTGCGGGTTTCAGTGCCGCGTCTGTGAAGAGCGGCCGGACCGAGGCGAAGGCTTCGGCTGCCGACGGCGCGGGCGAGGCGGGCTTGAGATGCCAGGACCTGGCGCGCAGCAGGGGCAGCGCTGCGGCCGCGCTGCCGGGCTGCGTGAAGAGCGCGATCTCCAGACATTCCGCGCCTCGGAAGACGGCGAAGCCCGTGGCCTCCCCCGGCAGTGCAGGCAGGGCGGGCTCCGGCATGACGGCGTCGGCCATGAAGACCGGTTTGCGCCGATTGGGCGATTCGCCGTTGGCCTTGACGACATAAAACAACTGGTCCGGCACGAGCCCCGGCGCGAACACGGAGTCGTGCAGGACCCGGACGCGCCCGAGCGTCGTGTCGAGCTCCTCGCCTTTAACAGCGAACACGCACTGGCCCCGTTCGACCTTCACGCGCAACTTACAGAGGTCGTCGCTCTCTGTGGCGCACGAAATCGCTGCGGTGCCTTGGCGCACGGCTGACGCGATCGGCAGTGCCGCTGCCGGGCGCGCCGCGCGCAGCGGCAGGACGGAGAGGTGCCCGAAAGGCAGCAGCGGGCCGCACGCCTCGCAGGCGATCGCGGCGCGGCATTCGGCCAGTTGCGCCGCGCGGCTCCGTTCAGCCGCCTCCGCCTCGCGCCGCATCTGTTCCAGACGGGCCTGCTCCGCGGCCGCCGCGCCGTCCGCGACGGTGCCTTTGAGCAGCCGGTACAGGAGTTGTGTCTCGGGCCACAGGCCGCCCGCGTGGAAATGCGCCCGCACCTCAGATCGGAACGCGTCGAGCGCGGTATGTGCGTAGCGGGCCCGGTTCTGCCACAATCCCAGAAGCTGATGATGCCAGACGGCCTCGGCGGTGTCGGCGTGACGGCCCGCCAGATCGGCCGCCTGCTCGGCAGGCCAGACTTCCAGCCGGATCGGCGTGCGGTTGTCCGGATCGTCCGGTCCGGACAGCCGCGCCTCCAAACGCACGACGCCGCGGTCAACCAGCGGCGCGAGGTAGGCGGCATCGCAGCGCGGCAGATGCCCGGTTTGGCCGCCGCCCGGCGCGTAGACGGCGATGGCTTCCGTGTCGCTGGGGTTGTCCGGCTGGCGCTCGCAGACCAAGGTGACGCCGGCCGGAGGAACTGCGTCGTAGTGGCGCCGGCCGACGATCCAGGTGGGAATCCAGCCGAACAGGCCGGAAACCGGAGCGAGCGAAGCTTCGGTGCTGGGAACCGGAAGGGTTTTTTTAGACATGGCGTTCTCCTTTTTTATGACGCTCAGCGTTCGGCGTGGAGGGTGAGGTTTTTCAGGCGGACGGAAATCTCGCGGGCTTCGCGCTCGCTGCGCAACAGCGCGGTGTGGAGCAGGTCGCCGAGGCGACCGTTGGGCGAGAGGATGCGACGGCTCTGGCCGGGTTCCGCGAAGGCGTGGGCGTCGTAGTGGGTCTTGATCGCCGTGCGGAGTTCGGCTTGACGCACGGGCGTGATGAGGTCGAGTTCGAGCAGGCGGTAGTTGAACGTTTCGGCAGAGACGCCGAAGCGGTGTTTGAGGCGGAGCAGGAGGTCGAGGTCCCACTCGTCCGGGCGGATGCCGGTCTGCGCGACGCTGGTCCGGACAGCGCTTTCCGGC
>CAZOIS010000301.1:0-4008 GCA_964579865.1 uncultured Lentisphaeraceae bacterium | reverse complement strand
CGGCGCGTCCGGCTTCCCTTCTCCCGCGGGCGGTCCGTCTTCGCCGCCACGTCGCGCCTCCGGCTCGAGGGTTGCGAGGATCACGCTCAGGGCGGCGGCCTGTTCGGGCATGAGCGGCAGGGGTCGGGTCGGCAGGACCTTGCGGTTGGCGAGCGGGTCGCGCCGCATCTGGCGCCGCTCGATGACGGCGGCCCCTTTGGCGGCGAGGGCCTTGAGGGTCTGCGGCGTGCAGGCGAACTCCCGCGTGAGGCTGTGCAGCCAGCCGCCGTCCACGCGGCGCAGGTTGGCGAGCAGCTCGGCCTGGCGCGGGGTCAGCGCGAAGGCGCCCTCGCAGGGCGAGACGTAGAGCTGCTCCTTGGCCTTCATGGCGCCGTTGCGCACGGCGGCGGGCAGCATGCAGCGCAGGGCCAGCTCGAAGGGCGCGCAGGTGTAGTCGGCCATCCAGCGCGCGAGGTTGATCAGCGCGGGCGAGAGGTAGGGCACGTCGTCGTCGAGCGCGAGGATGGATTTGAGGGCGGGGGGGCGGGCGGCGAGTTTCGGAAAGAAGCCTGGGAGCGTCCCGCTTGAGTGCGTCCCGCCTGGGAGCGCAGGCGTCTCGCCTGCTCTTTCTTCTGGTGTGGGTCCGTGGGGAAGCGTCGTCCCGTCCGAGTGCGTCTCGCCTGCTCTTCCACGATTCAGCTCTCCGCGGCGGGCGCTGCTGAACGGCCAGGCTTCGGGAACGGACACAAGCCGCGCGCTGACCGGATTGTCGCGGATGTACGCGCGGGCGCTCGCGAGGTGTTCAGGGTTACGGATGAAGCGGTCGTAATACTCGACTTGCCACAGGGTGCCGGACCGGTGCAGCAGGGTGTTGATGGCGTGCGCGGTGAAAGATTTCCATCGTTGGACGATGGCCGGGATCGTCTGGCCCTCCGCCACTTCGATCAGCGTATGCACGTGGTTGGGCATGATGCACCATTCCAACAGCCGGTAGTGCTGTCCGTCGGCGTGGAGCAGGGCGCTTTCGACGATCTGTGCGACATCCGGCCGGCGCAGGAGGCATTCGCCTTGTCCGCTGTCCTCAAAATGCGCGATGCGGCGGCGCAGCTCGCTGTGGCGGGGATCGAGCCGGTCGGTGTCCGCCCCGATCCGCAACTCCGCCTTCCAGCGTGCGAGGACGTCGGCCGGCAGACTGTCGGCCAGCCGGAAGGTGATCGCCTGCACGAGGCCGGGGGTGTCGAAATGCGGCAGGTAATCGCGGGAGTGCCAATGCCGGGTATCGCGGAAAACAGCCTCCGCGACCGCACGGTCGGTCGGGTAAAGCGGGGCGCGGGGAAAGAAAGCAGGCGGGGACGCCTGCGGTCCCGGGTTGGATCCATGGTCAACCGCCGACCCGCCCGGGAGCGCCTTGCCTGGGAGCGCAGGCGTCCCGCCTGCTCTTTCTTCCGGTGTGGTGCCTGCGGCCTCGTCGCGCAGCTCGATCACATACGCGTCGACAAACTTCCGGCCGAAGGGGACGCGGACGCGCTGTCCGGCGCGGAGGCGCGGCGCGAGGTCTTCGGGCACGGCGTAGTCGAAGAGCCGGTCCGCTGACACCTCGGTGGCCACGCGCGCGATCATGCCGATTGTCCCTCCGCCAAAAAAGAAGGGAGCGGCGAACCGCTCCCTCGTATCGAAACCGTCGCCTCGCCGAAAGCTTACTGGGGGTCCTGCTTGTTGTCGGGGCCGAGGTAGGTGAAGGCGGCCGAATCGCTGCCCTGGATGGTGGTCTTGAACGACTGGCCCTGATAGATCACGCGGACCGACGCGTATTTGTCGCGCGCCTTGAAGATCGCGCCGCCCTTGCGGATCATCACGAACGCCTTGTTCGAGAAGGGCGCCTTATAGGTGCTGCTGTTCCAGCTGTCGATCTTCTTGGTCTCGGTGGCGTCCTCGAGGTCTTTGTAGAGCTTGGAGCAGTCGAAGTTGCGCGTGACCAGCACCGGGATGATGTCTTCCATCTCGTCGCGGACGTTGCCGCCGATGCACCACATGTTGTTCTCGGCCTTGAGTTCGCCGGAGCCGGACTTGGCGGAGACGCCCGCGCCGGAGAGCTTGGAATAGTCGAGGCCCGCGACGTAGGGCGACCACTCTTCCTTGCCGATGTTCTCGCCGTCGACCAGATAGTAGAAATACTTGCTGCTGTCGGAGAAGGTCTGGGACGCGATGTCCTCGTCGGAGCTGTCCGCGCCCTCCTCTTTCTCCGTCTTGGGCCACACGTTGCCGAGGCCGAGGGGCTCGCGCTCCGTGTTGGCGCCGACGATGGCGACGTAAATATCGCGCCCGCGGGTGCCGACGGCCGTCATGTTGGCCTGCATCACGGCGTTGGAGATGGCCGGGAAGAGGGCTGCGGAAAGGATGCCGAGAATGCCGATCACGACGAGCAACTCGACGAGGGTAAAGCCTTGATTTTTACGGGTGGTCATTTCGCTCTCCTTCATGCAGACCGGTCCTCGGACTGCCTTTTCACATTTGATTGAACGTCATTTTGCCACCATGCGGCAATAAGGTCAAGCCTAGTCGGAAAAGAAAATCGGGCGCGCGAAGGAGGGGTGAGTCGTGGATCGTGAGTGGTGAATCGTAAACCGTAAGCAGTGAGAGGAGGGGAAGGTGGTGTGCTTGCGCGGGCAGGCGGGGCGGTGTTCCTCCTGGGACCGCAGGCGCCCCCGCCTGCTCTTCATTCCGCCCGGCCATCCGCTCATCCGCAGAAACGCTTATCAGTCTCGGCGCTTGGACCTTTCTGCGCCTGCGCGGTCCGGGACATCTCGCGCTACGGTTGTGCCGGCGCGTCGTCAGCCAGGACTTTCGCAGGAAACACAAAAACTTTGCGTCCCCGCGTCGCCGCGTTCAAACTTCGGTTTTACGAGCGCACGACAAGGCTGGCAGGCGGGGACGCCTGCGCTCCCAGGAGCGGGGCGGCGTTCCTCCCGGGACCGCAGGCGTCCCCGCCTGCTCTCCATTCCGCACGGCTTGATGTCGCCCGGACGCCCGCTCATCCGCGAAAACGCGTATCAGCCTTGGAGCTTGGACATTTCTTCCGTTCGCGTCGGCCAAGGCTATTTCAACAGACACAAAATAAACTCCGCGTCCCCGCGTCGCCGCGTTAAAAAAACTCCCCCTCCCTGCGTACCCCTTACGACTCACCCCGTTCAACGTCAGAATCCTCCCCGCTGCGCGGCGGATCGCGCTTGAGCCGCGCGGCGGTTTTTTGTTAAAGTCCTTGCCTTATGCGTTTTTTCTGGCCCGTATATTTCGTTTCTCTGGCCGCGGGCACGGCGGCGGTCTACACCGCCGCGCCGTTGGCCCGGCCTTATCTGTCGGCGTTTGTGCGGACGGAGCCGCCCGCGCCGGCACCGGCGCGTCCGGCGGCCTCGCTGAAGGCGGCGCCGGCGCGCGATCCTGCCGCGGCGTATCAGCCGGCTCCGGAGGCCCCGACGGAGAAGGCGGTGCCGATTGCGGCCGCCGAAGAGCTGCCGCCGGCCCTGAACGGCATCTATCTGGCCCAGCGCGGCGAGAAGCCGGGGTGGGGCGTCACGCATCAGCGCACGACCTACTACACGCTGGAAGGCGCCCGCGTGGGCACCGTGGAAGGGGGCGTGCTGCTGGAGTTCCGCGGCACCCGCACCTCCTCCAAAGGGGCTATGGTGGAGTGCGTGCTGTTCGAGCACGGGACGCCCTCCGCGCCGCTGCTGGTGGGCGTCAAGGACGTGTTTCTCTTCACGGGGTCGCACACGAAACTCTCGCCGCGGCAGGCGGCGGACCTCCAAGCTTACTATGCGCTCAACGGCAAGATCGCCAACCGCAAGAACGAGCTGCTGCAGGTGGCGGCCGCCAAGAACCCGTTTTTCGCGGAATACAACGCCGCGCACAAGGCGCTGATGGCGCACATCGAGCGTGCCCAGGAGCTGGCCGCCCGGCGCGACAAGGCGACGGAGCTGGAGAAGACGCGCATCGAGGACCAGCTGCGCGAGATGAAGGTGGCGGAGACGC
>CAZOIS010000300.1:0-4009 GCA_964579865.1 uncultured Lentisphaeraceae bacterium | reverse complement strand
TCCCGCCGCTCAGGCGCCGCAGCTGCGCTGCAGCAGCAGCAGGCCGATGACCACGGCGGCCAGCAGGAACGCGACGCCGATCAGCAGCCGCGTCGAGGCCGTCCGCCGGACGGCGGCCGCCGGGAGCTGGAACCGGATGGTCGAATCGGCCGGCGCCGAAGGGGCCGGCGCGGCGGGCCGCTCCGCCTCCCCCGCTCCGCCCGCCTGCTCCAAGGCGAGGGTCTCGGGCGGAACCGCCTGCGTCGGCGCCGCGGGCAGGGCGTCCGCCACGCGCACCAGCACGACCGAGACGTTGTCCTCGCCGCCCGCCCGCAGCGCCTCCTCCACCAGCGCCCGCGCGAGCGTCTTCAGCGGGGTTCCGGGGGGGGCGCTCAGGCGCGCGAGGATCAGGTCGTCCGGCACCATTTGGTTGAGGCCGTCGGAGCAGAGCAGAAAGAGGTCGCCGGGCTGGACGTCGACGTCCGTCACCTCCAGCGCAACGGTGTCGGCCAGCCCCACCGCGCGGGTGATGACCCCGCGGTAGGCGGCGGGCAGATCGCGGTCGTCCTCCAGGCCCACGGCCGCGGCGACCGAGTGGTCGGTGCTGAGCCGGGCGAGCTCGCCCCGCCGGAGGCGGTAGGCGCGGCTGTCGCCCGCGTGCAGCACCGCCGCACGGGAGGGGTCGACGCGGTCGAAGGCCAGCACCACGGCGGTGGAGCCGCATCCGGCAAAGCCCAGCGCGTCGGCGCGCTGTTTGATCCACCCGCTCGCGGCGTTGAGCGCGCGGGCGGCCAGGCGGGCCGACGCCCGGGCCGTCAGCGCGAAGGGCGCGTCCGGCGAATCGGTGAAGGCCTCGCCCAGCGCGTCGACGGTCGCCTGGCTCGCGAAGGCGCCGCCCTGCACGCCCCCCATGCCGTCCGCGATGCAGAAGACGCCGTGCGCGGGCAGCCGCAGAAGCGCGTCCTCGTTCCGCAGGCGGCGGCGGCCGACATCGGTGAGCTGTGCGGATTTGAGATACTTGAAAGGCTCAGTCATAGCGGAGGTCGCCCGGAGCCGGCGATCGTCGATCCCGAAAAAAACCAGTCTGTCACGCGGCACACGGGGAGAAACTTTCTATAAACATTCTTCTCATTAGCATAGCGGATTCGCGGCGCGGTGGAAAGTCGGGAATTCAGATCTTAAGCACGGAGACGGGGTTTGCGGCGGGGCGACGGGTGCGCTATACTGTGAGGCAAATCGTGAAGGGCTATCGCGAAAGGTGTTTTCCATGTTTCGTTTGGGAGTGAATATCGATCACGTGGCGACGCTGCGCCAAGCGCGGCGGACGGTGTATCCGAGTCTGGTGGAGGCCGCCGCCCTCTGTGAGAAGGCGGGGGCGCACGGGATCACCATCCACCTGCGCGAAGACCGCCGCCACATCCAGGACGCCGACGTCTATGCGCTGCGCAAGTCGCTCAAGACGCGCATGAACCTCGAGATGGCGAACAATCCCGACGTCGTGGCCGTGGCCTTGGCCGTCAAGCCGGACGAGGTCTGCATGGTGCCGGAGCGGCGCGAGGAGCTCACGACCGAAGGCGGGCTGGACGTGGCCGGGCAGCGCGACGAGCTCGCCCCGGTGGTGGCGTCGCTCCGCCGAGAGGGGATCAGCGTCAGCATGTTCATCGACCCCGAGACGCGCCAGGTCGAGGCCGCCGCCGCGGTCGGCGCGCCGTACATCGAGTTGCATACCGGCGCGTATGCCAACCACACGCGCTCGGAGCGCGAGCTGGAGCTGGGCCGCCTGATCGCGGCCGCCCAGCGCGCGCATGAGCTCGGCCTCAAAGTGAATGCGGGGCATGGGCTGAGCCTCGATAACATCGGGCCGATCTTGGCGCTTCCGCACCTCGACACGTTGAACATCGGCCACAGCATCGTCTGCCGCGCGCTTTTCGTGGGCCTTGAGCAGTCGGTGCGGGAAATGCTGGAAAAGTTGGGGAAGAAGAGCTAAGAGTTTCAGGCAGGCGCCATGAACTCTGAACGCCTCCCTTCACGCGGAGCGAGTTGCCATGTCCCTGCAGCGAGGCACATACGGGATCGAATACGATGAGCGACAGAGCTCGCCGTTCCGCAAGCTCTGGCTGCCGGCCGCGCTGATTCTGGTGGTCGTCCTGCCGCTCCTCTTTTACCGCGGCTGCGGCGGCACGTCCGAACGTGCGCCGGTGTCGGACGACGGCGTGGGCCAGACCCGCTACCGCCTGCCCGAGGTGGAGACGCTGCGCGAGCGCCCCTCGCTGTGGCGGCATTTCCTGAATTTCGGCATCGGGGCCAACGTCGGCAAGGATCGCCCGCCGGCTGCCGCCGCGCCCGCCAAAGGGGACCGGTGGCACGACGCGGAGGTTTCGATCCCGCCCGCCGCCAAAGTGCAATCCCCGGAGGTCCGGAAGCTGCTCGGCCAGGTGACGGCACACGAGGCGGAAGACGATCTGGTGAACGCGCGGCTCGTGCTGCAGCAAGTGCTTTTGCGAAAGGACGCCGACGACGTGCGGGCGTTTGCGGAACGCAAGATCGGAGCCCTGAACACGGCCCTGGCGTTCGGCGACCGGCCCATGCCGGAAAAAGCGAAACACCGCATCGCAGCGGGAGACCTGGTCAGCAAACTCGCGAAGCGCTACGGCAACACGCAGGAGTATGTGCTCAAAGCCAACGGCATCGACAAGCCGGAGCAGCTGCGCATCGGACGCGAGATCTGGGTGCTGCAGGCCCCCGTCTTCGAACTGACGGTGTTCAAGCGGTCGAGCAGCGCGGTGCTGACGCTCAACGGCCAGTTCTTCAAGCGCTACGAGGTCGGCCTCGGCCGCCCCGCCGCCGTGCCGTGCGGCACGTATGCCATCCGCAGCCGGGTGGCGAACCCGCTCTACCGGCCGCCCGACGGCACGCCGGTGGCGCCGGGCAACGCCCGGAACATCTTGGGCTCGCGCTGGGTGGCGCTGGACGCCACCGGCGCCACGCCGGACGCGTCAGGGCTGGGGTTGCACGGCACGCAGAACCCGGCGGCGCTCGGCCGCCCCTCGGACGAGGGCTACGTGCGCTTCCGCAACGCGGACATCGAAGAGCTCTGCACGCTCCTGCCGAACGGCGCGGCCGTGAGCATCACCGAGTGAGCGGTGCCGGCCTCACGCCGGATCGGTCTCGACCGTCGGCAGTCCCCACGTCTTGAGCTGGCCGCCGATGAAGGCGACGCTCTGGTCGTGGGTCGCACGGGCGCCGAGGGCGGCGGGCAGCACCGGGCCGCAGGCGAAGCGGATCGGCTTGTTGGGGTCCACCTCGCCAAAATCTTTGATCCATTTGCCGGTCTTGAGGAAATCGGTCTTCACCGCGAGCGGCACCACCGGTACGCCCGCGCGCTCCGCCAGTTTCGACCCGAGGGAATTGAACTTCTTGCCGTCGAAAACGGCCTGCCGCGTGCCCTGCGGAAAGAGCAGGACCGAGTGGCCCTCGGCCAGGCGCTGCGCGCCCTTCTCCAGCACGGTCTTGAGATCATCGCGCGCGTTCGCGCGGGTCACAGGGATCGAGCCGATCGAAAGCGCGGCCGTCCCCACCAGCGGGATCTCGGTCAGACTTTTCTTGAGGACGATGGCGAGCTTTCCGAACGAGAGGAGCGTCGTCGGAAAGACCATCGTCTCCAGCGTGCTCATGTGGTTGGAGACGTAGACGACCGGCCCTTTGTAGGCGGCGCGCCGCTCGAAGCCCTCAAACGTCACGACGCCGCCCAGCTTTTCGGCGAAGGCCACCGAGGCCATGCAGGTCTTGGCCCATTCCTCGTACCCGAATTTATGGAACAAATGTTTGATGGCGCACCGGGCACAGATGCGGATGATCGTGAACGCATAGCGGAAAGAATTGAGCGTGCTGATCCGCAGCTGGACCGCCGGTCGGTGCGTGGACGCGGTCTCGTAACGTCCGGTGGCGCGCAGCGCTTCCTGAAACTCTCTGTACGTACTCATAATGGCGGAAAGTATAACAAAAACGCCTCCTGCGGTGCGCGAAAAAA